>JANYBS010000226.1 GCA_025360715.1 Candidatus Eiseniibacteriota bacterium | reverse complement strand
TTCGGGCAAGACGACCGCGATCCGCATATTGTGCGGGCTGCTCTCGCCCACCCGCGGCGATGCCGAAGTGGCCGGCGCAAGCGTGGCGCGCGAACCCGACGTGGTGAAGTCGCGCATCGGCTACATGTCGCAAGCGTTCGGCCTGTATCGCGACCTCACGGTGGACGAGAACCTCGATTTCTACGCCGGTGTGTACGGGCTGGCCACCGAGCGTCCTGCGCGCATCGCCTGGGCCAAGACCGCCATGCGCCTGGGCGAGATCGGCGAACGCTTGGCCGGTGTGCTCTCGGGGGGCCAGAAGCAGCGCCTGGCGCTGGCGTGCGCCATGATGCACACGCCCCGCGTCGTATTCCTCGACGAGCCCACTGCGGGCGTGGACCCGGCCGCGCGGCGCACGTTCTGGGAGATCATCCGCGAGCGCGCCGCCGAAGGCGTGACCATGATCGTGACCACGCACTACATGGACGAGGCGGAGCGGTTCGACCGACTCGTGTTCCTCTCGCGCGGGCACGTGAAGGCGCTCGGGACCCCGACCGAAGTCAAAACCAGCTTCGGCAAGGACTTCACGCTCGAGGACATCTTCATCTCGCTGCAGGAGGCCGACGCATGAACCGCGACCGCCTCTGGAGCATGATCCGCAAGGAATTCCTGCAGATGCGCCGCGACAAGGCGACGCTGCGACTCGTGACGGTGGTGCCCGTACTGCAGCTGATCGCCTTTGGCTACGCGATCCACACCGACGTGCGCGACCTGCCGACCACGGTATTCGATCAGAGCCAGTCGCAGGAAAGCCGCACGTTCGTGCAGCGACTGGTTGCCACGGGCAACTTCAAGATGGGCGCGCCCGCGCACGATTACGCGCAGGCCCTGCGCCGCATCGACACCGGCGCTGCGCGCGCCGCGGTGGTGATCCCCGAATCGTACGCGCGCGACCTTAAACGCGGCCGCACCGCCGCGGTGCAGGTGCTGGTCGACGCCAGCGATCCCAGCGCGTCGTCCAGCGCCATCGCCGCCGCGCAGGCGGTGGGCCAGGCGCTCAACATCGAGACCGTGCAGGCCCGCACGGGCGGCGCCGCTTTGCGCGCGCTGCCGATCGATGTGCGCGTGCGGCCGCTCTACAACCCCGCCCTTCGCAGCGCGGTCTTCATCGTGCCGGGCATCATCGGCATGCTGCTCAGCAATATCCTGATCATCATCACCGCCATGTCGATCGTGCGCGAGCGCGAGATGGGTACCCTGGAGCAGCTGATCGTCACGCCGCTCGCGCGCAGCGAGATCATGCTCGGCAAGATCGTGCCGTACATCTTCGTGGGCTACATCCAGATGACCACCGTGCTGGTCGTGGGCCACTTGCTGTTCGGCGTGCCCATTCGTGGGCCGCTACCCGCGCTGTACGCGGCATCGTTCCTGTTCATCACCGCCAACCTGGGGCTGGGCCTCTTCATCTCCACGCTCGGCCGCACCCAGGCCTCTGTGATCCAGACCGCGACACTGTTCATGATGCCGAACGTCCTGCTCTCGGGTTTCATGTTCCCGCGCGAGGCCATGCCCGCGCCCGCACAGTGGCTGGGGGCGCTGCTGCCACTCACCTACTACCTGCAACTCGTGCGCGGGATCGTGCTCAAGGGCGTGGGGCTGACCGAGATGTGGAAGCAGAGTCTGGCGTTGGTCGTCTTCGCGGTGGCGTTCTTCACGTTCTCGACGCAGCGCTTCAGCAAGACGCTCGAATGAGACGCGGCTTCGCATGCAACACGTGACACGCGAGCAGGTCCGGCCGCTGCCGGTCGCTGTCAGCGCCGCGATCGAGCCCTACCGCGTGCTGTTCCCGCTGGGCGCTGCGCTCGCGATCGCCGGGGTCGCGCCGTGGCTTGCGCTCGCGGCGGGCATCACGCTCTGGCCGGGACGGCTGCACGCCGGACTCATGATGGAGGGCTTCGAGCTCTCGTTCGTCTCCGGCTTCCTGCTCACCGCCATGCCTGCGTTCACGCACGGCGCCAAAGCCCATGCAAGCGAGACGTGGGGCATCGCCGCCGGCATCGCGCTCTCCGCGCTGGCCGCCTTCGCCGGGCTCGAGACCTACGCGCACGCGTTCGCGGCGCTCGTGCTGATCCAACTGCTGATCGCCGTGGCCGGCCGCGCATTCTCCCGGCTGCTCGCGCCGGGCGGTTGGGGCCCCGGCGGGGCCGGGGCGCCGCCGGAAGAATTCCTGCTCGTAGGCCTGGGCCTGCTCGCCGGCGTCGCTGGCACCGCGTGGCAAGCAGCGGTCGCAGCAGGCTGGGCGCACGAGCCGGCGCTTCATATGGCCGAGCACCTGGTCTCGCGCTTCATGGTGCTCGCGTTGGTATTGGGACTGGGCGGGCTGCTGGTACCCACATTCGCCATGATGCCCGAGCCGCTCACGATCCTGGGCGTCGCGCGCGCCGGCGACCGTCCGCGGCGCCGGGCATTTGCTGCGACCCTCGCGGTCCTGCTCATGGGCGCGCTCGTCGCCGAAGCCACGCAGCACCCGCGCATGGCCGCAGTGCTTCGGGCGGCGGCAGGTGCCGCGAGCACGCTGCTCGCATGGAAGCTGCTGCGCCCCGAGGGCCGCCGCGATGGTGTCGCGTGGGCGATCCGCGCCGCGGGCTGGGGATTGCTCGCCGGGCTGGCGTCGATCGCCCTGTGGCCCGCACACGAGATCGCGCTATGGCACGTGGTGTTCGTGGCGGGCTACGGCCTGCTCACGCTAGGGATCGGCACGCGTGTGGTGGTCTCGCACGGCGGCCACGGCCTGGCCGACGAGGCCCGCGTGCTGTCGCGTCTCACGCTCTTTGCGCTGGCGCTCGCGCTGGTGCTGCGGGTGAGCGCCGAGTACGCCGGCGCATTCATGCTTCCCGTGCTCGCGGGCGCGGCGGGGTGTTGGATCGCCGCGTGGGGCGTATGGCTGGCACGCGCATGGCCGCGGGTGCGCCAGACGCGCAAGGCGCTACTCATGCCGCGATCGTCGCCATCACCGCGCTGAGCGGAGCAGAGCGTCGATCCGTCAGCTGCGCCCGAACTCGTCCTCGCTCACCGGCTGCGAATCCTCGGCGTGATGCTTGATCACGCGCGCCTCGGCGATGAACACGACTTCCTCGGCCACGTTGGTCGCCAGGTCGCCGATGCGCTCGAGATTGCGGCCCACCAGCACCAAGGTCATCGAGCGCTCGACTTGTAGCGGATCGCCCACCATGCGCGCCAGCAACTCACCGAACAGGTGGCGGTTGAGTTCATCGACCTCGTCGTCGCGCAGCACCAACTTGCGCGCGGCCTCGGCGTCGCGGCGTACAAACGCGTCGAGTGAATCGCGCAGCATGCCGATCGAGGAATCCACAAGCTTGGGAAGGTCGGCCAGGGGCTTGACCGGCGCGCTCTTCATGAGCGCCTTGGCACAGCCGGCGATATTCACCGCGTGGTCGCCCACGCGTTCGAGGTCGTTCGAGATCTTGAGCGCCGACGTGATGAAGCGCAGGTCGGTCGCGAGCGGCTGCTGCAGCGCCAACAGGTGGATGCACCGTTCCTCGATCTCGATCTCGAGCCGGTCGATCACATGGTCATCGGCGAAGACCTCGTCCGCAAGCGCGGGGTCGCGCTGCTGCAGGGCCTCGACGGCCTTGCGGATGATCTGTTCGGCCCGCCCGCTCATGTTGAGCAGCTGGCGCGTCAGGTCCTCGAGCTGATGATCGAAATGGCGTTCCATGCCGCTCCTTATGCCGCCTGACTGGCGGGTATCAACCGAAGCGGCCCGTGATGTAGTCCTCGGTCAGCTTCTGGTGCGGGCTCGTGAACATGCGCCGCGTGTCGTCGAATTCGATGAGCTCACCCTGCAGCATGAACGCGGTGCGGTCCGAGATGCGGGCGGCCTGCTGCATATTATGCGTCACGACCACGATCGTGTAACGCGCTTTCAGGTCCAGCACCAGTTCCTCGATACGGGCGGTGGCCGTGGGATCGAGCGCTGATGCGGGCTCGTCCATGAGCAGGACCTCTGGCTCGACGGCGAGCGAGCGGGCGATGCAAAGGCGCTGCTGCTGGCCGCCCGATAGCGCCATGGCGGAGCGGTCGAGGCGGTCCTTCACCTCGTCCCACAACGCGGCGCGGCGCAGGCTGTCCTCCACGCGGATCTCGAGTTCATTGCGATCCTTCAAGCCCAGCATGCGCAGGCCGAAAGCCACGTTCTCGAAGATGCTCTTGGGGAACGGGTTCGGGCGCTGGAAGACCATACCCACGCGCCGGCGCAGTTCGACCACGTCAGTGGTGGCCGCGAGGATATCGATATCCGAGACGCGCAGCTCACCCATGATGCGCACGTTCGGGATCAAGTCGTTCATGCGGTTGAACGATCGCAGCAACGTGCTCTTGCCGCAGCCCGAGGGGCCGATGATGGCGGTCACACTGTGCGAGGGGATCTCGATCGAGACTTTCTTGAGTGCCTGATGAGCGCCGTAGAACAGGTCCAATCCCCGCGCGCTCAGATGCGTAGGGCTCGCGCCCTCGGCGGTCTCGGGCTGTTGCGCGCGCACGGTCGGCGGCGGCGGCGTCGCGCGCGGGGGTTCCTGAGTCACGGCCGGTCGCTCCGGGGTTTGGACGGTCACGTCAGCTCCTCCCTGCCAGCTGGGCGCGCAGGCGGGCCCGCAGCAGGATGGCGGTGATGTTCAGCAGGAAAGTGATCAAGAGCAGCACGAGCACGGTGCCGTACAGCAGCGGCTTGGTGGCATCGATATCGGGCGACTGCGTCGCGAGCACGAACACATGGTAGCCCAGTTCCATGAACTGGTCTGTCGGCGAGTGCGGCAGGAACGGCAGGTAATACGCCGCGCCGGTGAACAGGATCGGCGCCACTTCGCCGGCGCCGCGCGACACCGACAAGATGGCGCCGGTCAGGATACCGGGCATGGCCTGGGGCAGCAGCACGTGGCGTACCATCTGCCAGCGCGTGGCGCCCAGCCCCAACGAGGCTTCGCGCATCTCTCGCGGCACGGTACGCAGCGCTTCCTCGGTGGTCACGATCACGACCGGCAGGTTGAGCAGCGCAAGCGTGAGCGCCGCCCACATGAGCGCGGGCTGGCCGAAGACCACGTCCAAGCCCAACGCGCGGTCGACACTGCCACCGATGAAGTGGATGAAGAAGCCCAGACCGAAGAGGCCGTAGACGATGCTGGGGACGCCCGCCAGGTTGGCCACCGCGAAGCGCACCGCGCGCGTGAACCACGCATCGGGGCGCGCGTATTCATGCAGGTACACGGCCGCGCCCACGCCGAAGGGCACGAGCGCCACGGTCATGAGCACCACAAGCAGCACGGTCCCGTAGATCGCCGGGAAGATGCCGCCCTTCGTCATGCCCTCCTTGGGCGCTGCAGAGAGGAACTCCCACGTCACGGTGCCGGCGCCATGGATGACGACATCGCCCAGGATCACAGCGACCATGGCGACGATCAGGAACGCGGCGAAACCCGACAGCGCGGTGAAGCTCAGACCGGCCAGATCGAAAGGCCGGGACTTCTTGAGTGGCCGGAGGGTCGCGCGCAGCGCGTCGGTCGTCATGCGCCCGCCAGCTTGCGGCGCAACCGGTCCACGAACGCGCCGGCCGCAACATTGATGAAGAACGTGAGCAGGAACAGCAGCGCACCCAGAAAGAACAGCGTGGCGTAGTGCGGGCTGCCCACGACGACCTCGGCGAGCTCGGCGGCGATGGTGGCAGAGAACGTGCGCGCGGAATCGAACACGTCGCCCGACGTGATGGCGGCGTTGCCCGAAGCCATGAGCACGATCATCGTCTCGCCCACGGCGCGGGCCAGGCCGAGCAGCACGCCGGCGCCGACACCCGCCGATGCTGCCGGGAGCGCCACGTTCCACGCGGTCTGCCACGGCGTGGCGCCCAGCGCGAGCGAGGCTTCGCGGAAGCTCTTGGGAACGGCGCGCAGCGCGTCCTCGCACACCGTGAAGACGGTCGGGATGATCCCCAAGCCCAGCGCGATCCCGGCGTTGAACGCATTCAGGCGCACAGGCGCGTGGGTGATCGGCTGCAGCCAGGACGCCAGGACCATGAGCCCGAAGAAACCCAGCACGACCGACGGGATGCCGGCCAGCAGCTCGATACAGGGCTTGAGGATCTCGCGCAGTCGCGGGCTGGCGAACTCGGTGGCGAAGAGCGCCGCCAGCACGCCGATCGGCACGGCGAACAGCATCGAGACCAGTACGACCTTGATCGTGCCGGCGAACAGGGGCGTAAAACCGTACTTGGGAGTCTCGCTCACGGGCTGCCAGAGCGGCTGGCTGAAGAAGCCGGCCAGATTGGCTTCTTGCTGCGTGACCCTGTCGCCCAGGATCGGCCATGCTTCCTTGAAGACGAACAACACGATGAGCAACAGGCCCGCGACCGCACTGAAAGCACAGCCGCGCAGGATCCACGCGATGACGTTCTCGCGCAAGATCTGGTGGCGGCGGAACGCCGCCGCATCATGTCCCGGCCGCAGGGGCCGCGAACCTGTCGTCACAGAGTCCTCGGCTACTTGAGCGGGAAGTATCCGACCTTGGTGGCGAGTTCCTGGCCCTTGGCCGACAGCGTCCAATCGACGAATCTCTTGATATCGCCAGCCGGCTTCTTGCGCGTATAGAAGAACAGGTAGCGCCAGAGCGGATACGTGCCATCGTGCACCGTGACGGCCGTCGGCAGGATCGCCGGCGACTTGTCGTCCTTGGCGATGGCGCAATCCTTCACGCCCTTCGCGTATGCCGCGCCACCATACCCGATACCGTTCGGGTCCTTCGAGACCGCGTTCACGACCGCCGCCGTGCCCGGCAAGGTCTGTACGCGCGGCGAGAAGTCCCGGCCGCCCAGCACGTTGTCCTTGAAGAAGCCGTACGTGCCCGAGCTGTTCTCGCGGCCATAGAGCACGATGGTCGCGTCCTTGCCACCGACCTGCTTCCAGTTCGTGAGCGTGCCCAGATAGATGTTCTTGAGCTGTTCGAGCGAGAGTTTCTTCACCACGTTCGCCTCGCCCAGGTACACCGAGAGACCGTCCTTGGCGACGGGGATCTCGACGCCCATCGTCTGGAAACGGTCACGCAGCTTGAGCTTCTCATCGGGCTTCATCGGCCGCGACGCGGCGCAGATGTCGGTGGTGCCGTTGATGAGCGCGGCGATACCCGTGCCCGAGCCACCACCCGTGACCTGGATGATCTGGCCGGGCGTCTCGTTCATGTACTGCTCCGCCCAGCGCTGGCCCAGGATGACCATCGTGTCGGAGCCCTTGATCGTGATCGGCCGGCCCGCGTGGGCGACGCCGATGAACAGTGCGACAACCGCAATCAGGATGAGTCGGATGCTCAGGTTCTTCACGTGTCCTCCTCGGACTACCACTTGTGCTGGACCTGGAGGGTCCAGAGGTTATCAGCGGGGTCCGCGTAACGGCCCGGGGAGACGAGTGCGTCCGTCTTGATGACGTCGTAGGTGAGCGTGATGCGCGTGTAGCCGTCGTAGAAGTAGTTCACGCCAAGGCTCGCGCGACGGAACTGGTCGTGATCCTTGTCGGTGTTCGGGTCCCATGCGTCGTAACGCACCACGCCTTGGAACTGGTCGCCCACGTTCTGCACCCACATCGCGTAGTAGCCCCGTGCGTCGGTGGCGAGATGCGCCGGATCCACATTCGGCTTGAGCAGGCGAACGGGATTCGCTGCCGAGCCGCCGTTGATCAGGGCCTTGACCGAGTCCGGGTTCACTTCGTGCGCGAAGTAGACCTCACCGCGAAGCGTTCCGCCACCGAGCGACGGCAATTCATAGAAGGTCTGGGCGTCGAGGCCGATGCGCGTCTTCTTCGTCTCGACGTCCGGGCCCGTGAGGGGTGTGGTGTTGCGGCCGAAGTAGTACGACGCGGCGGCGTCGAACCAGCCTTGCGACCAGCGCGCCCGGGCCAGGAAGTCCTTGCCCCGGGTGGGGTCGGTGTTCGGGAAGTCGGTCTGGTTGATACCGCCGCCGTTGAACAGGCCGAGCGTGGTCTGCAGATGCGTGTTCCACTGGTCGACCAGCTTCACGCCGCGGTCGCGTTCGCCACTGAAAAGCACGTTCTCGGCCTTGGACCGCTCGGGAAGCTCGCGAACACTGGAGGAGCGTTCGATCTCGAAGCCGAACGGCACGTTCTGCTGGCCGATGGTGAGCTGGTGGTCGTGTAGCGGCGTCCACGGGTCGAGCAGCGTCACATACGCCTCGAGCAGGCGCAGGGTGCGGTCGCTGCCGCCGTCGAAGTAGATCACCGCCTGGCTCAGCGGGCTGGAATCATAGGTGAGCTTGAATCGGCCGCGGCGGATGTAGAACCGGTTCAGGTTCGGCGACGTGACGGTATAGGGATTGCCCGACACCTTGACGCTGTCGCGCGAATTCTCACTGGTCTCCCACCGCGCCTGGATATAGCCACTGAACTTGAGGCGCTTGAACTTGTCGACGTCCGTCTGCATCGCCTGGACCTGCTCGTTCATGCCGTCGAGCGCTTTCTCGAGCTGCTCACGGGTGACGAACGAGGATTCGGGCGCCGCCGGCGTGGCATCTTCATCGGCGTGGACGATGGCTGGAGTGACGGTGCAGAGAGCAAGCGCGAAGACCGCGCCCGCGAAGTGGTGCGACGCTCTCATTTCGGGGATCTCCGGTGTGCATGGGCATCGGACGGACGCACGGGCGGACAGCCGCAGGGACCCGTGGCGTGGTGATCGCTCGAGCATGGGGCGAGAGCACACTCAACCTAGCGGGCGACTGATTGCCGAAATGGTGCCGGGTTGTTTCGGGGCGGTAACTGCACGCCAATCCCGCGTTAACGAGGGCGGCGGCGGCCTTCGATGGAGCGGCGGCGGGCCGTCGACATCGTCGCGTCGTAGTCGACGCCGGCGGCACGAACGGCCTTCTCCCAGCTACCCCACAGGCGACGAGCGCGGGCGTAGAGCGCCGGCTGGTCGAAGTGGACGCGGAAGAGCGAACCGTCGGTGGCGATCGCGCGGATCTGCTCCAACACGGCTTCGCGAGGAACGAGCAGCGGGCGGCCACGGCGGCGGGGCGCGAGGCTCAGGTGGCCTTCGGATCCCGAGGCGGAGGCCAGGGCGCGGGCAGTGCCGAGGACGGAATCACGGTCAAGCGTATCGGTGGCCATCGACTTCTCCTGCGCGGAATAGAACCGCTGGGCTTCGTGGACAGGTTGTGTGTGATGCGGGCGGGCCGCGCACAGGTTCGCATCTGGGCGTTACAACGGTGTGAACGGAAGGTGACAAACCAAAGAACTACCGTTGCAAACCGCTGTCCGGCGCGCGATTGAGGTCTGTTACAGGAACACGAGGCTGCGCTCGCACCCTTGGGATCAGCCCGTGGGAAGCTCGAACCGGAAGGTGCTGCCCTGGCCAAGCTCGCTTCGCACGCTCATCTCGCCGCCGTGCAGGCCGACGATGTGCTTCACGATCGATAGCCCCAGCCCCGTGCCGCCCTTCTCGCGAGAGCGCGCCTTGTCGACGCGGTAGAACCGCTCGAAGATGCGCGGCTGTTCCTCGGCGGGGATGCCGGGACCGGTGTCGCTCACCTCACACCAACCACGCGAGCCCGTCGTGCCCAAGCGCACGGTCACGCTGCCTTCTTCGGTGTACTTGATCGCATTGTCGAGAAGGTTGGCGAGTACCTGCTCGAGCCGCGCGCTCTCGGTGCGCACCGGCACGCTTTCACCGGGCTCGAGCGTGAGCGCAAGCCCGGCGCGTCGCGCGGACTCAGAGAACGCGGCCACCTGACGCGCAGCCGCCACGCGCAGGTCGAAGATCGCATCGCGCACCGGCGCGTCGGGGCGCTCGAGTTCGGCGAGCGAGAGCAGGTCGTTCACCAGCGCCTCGAGCCGCACGGCCTGTTCGCGGATGATCTCCACGAACTGCACGCGATGCTGTTCGTCCTCGAGCCCGCCATCGAGCAGCGTCTCCGCGTAGCCGCGCAGAGAGGTGAGCGGCGTGCGGAGTTCGTGCGACACGTTCGCGACGAAGTCCTGGCGCACGCGGTTGACGGCCTCGATCTCGGTCAAGTCGTGCAACACGAGCAGCACGGCGTCGTGCTTGGCGGCACCGAGCGGCGTGACGCTCGCGCGCACGAAGCGCGGCCGCGGCGTCCACAAGCGCAGATCCAGCACGCGCACGCCACCCACCGAGCGGGCGCGGCGCACGAGCTCGTCCAGCTCCGGAGCGCGCACGAAGGCAGCGAAAGGTGTGCCCGGCTTGGCGGGCCGATCCGCGCCCAAGAGTCCCGCGAGGCTGTCGTTGCAATGCAGGATGCGGCCCTGGCCATCCAGCAACGCCACGCCATCGTTCATGTGTCCCAGGATATGTTCGCGCTCATCGCGTTCCATCTCGAGCGCGGCCAGGCGGTCGCGCAGCTCCGAAGACATGCGATTGAGTGCGGCGCCCAAGCGACCGAGTTCGTCGTCGGGAAGCTCGAGCGCCCGCGCGAGCGGATCGCCCGAGCCGATGCGGCCGGCGATCGCCTCGAGTTCACTCACGCGCGCCATCTGCCGGCCCGTGAGGAAGAAGAGCACCACGAACATGCCGAGCACGGTGAGCGTCGCGGTGAGTAGCGCGCGCTGCTCGAGTGTGGCATCGAGGCGGCGCACCATCTCGAGTGGTTCCGCCACACGCACGACGGCATAGGGCACGTGGCCGTGCGCGGGCACCGCCACATACTGCATCTCCATGCCCAGGGCGTGGCTCTTGTGCACCGAATTGCCCGTGCGGCCCGCGAGTGCGGCGCGGACCTCGGGGCGGTTGCTATGGTCGTCGAGCAGAAGTGAGTCCGCGCGCGTGTCGGCGAACACGTGGCCATCGCGGCGGATGAGCGTGAAGCGCAGGCCCGTGGCAGAATCGCGCGCGGCCAGAGCGCGCGCCCAATCACCGCGACGCGAAGCTTCATCGTCGGGAATGAAGCGCGCGGCCTGATGCGCGACGCGTTCGAGCGAGATGGCGTTGCGGTCGAGCATCCACTGCCGCTCGATGCGCGACTCGATCACCGTGACGATGGCGATCGCCGCGATGAGCAGCAGCGCGTGGACCCAGAACAGCCGTAACCGCAGCGAGCGGATCACGGCGCGGCCGGGATCAGCTGGCCGTCTCGCGCTCGAGCGCGAGGAACTTGTAGCCGGCGCCAGTCACCGTCTCGATGAGCCGCGCCTCCTCCCCCAGCTTCATGCGCAGGCGGCGCACATGGACGTCGACCGTGCGCGTTTCGCCCACGTAGTCGTAGCCCCACACCTTGCGCAGCAGTTCGTCGCGCGAGACCACACGGCCCGGATGGCGGGCGAGGAACACGAGCAGGTCGAATTCGCGCGGCGTGAGCGTGAGCCGCACGCCGGCCACCGTGGCTTCGCGCGAGTGCGACTCCAGCTTGAGCGTGCCGCGCGTGATGCTCGTATCGTTCTTGACCGGCTGCGAGCGGCGCAGCAGTGCGCGCAGTCGCGCGATCAACTCGCGCGGGCTGAACGGCTTGGTCAGGTAGTCGTCGGCGCCATGCTCGAAACCGAGCAGCTTGTCCATCTCGGCACCGCGCGCCGTGAGCACGAGCACGGGCAGATCGTGCGTGGCGGGCTCTTCGCGCACTTCGCGCAGGATCTCGAGTCCGCTGCGGCCCGGCAGCATGAGATCGAGCACGACCGCGGCGGGTCGCGATGCGAAGATCTGCTGCAGGCCTTGTTCGCCATCGGCGGCGGTGGCCACGCGGAAACCTTCGCGTTCGAGGTTGTACTTCAATAGATCACGAATCTCTTTCTCATCCTCGATCACCATCACGAGCTCGCTCATCTTCATACCTCCGGGCTGGCGCAGATGCTAGGCGGTGGCGCTGCAAGCGGTCAATCGCGCGCGCGGCCAGACCTTCCCCCGAACCCTTGCGCGGGTGTACCGTTGAAGCCGACCGGCACCCCGAGGACGCCTTCGCATGACACTCCACGCCGACGTGCACACCCCAGCGCTCGAGCGCCTCGGCCCCGCCGACGTGCCCGAACTGCTCACGTTCCTGGACGACGATCCTGTTTCCAACGTGTATCCGCTCGCGCTCGTGTTGCGCGATGGATTGGTACGTCCGCGCGATGAGTACTGGGTCGCGCGACGCGACGGCCGCATCACTTCTCTCCTTTATCTGGGCGGACTTTCGGGCGCCGTGCTGCCCGTGGGCGGCGACCTGCCCGCCATGCGCGCGCTCGGCCGCCTCGCCGCCGGGCGCATGGCGCAGTTACCGAAACGTTTCCAGGTCGTGGGCCCGCGAGCCGCGGTCTATGCCCTGCTCGAGGTCTTCCCTGGCGACGGTCCCCCGGCCCGGCTCACGCGCGACCAGTACTACCTGTCGCTCGAACAAGGCGCCCTGCCACCGTTCGAACGCCTTCCCGAATTGCGACCAGCGCGGCGGGAGGATTATCCGATCGTGTACGAGACGGGCGCAGCGCTGCGCACCGAAGAGTTGCTCGAAGACCCGCGCGATGTCGACCCGATCGCGTACGCGCGGCGCGTCGAAGAGGACTGCCGTGACGGGCATACCTATGTATGGCGCGATGCGCGCGGGCTATGCTTTCGCGCCGGCATCAGCGCGCTCACGGCCGACGCGGCGCAGATCTCGGGCGTGTATACGCCGCCGGCGCTGCGGGGCCAGGGTATCGCGCGGCGCGCGCTCGCCGAACTCTGCGCGCGCGCGCTACAACGCGCACGGCGTGTGTGCCTGTTCGTGAACGATTTCAACGCGCCGGCGCTCGCGCTCTACAAACGTCTGGGCTTCACGCTGCGCGCCGAGTGGGCGTCAGCGTTCTTCGATTCCAGCGAGTAGCCGCGCCGCCACGCCCGGCAATCCGTCGTCGATGCACTCGACTTCGGGCGCGTGCGCTTCGATCTCGCGCCGCATGCGCGCCGGCGCATAGTCGCGCGTGAGCCAGAAGAGCCGCACGTGCTTCCACGCGGGATCGCTGCGCTTGAGCCGCAACGGCAGCGCGATGTCGAGCGAGAACACGTCGCCCACCACGGCGCCGGGCGCTTCCTCGCGCAGGATCGCTTCGTACTTCGGCCGCGCCACTTCGATGTCGAGCGCGCCCAGGTGCATGCGCTCCGAGCGCGTCTCATCGAGCGCGAACTTCTGCGCGTGCCCGCGCAACCGAAGCGCGCCCGGCGCGGCGTGCGGATGCGGCGTGTGCTTGAAGCCGACGCTGCTGAACCAGCGGTCCAGTTTATCGTTCCCGCTGTTCGACACCATCACGATGTCGATGCCCGCATCGATCATCTGGTGACCCGCGGTCACGGACTCGGTAAGCATGCTGGGCCCGCGCGTCTCTTCGACCTGACGCACGGCCTCGTGATGCAGCTTGCCGCCGAAGTCCTCGAGCGACAGCCCGCTCGCACGTTCGGCGCCCTCGCGGATCGCGGCTGCGAGCGGATCGCTCGCCGACGCACGGGTGATCGCGTAGAGCAAAGCGCTGTGCTCGGCGAACGGGTCCTCGTCGGCGAAGCAGCTCAGCCGCCCGCCGGGCGCCCATCCATACCGCCAGGGCTCAGCCAGCACGGTGCGGCGTGCGGCCGCGATCCACGCGCGCGCCGCGTCGCGCTGGGAGGCGTCGACCGCGCGGATGAGCGCGGCATCCAGAAGGGACGCCTGCACCGAGGCCTCGAGCCGCGGGTGCGTCCAGACACCATCGAAGTCGCTCAGTAGTCGCATCACAGGCTGGTATCACGGCCGCGAAGCGCCACGCAAGCGGGCCGCCGTGCTTGACCGTTCGCGTCATATTCGGCACCGTCAGCGCACGGCGCTTCCCGCCGAACGGTCACGGATGACCGTGCGAAGCACCATCAGGGAGATATGAACGTGAGAAGGATCCTGCTTCTGGGCGCTGCCATCGCCGCCATCTGCGTTGCGCCCGGCGTGAGCCAGGCCCAGGTCTTCGGCCAGTGGAGCAGCGCCGAGCCTGTCGCCATGAACACCCACCTCGCCGGCGCCTACCTGTCGTTCACCGGTAGCGAAGCCGCACTGCTCGGCCAGTTGCGCCTGAGCTTCTACCCGAACATCGACTTCGGCTTCCAGGGCGGCCTTGGCCGCGTCGACGTCGCGCGCGACACGCGCACCTCGGTGAAGCTGGGCGGCGATCTCAAAGGCCTGGTCATGCGCCACAGTGAGAGCAATCCCATGGACCTCTCGCTCGGCGCGGCGATCGGCATCGAGACCGCCGAGGACTTCACGCTTCTGGGCGTCGGGCCCAGCATCGTGGCCAGCCGCCACGTGGTTCTCGCGAATCAACAGGTGCTCGTGCCGTATGTGGGCGCGTCGCTGTTGTTCTCGCGTGTCGACCAGAAGAACGTGAACGTGACCGACCTCTCGCTGCCCCTGCGCTTCGGTGCGGAATACCGCGCGAACGCGGGCGTGAGCGTGGTCGCGGAGCTGGGAGTGGCCGTCTCGGACGCGATCCGCGACGACCTCAAGTTCACTCTGGGGGCCAACTTCCCGTTCTGACGAGCGGCTTGCGCGAGCACGACCGGCGCGACGACTGTGGAGAGTATCCGTAAGCGGCTTCTCCGCAGCGGCTTACAAGACCACAATCGGAGTGCTTGTCACAGTTCGTTCACGGGTGCTAGCCTGTCCCTCCCGCCGACGGCCCTGCCGACCAGGTGCCGAGGCGGGATTCTTGGGGCTCACGCCAAACCTAAGTGCTACAAGTAGTTCGAGAGTCGCTTCCGGCGCTGCGGGACACGCCTTCCCCGCGCCGGGGCGCACTTCTCCCCCTTCTCTGTGGACAACGTGTGGAGGGAGGCAGGCGATAACCAGTCTAACTCGTTTTCTTGCAAGCATCTGTGTCATGAACAATGAATGTGGATAACTCCTCTCTCGTAGTTGACATCAAGCCCCCGCCACCGAGCCTGTGACCGCGATCGAGCGCTGCTCTCGCGATTCCAGGCGCTGTGGAGAACTCAAGAAGAACCTTTCTGCAAGGATCGTGGAAATGGCCGTCGCACCTGTTCTGCCGGAGGATCAGTCGCGTCTCTGGGAACAGGTCCTCTCGTCTGTGAAGCAACGGCTCGCAAGCCACCAGGCATTCGAGACCTGGTTTCGCCCTATCGTGGCGCGCGAGCTCAGCCCCCAGTCGGTGGATCTCGAAGTTCCCAACGCGTTCTTCGTGGATTGGATCCACGAGCATCACCTCACCACTCTGCGCGCCGCGCTCACCGAAGTCCTGGGCGCTCAACCAGAGATCCGCTTCTCACCTTTGGAACCCGTCGCTCCTCCGCCGGCCGCCACGACCCCTGCGGCCCTTTCATCCATGGAGAACCGAGCGCCGGCCCCCTCTCCAGCTCCTGCCGGCCCTTCGCCTGCCAACGCGCCCATGATCGGCGCTGCGGATCCCAAGGCGAGCCGGCTGTGGCTCGAGAGCCAGCTCAACCCGCGCCTGGTGTTCGAGACGTTTGTCGTTGGTGGCAGCAACCGCTTCACGCACGCGGCCTGCCGAGCGGTCTCCGAGCGTCCGGGCGAGGTCTACAACCCGCTCTTCATCTTCGGCGGGTCGGGTCTGGGCAAGACGCACCTGCTGCACGCGATCGGTCATGCCGTGAAGACGCGCAAGCCCGACGCGCGTGTGCACTACGTGCCGGCCGAGCGCTTCACGAACGAGATGATCTTCGCCATCCAGCACGGCCAGACGCTGGCGTTCCGCAACAAGTACCGGAACGTCGACGTGCTGCTCATCGACGACGTGCAGTTCCTCGCGGGCAAGCAGAGCACGCAGGAAGAGTTCTTCTACACGTTCAACGCCCTGCGCGATGCCCACAAGCAGATCGTGGTCACCGCCGACAAGGCGCCCAAGGACATCGAGGGACTGGAGGAGCGCCTGCTGTCGCGCTTCAACCAGGGCTTGATCGCCGACATCCAGCATCCGGACCTGGAGACCCGCATCGCCATCCTGCGTAATCGCTGCGAGCAGGAGGGGGCCGGGCTGCGGCTTCCGGACGACGTGCTGCTCGTGCTCGCAGACCGCATCCGCGGCAACGTGCGCGAACTCGAAGGCTGCCTCGTACGATTGCTCGCGGTGAGCTCCCTGACGCAGCAGGAGATCACCATGGAGCTCGCAGAGGACGTCCTCATGCAGTATGTCGACGCGGAGCCGGACCACCTCACGCCAGAGCGTATCGTGGCTACGGTGGGCGAGCGATTCGGCGTCAAGGTCGACGCGCTCATGAGCAAGCGTCGCACGCAGCTTGTGGCGCAACCGCGGCAGGTCGCCATGTACCTGTTGCGCCAGCTCACCGACCTGTCGCTGGTCGAGATCGGCCGCATCTTCGGTGGACGCGATCACACGACGGTGATGTACGCCTGTGAGCGCATCGCCGACCGCATCACGGCCGAGGAAGCCTTTCGCGAGAAGGTCAACGGACTCATCTCCACGTTGGCCTCGGGATGAGCGGTGGACAGGCTGTGGAGAAGTAAGGGGTCTTCCACATCCCGCTCCATGGCGATCCCGACTGGTGGAGGGAGTGGGGAGGAAACAGGCGGTTCTCCCCAGTCCCTGCAACGCTCCCAAGGCGTTGAGCAGAGCGGGTTTGCGGCGCTGAAAACGAAAAACTCCACAGACTCCACCGCCCCTACTGTTACTAGCTTCTTTAATCATTGATAAGAATAGACTTAGAAGGCCGTCAGCAGGGCTGGAATCCGCTTGCAGGCTCTCGGGGTGCTGCCTATGATGCACCAGCCTGCGAACAGCCCCCGCCGAAGCACCTTCCGCGGCGCCTCAAGCTGTGGCCGGACATGAAGTTCCTACCTGTCAGGGAGTGACCGTATGGACCTCACCATCCAGCAGGGCGACCTGGTTTTCGCTGTCGGTCGGGCCCTGGGATCGGTTCAGCAGAAGACCACCCAGCCGCTCCTGAGTTGCGTCCTGCTCGAAGCGGACAAGTCCGGGTTGCGTGTGACCGGCACCGATCTCGACGTGACCACGAGCGTGCTCGTACCCTGCACGGTCAAGGTCCCGGGTCGTGCTGCGGTTCTGGCCAAGCATTTCCACGAAGTGATCCGCAAGATGCCCAAGGGCGGCCTCACGCTCGCCGTGAGCAACAACCAGTGCGAGGTGCGCTACGGTGACGGCAAGGGCTGGTCGCGCTTCCCAGTGCAGATCGCGGACGAGTTCCCGCGCGTGCCCGAGCTCAAGGGCGACCTGCGCGTGATGCTCGAGGGCGATGCGTTGGCGCGGCTGATCGAGCGCAGCGCGTACGCGTCGTCCGAGGAGCCGGCGCGGCCGCAGCTCAACGGCGTGTTCGTGCACGGCAACGACAAGCACGTGGCGTTCGTCGCCACCGACGGTCACCGCCTGGCGCGTACGGCGCGCAAGGGTTCATTCGGCGACCTGTCCAAGGACGGCGTCATCGTGCCCGCCAAGGTGCTCGCTTCGGTGGCCAAGTTCGCCACCGAGGCCACGAGCCCGGTCGAGATCCGCGTCGCCGATGGCAAGAACCACATCGGCTTCGCCACGCAGGTGGGGGAGTATCACGTGCAGGTGTATGCGCGCCTGATCGAGGGGCCGTACCCCAACTACGAGCAGGTGATCCCCAAGGACAATCCGCGCGAACTGCAGATGAGCCGCCAAGACCTGATCGAGGCGGTCGACATCGTGGCGTCGCATGCGGACAGCAACACGATGCAGATCCGTTTCTCGCTTCGCGGCGAGAAGTTCGCGGTCTCCTCGGCGACTGCCGATTTCGGCGCCGGCGAGCAGGCAGTCGAAGCAGACTACAAGGGCGAGGATATGGAGATCGGCTACAACGCCAAATATCTCCTCCAGATCCTTCGCAGCATCCCGACCGAACGGGTGTCGTTCCGGCTCAAGACCGCGCTGTCGGCGGGTGTCGTGGAGCCGGTGGGCGCGCTGCAGCAGGCCGATGAGGAGATGCTCTGCCTGATCATGCCGCTGCGTCTGCCCGACGCGGTTGGATAAGTCGTGAAGCCGCTGGGTTCGATCCTGTCCGCGCTCTTGCGCGAACACGGACTCGAAGGCGCAGCGGTGGGGTGGAAGGCTGTCGCGGATTGGCCCGCGGTCGCGGGTCCGCGCCTTTCGAAGCACACGAAGGCGGCTTCATTCCGGGACGGCATACTGACCATCGAGGTCGAGGGATCGGCCTGGATGCACGAGTTGGGCTTCCTCAAGCTTGAGCTCGTGCGGCGAGTCAACCAGCACCTGGGCACCGAAACGGTGCGGGACGTGCGGTTCGTACTGGCGCGCGGAGGGAACCTGCGATGAGCAAGACCGAAGGGGAGGCGACTTTGTCCGAGGAGCAGAAGGGTCACCATTACGACGCGACCAGCATCACGGTCCTCGAAGGCCTCGAGGCGGTGCGCAAGCGCCCCGCGATGTATATCGGTGATATCAATATCCGTGGACTCCACCACCTGATCTGGGAGGTCGTGGATAACGCGGTCGATGAATCGCTGGCCGGCTATTGCACCGACGTGTCCGTGCAGGTGGGTCCCGACGGCAGCATCACGGTGCGCGACAACGGCCGTGGTATTCCGGTCGACATCCACGCGCAGACCAAGAAGCCCGCACTCGAGGTCGTCATGACCACGCTGCACGCGGGCGGCAAGTTCGATAGCGACTCGTACAAGGTATCCGGCGGTCTGCACGGCGTCGGCGTCTCGTGCGTGAACGCACTTTCGGAATGGTGCAAAGTCGAAGTCCTCCGCGATGGCAAGGTCTACTCGCAGGACTACAAGCGCGGCGCGCCCACGGCGCCCATGTCGGTGCGCGCGGCCGAGAAGAAGGAGAAGGGCAGCGGCACCACGGTGTCCTTCATGCCCGACAAGACCATCTTCGAGGTCACGGAATATAACTACGACACGATCGCCGCGCGCCTGCGCGAGCTCGCCTTCCTCAACAGCGGCCTCACGATCAATCTGATCGACGACCGCTCGGGCAAGAAGAACGAGTACCTGTACAAGGGCGGCATCGTCGAGTTCGTGAAGTTCCTCAACCAGAACAAAGAGACGCTGCACGCCAAGCCGGTGTTCTTCCAGCGCGAGCGTGACAACGTCGCGGTCGAGATCGCATTCCAGTACAACGACTCGTATGGCGAGCAGTTGCTGAGCTTCGTCAACAACATCAACACCATCGAAGGCGGCACGCACGTCGGCGGCTTCCGTTCGGCGCTCACGCGTACGCTCACGAATTACGCCGCGAAGGAAGGCCTGGCCAAGAACTCCAAGGCCGACGTCACCGGCGAGGACGTGCGCGAAGGACTCACGGCCGTCATCTCGATCAAGATGCAGAACCCGCAGTTCGAAGGTCAGACCAAGTCCAAGCTCGGCAACAACGAGATCAAGGGCGCGGTCGAGAGCGTGGTGGGCGAGGGGCTCCGCGAGTACTTCGAGGAGAACCCGACCATCGCCCGCAAGATCGTCGACAAGATGGTCGCTGCGGCCCGTGCCCGCGAAGCCGCGCGCAAGGCGCGCGACCTGGCGCGGCGCAAGACGATCCTCGACGGCGGCGCACTGCCGGGCAAGCTGGCGGACTGCTCATTCGACGATCCGAAGGACTGCGAGTTGTACATCGTCGAGGGCGACTCGGCAGGTGGCAGCGCCAAGCAGGGCCGCGACCGCCGCTTCCAGGCGATCCTGCCCATCCGCGGCAAGATCCTCAACGTCGAGAAGGCGCGCATCGACAAGATCCTCGCGAACGAGGAGATCCGCAACATCATCACGGCCTTGGGCGCCGGCGTGAAAGACGAGTTCGATATCGCGAAGCTGCGCTATCACAAGATCATCGTCATGGCCGATGCCGACGTCGACGGCGCGCATATCCGCACGCTGCTGCTCACGTTCTTGTTCCGTGAACTGCGGCCGCTCGTCGACGCGAATCATGTGTACATCGCCCAGCCGCCGCTGTTCCTGGTGAAGGCCGGCAAGGAAGAGGCCTACTGCTTCAACGAGAAGGAACGCGATGAGGCGATCGCGCGCATCGGCAAGAAGAACGTGCAGGTGCAGCGCTACAAGGGCTTGGGCGAGATGAACCCCGACCAGCTCTGGAAGACCACGATGGACCCCGAGACCCGCACGCTGGTGCGCGTGACTTCGCAGGACGCCGTCGAGGCCGACCGCATCTTCACCATCCTCATGGGTGAGCATGTCGAGCCGCGCCGGCAGTTCATCGAAGAGAACGCGCTCTACGTGAAGAACCTGGACGTCTGATGCGGCACGCGCTCCCGGTTCTTGCACTCGTCGTCGCCCTGTCGGCGTTCACGCCGCAGGGCGCCCATGCGTTCCCGCGCCCGGATATCGCGTTCACGGCGGGCACCACGCTAGGCGTGGCCGGCGATCCCAACAGTGGCGGATTGTCGCTCTCGGCGACGCCGCTGTGGAATGTGAACGACCGATTCGCGTTCGGCATCACGATCTTCGCCGACGACATGGGTACTGGCGTGAGCGACCTGCGCGACGCCAACAGCGGCCTGCACATCGGCACCATCCCGACCTCGCACCGCTGGACGTACGGCGGCGCGTGGCGCGCGGACGCCACGGTGCTGCGTCACAAGAAGTGGACCGCCGATGCCGTGGGCCAGTGGGGTTACTACCGCCTCGAAGACGACCTGCGTGGCGCGGTTTCCGGTGCCGCGAGCACGGTGGGCTTCGGCCTGGGAGCGAACCTGCGCCACGCCACGGCGGCGGGGCAGGAGATGGGCCTGGCGGCCCGCTACAACCGACTTTTCACGGATCGCAGCGCGGTCTACAGCCGCGTGGACCACTATGCCTCGCTCGCGCTCGAGTGGCGCTGGGCCGGTACCAGCAAGCTTTAGCCTAAGGCGCGGGCCCGGCGGCTGCAGGATGCGGCCGCACACGGCGCCCGACGCACGCAAGGAAGGATGAGCACATGGCATTGAACGACCGGTCGAAGATCGTCGAGACGAACATCGAAGACGAGATGAAGACCAGTTACATCAATTACTCGATGTCGGTCATCGTCTCGCGCGCGCTCCCCGATGTGCGCGACGGCCTCAAGCCGTCCCAGCGTCGCATCCTGGTCGCGATGAACGACCTCAACCTGCAGCCCGGGCGCGGCTACCGTAAATGCGCCAAGATCGCCGGCGATACGTCGGGCAACTATCACCCGCACGGCGAGTCGGTGGTGTATCCGACGCTCGTGCGCCTCGCGCAGGACTGGGTCATGCGCTACCCGCTCGTCGATGGCCAGGGCAACTTCGGCTCGATCGACGGCGATGCGCCGGCCGCCATGCGTTACACCGAGGCGCGCCTTACGGCCGTCGCGGTCGAGATGCTCGCGGACCTCGAAAAGAACACCGTCGACTACCGCCCGAACTACGACGAGACGCGCGAAGAGCCCACCGTGTTGCCGGGCGTGATGCCGAACCTGCTCGTGAACGGCTGCACGGGCATCGCTGTGGGCATGGCGACCGAAGTTCCGCCGCACAACCTGCGCGAAGTCTGTGACGCGATCATGAAGATCATCGAGAAGCCCGAACTTCCCGATGAGGACCTGACCAAGATCATCCTCGGCCCGGATTTCCCCACGGGCGGCATCATCTACGGCACGCAGGGCATCCGCGACTGCTACCGCACCGGCCGCGGCCTCATGAAGGTGCGCGCCAAGGTGCAGGTCGAAGAGGGCAAGGGCGGCCGCATGAGCCTGGTCGCCACCGAGATCCCGTACCAAGTGAACAAGGGCTCGCTGCTCGAGAAGATCGCCGACACCGTGCGCGACGGGAAGGTCACGGGCATCAGCGACCTTCGCGATGAGTCCGATCGCGACGGCATGCGCATCGTGATCGAGCTCAAGAAGGACGCGAACCCCAAGGTCGTGCTCAACAACCTGTTCGTGCACACGGCGCTGCAGACGACCGTGGGCGCGATCATGCTGGCGCTGGTCGATGGCCGCCCGCAGATCCTGAACCTGCGCGGGCTGATCGATCAGTACATCCGCCACCGGCGTGAAGTGATCCGCCGCCGCACCGAGTTCGAGCTGGCCGAAGCCGAGCGCCGCGCGCATATCCTAGAAGGCCTCAAGATCGCGCTCGACCACCTGGACCAGGTGATCGCGCTCATCCGTGCGTCGAAGGATGTCGAGGCGGCGCGCGAAGGCTTGATGAACACGTTCACGCTCTCCGAGATCCAGGCGAGCGCGATCCTCGAGATGCGCCTGCAGCGCCTGACCGGCCTGGAGCGCGACAAGATCGAGAAGGAATACCTGGAAGTGATCCAGCTCATCGAGAAGCTGCGCTCGATCCTGGCCAGCGAGAAGAAGATGCTCGCGATCATCACCGACGAGGTGAAGACGCTGCGCGACAAGTATGGCGACGAACGCCGCACGCAGATCGTGGTCGACGAAGGCGACATCAACTACGAAGACACGATCGAGCAGAAGGACATGGTCATCACCATCTCGCACACCGGCTACATCAAGCGGCAGGAGATCTCGGCCTACCGCGCGCAGCGTCGCGGCGGCAAGGGCGTGATCGGCGCGCGCACCAAGGAAGATGACTACATCGAGCACCTGTTCATCGCGAACACGCACGCCTACCTGCTCATTCTCACCGACAAGGGCCGCTGCTACTGGCTCAAGGTCCACGAGATCGAGTCGGCCGGCCGCACCGCGAAGGGCCGCCCGCTCGTGAACCACCTCGAGGGCATGGGCCGCGAAGAGCGTGTGCAGGCCGTCGTGCCGGTGAAGACGTTCGACGATCAGCACTTCCTGGTATGCGCCACGAAGAAGGGCCTGATCAAGAAGACGGTGCTCTCGGCGTACGGCAACGTGCGCAAGGCCGGCATCAATGCCGTGCTCCTGGAAGAGGACGACGCG
>JANYBS010000196.1 GCA_025360715.1 Candidatus Eiseniibacteriota bacterium | reverse complement strand
CAAGCGGTGGGTGTCTGCTGCGTTGCACGACCGGGGCGCTCCTCAGCGTGTCTCTCGACACGCTTGCGGTGCGGCCCGGTCGTGCGCCTTGCAGCCGCCCACCGCTCGCATCCTCGGCTCACGGTTCATGAATAGTCCGGGCTAGCGCAGGCCGCGTGAGTCCCTTATCGCCGCGCATGCAGCGCATCGTCGCACCGCTTGTCTCGCTCGTATGGGTTCTGTTGCTCCTCGAGGCGCTCGGCGGACTGTGGATCTTCTGCATCCGACTCGCGTACGAAGGCCGCACGCCGGGGCTGGTATTGCACTGGTGGGCCGGCTGGGCACTCACGGTGCTCTACGCGGCCTACCAATGGCAGCACTGGTATCGCATCGCGCCCTTTCGTGCGCGTCTGGACTACGTGATGGGCCTGATCGCCGCGCTCAGCATGGTCTTCACGCTCGCCACGGGGATCGTGCTGGGCCTGCCGTGGTGGCACGCGCACATGCCGGCGCAATACCCGTTCACGGCGATCTGGTCGGGAGCCCATAACGTGCTGAGCATGCTGACGCTGACTTTTGTCGGCGCGCATCTGGGCGCGGTGCTGTTCCGCGATTCGCAGATGCGAGCGGCGAAGGCAGACGAGGTCGGCAAACGCTGACGCGCGCGGGCCAGCGACACGACGTCGCTGGCCCGACGCTTCGATCCCATCACCCCTGCTGCCCGGGCGCGGTGTGTTCGCGCGGACGTGGTTCGCAGCTGCTCGGGCGCTACTTGCGACCGAGCTTCGCGAGCATCACTTGAACCGCTTTCTCGAGTTGCTCATCGCGGCCCGCTGCGAGTTTTGCCGGATCGGGCTCCACCGTGTAGGTCGGCGCGAGGTGCTTGTTCTCCATGATGTCGCCCTGCATGTCGATCAATTGCACCATCGGGATGCCGAAGACCAGGTCCTTGTTCTGCAGGCGCTCCCACCATACCGAACTGCACGTGCCCGGGACCGGCATGCCGACCGTCTCGCCCAGGCCCAGCTCCGTGTAGGCCATCGGAAAGCAGTGCGCGTCGGAGTAGTTGCCCTGGTTCATGATCACGATCGACGGCTTGGTCCAGCGCTGCGACGGCTCGGTGCCGATCTTCTGGCCGCGCGGCGCGTTCGTCGCGTACGTCTTGCCGCTCAGGAACGTCGTGAGCGCTTCCACCAGATTGCCGCCACCGTTGAAGCGCGTGTCGAGCAGGATCGCTTCCTTGTCGGTGTCGCGGCCGAAGACCTCATCGAATACTTCACGATAGGCGCCGTCATTCATGCCACGAATATGCGCGTAGCCCAGACGGCCGCCCGAGAGCTTCTCCACGGCATCGTGGCGCGAGCGGATCCAGCGCTGGTAGAGCAGGCGCGTCTGCAGGCCATTGCCGATCGGCCGCACGCTCTCGGTCCATCGCGTGTTGGCCTTCGGGTCGTAGAGACCCAAGCGCACCGGCGTCTCGGCCTTGTGGTTCAGGAGCGGATACCAATTCGCGCCCGCCGCGATGACGTTGCCGTCGATCGACTCGATCACCACGCCCGGCTTCACCTTGGTGCCGGCCTGCTGCAGAGGGCCGCCCACGATCACGTCGGCGATCGCCACACCCGCGCCGGTCCACGCGGCATCGGGGAAGAATCCCAGCGCTGCGGTGTCATCGCCATCCGGACGCGTCGGCCGGAAGCGACAGCCGGTGTGCGAAGCGTTGAGCTCGCCCTGCATCTCGGAGGCCATCTCGGCGAAATCGCGATTGTTGTCGATGTACGGCAGGAACTTCGCGTACTCGGCCTTGATGCGCTTCCAGTCCGTGCCGTGCATGGCCGGGTCCAGGAACTTCTCGTACGTCTGGCGCCAGATGTGCTCGAACATGTACGCGCGCTCGGCGTCCTCGTTGAGCTCCATCTTGGCGGACACATCCACTCCGGAAGACTTGCCGCCGTCCACTTCGACGGTCGACAGCCGGCCGTTCGCCAGCACGAAGGCCTTCTTGCCATCCTTGTCGAGCTTGAAGTCGGCCTCGTTCGCGCCGAGCTTGATGACGAGCTTCACCTCGTGCTTGCGCGGCGTGTACTTGTAGAGGTCGTAGCCCTTGTCGTACTTGGCCAGGTAATAGAGTGTCTCGCCATCGGGCGACAGGATCGCGCTCGCGATGTCGGCCGACGCCATGGAGATGCGCGCGATGCGGTCCTCGATGTGGTCCAGGTCGTAGGTGAGCACCTCCGGCGCCTTGTCCTTGTCGTCGGCCTTGGCTTTGTCCTTGCCCTTGGCATCCTTTTCCTTGGCGACCAACTGGTCGTAGGCGGCCTCATCGAGCTTGTAGCGATCCCACGCCTTGGGCGTGAGGTACGCGGCGAAGATATCGGTCTGCTCGCCGTTGCCCGCGTGCGAACGCAGGCCTTGACGGTCGCTCTGCCAGTAGAGCACTTCGCCCTTGCGCGAGAAGCGCGGCGAGCCGTCTTCATAGCCGCTGTTCGTGATATTCACGAGCTTGCCTTCACCCGACGAAGGGATGAGGCCCACTTCGTTGGACCAGCGCGAGTGGCTCAGGAACTGCACGGCGAGCCACTTGCCGTCGGGCGTCCACTCGAACGCCTGATCGCCATCGGCATACGAATAGTTCATGTCGCCGGCCAGGATCAACCGCGTGCGGCCGGTCTTGAGATCGAGAACCTTGATCGTCGTGCGGTTCTCCAGATACGCGATCTGCGTGCCGTCGGGCGAATACCTGGGCTGGAAGACTTCCATATCGCCAGCCAATAACAGCGTCTCGCGCATGGCGGTGCAGTTGAAGAAATTCGGCTCGCTCTTATCGGTGAGGTCGGTGCGATAGAGCTTCCAGCGGCCACCGCGCTCCGCGGCGTAGACCAGGCTGCGGCCATCGGGCGAGAAGCTCACCGAGCGCTCCTGCTCGGGCGTGGTGGTGATGCGCTTGGTGTCGCCGTGCTCGGTGGAGGACACGAACAGCTCGCCGCGCGAGATGAACGCGATCTCGCTGCCGTCGGGCGACATGTCGAACTCGCTCACCTGCCCGCTCACGTCGGCCGGCATCACCGTGCGCGTGCGGCGGTCGGCGGCGACCATAACGTCGAGCTTCTTACTCGCGGTCGCGCCCGCGGTGCGCACATACAGCTCGCCATCGAACGCGTAGCACAGGTCGCCCGAGCGCGACGCGCTCAGAGCGCGCACCGGACTCACCGTGTGCGTGGTCACCTGCGTGGGGTGCGAGGGATCGGCCAGACTCATGCGCCAGATGTTGAAAGTCCCCGACTTCTCCGAGAGATAGAACAGCGCGTCGTCGCCCGGCGCCCAAACCGGCTGGCGATTGTCGGCGCCAGGCATGGTCAGCCGCGTGTGCTTGTTCGCGGCCGCATCCCACATCCACACCTGTCGCGCGAACGACGAATTGTCGTGCTTGCGCCATTCCATCTCGAAACCGGGCTGGTCCGAATACGCCAGATGTTTGCCGGCGCGGTCCCAGGTCGCGTACGTCGCCGGCGTGGTGAGCACCTGCTTGGGGCTACCGCCTTCGAGCGACACCTGATAGAGCTCGGGCTGCGCGGCGTTGGGGAACAGCACGTTCGTCGGGGAGTCCAGGATGCCGGCGCTGAAGAGCACGGCTTTGCCGTCGGGCGTGAAGCTCGCTGGCGTCTCGTCGGCCGAGTGATACGTGAGCCGCGTGGCCTCGCCGCCTTCGGACGGCATCACGAAGACGTCGAAGTTGCCGTAGCGATCCGACGAGAATGCGATCTTCGAGCCATCGGGCGACCACACGGGCGTACTGTTGTACGAGTTGCCCACCGTGAGCGGCGTCGCCACGCCGCCGGTGCTGCTCACCTTCCAGAGATTGCCGCGATAACTGAACGCGATGCTGTGCCCGTCGGGTGAGATCGAGGGGTAGCGCAACCACATGGCCTTCTCGATCGCATGAGCCGGCACGGCGGCGCAGAGCAGAAGCATGGCGAGGCCCGCGAGCATGGAGTGACGAGGCAGCATGGATTCTCCCGTGGAGAGCGCGCCGCGAGGCGCTGTGTGAACGAACGTGGCCTTGTCGCGGACGGTATCACTCGCGGCAGGCTCTGCAGCACGCCGCGCGGAAATCGCGTGACGCACGCGGCGCCCCGGGCGACTAGCGTGCCCGGGGCGCCGTGAAAGGCCCGTTCCGCGCAGCGTGGCTAGGCCTCGAGCCAGCGCCCCAGCCAGCCGTGCACCTCGCGATACCAGAGCAACGAGTTCTGCGCTTTGAGCACCCAATGGTTCTCATCGGGGAAGTACACGAGCCGCGCGGGCACGCCCTTGGCCTTGAGCACGCCATAGAGCATGAGACCGTGCCATGCCGGTACGCGGAAGTCGCGCTCGCCATGCAACACGAGCATGGGCGTGTTCATTCCGCTCGCGAACCGGACCGGCGACCAGGCGTCCTGTTTCTCGAGCCCATCCCATGCCTCGCCACCCGACGCCTTGCCGCGGCCCTGCGTGACGTCACTCGCATACTGGCCCGTGAGGTCGTGGACGCCCGCGTGATCGATGATGCACCGGAAGCGGTCCGTGTGGCCGGCGATCCACGCCGCCATGTAGCCGCCGTAAGACCCACCCGCGGCGGCCATGCGCATCTCATCCACGAAGCCCTGCGCGATCAGGTGATCGGTCGCGAGCATGATGTCTTCGAACGGCCGCGCGGCCCATTCGCCCTGGATGCGCTGCGCGAAATCCTGCCCCCACGACGTGCTGCCCTGGAAGTTCACCATGGCCACCACGTAGCCGGGCGCCGCGAAGAGCTGGCCGTTCCAGCGCGCATGGAATAGATCGCCCGAGATGCCGTGCGGCCCGCCGTGGATCACATGCACCAACGGATATTTCTTGGCGCTATCAAATCCCGGCGGCAGGATCACATACATCTGCACCGTCTCGCCGCGCGCACCCGTGAAGCGCATGTCCCGTACTTCGCCGCAGGAGAAACGGGCGCTGGTCTCTTCGGTGAATCGCGTGAGCCGCGCGAAGCCAGCACCATCGGCGCCGCACACGTACGCCTCGGCTGCAGCGCTGAGCGTCTGCCATGTGAAATAGGCGCGGCCCTCCGTCGTGACCGTGAGCGCACTCACGGTGCCGTCGGTCGTGATGGCCTGTGGCTCGCGCGCGCCATTCCAGCGGAACAGGCGCGTGCGCCCATCTTGCTCGGCCTCGAGTACCACGCTGCCATCGGCGAGCGGGAACCACGCGACCGGCGAGAGATCCCAGTCCTCGAGCCAGTCGCTGTGCGCCTTGGCTACGCGGTCATAGCGCGCCAAGCGCGTGCGATCCGCATAGAACTCGGGATCGTACGTGCGGCCGTAGATCACGTACTTGCCATCGGGTGTATAGCGCGGCGCGGATTCACTGCCACGCGACATGGTCGTGAGCAATGCCGGCTCGCCGCCCGTGATGGGCAGCGTGAAGAGATGCGAGACCAGCAAAGACTTGCTCGAATCAAACAAATGCCCGCAGAACACGATCTCATTGCCATCGGGAGCGATGTCGTACTGACCTGACGGATCCATGAACTCGAACCAGAGCTCGGAAGCAGGCATCAAGTCGCGCAGCTCGCCGGAGGCGAGCGAGAAGGCAAACAAGTGCGCCACCTCGCCCGTGGTCAGCCACGTGTCCCAGTAACGATAGAAGCGCTCTTCGGTCACATGCGCCTTGACCGGGTCTTTCGCACGGCGCGCTATCTCATCGGCCGTCGCCTGCGGCGACAAGTGCCCCTTGATGAGCATGCCGCCGAACACGATGCCGCTGCCATCGGGCAACCACTGCGGATCGAACACGCCCAGTGGCAGATCCGTGAGCTTGCGCGCTTCGCCACCATCGAGCGGCATCAGCATGAGCTGCGCCTTGCCGTTTGCGTCCTTGCGCGTGAAGGCGAGCTGCTTGCCGTCGGGCGAATAACGCGGCTCGGCCGCTGAGACATCGCTCGAAGTGAGCGCGTGCGAGGCCGCGCTGCCATCGGTAGGCACCACGTGCAGCTGCGTCTTTGCCTCGTTCTTCGCCAGGTCCCAGCGCGTGACGGGAACGATGATCGCCTTGCCGTCGGGCGCGGGCTGCGGCGCGCCGACGCGCGGCATCTGCCACAGGTCCAGTGCGGTCATGCTACGCGCAGCCTTGCGCTCGGGGTGCAGCGTGGTCGTGGGACTGGCGAGGACGGACATCGGGGAATCTCCGGGATCGAGGGCGCGGGCCAGCAAACGAAACCGCATGCTAGCAGCCCAGCAGCGGCCGATGAGAGTGAACTTCATGCCCCTAAGCCACAGGGACGGCGATGTCTCAGTGTTTCCATACCAACCGGCAAGCCCGCACCTCCACCCGCTTGCCCCTACCCCCGTCGCGTGGTCTATTCCTTACGATTCGGCAGTAACAGGTCTCCGTTGCACCCCTGCGCCGCGCTGCGCGCGAGTCTCGCGCGCCCCTATGGCGCCGGCGGCCAGTTCCACCCACGAAAGGCACGCGCCATCATCCGGCGCTCCATTCGTTCCGAGTGAGGGCGATGAGTACCGTGGAGAAGGATCCGACCAGCGTCGACCGCCGTGAGAGCGAGCGGTTCTTCATGAACCTGCTGTCGAGCTTCAAGCGCCAGCTCCCCGACATGGACGAGGCCGAGACCCAGGAATGGGTCGACGCCCTGGAAGACATCGTGCGCGTCGAAGGCCGCGAGCGCGCGGACTTCCTGCTGCGCAAGCTGCTCAAGCGCGCGCGCCAGTTGCATGTGGGCCTGCCGGGCCTGGTGCAGTCGCGCTACATCAATACGATCTCGCCGGAGCAGGAGCCCGCGTTCCCGGGCGATGAGGCCATGGAGCAGCGCATCCGCCGCATCATCCGCTGGAACGCGGTGGTCATGGTCGTGCGCGCGAATCATCATTTCAATGGGCTCGGCGGACACCTTTCCACCTACGCGTCGGCGGCGAGTCTCTACGAAGTGGGCTTCAACCACTTCTTCCGCGGCAAGGACGACGGCAGCTCTGGCGACCAGATCTTCTTCCAGGGCCACGCGGCGCCGGGCATCTATTCGCGCGCGTTCCTCGAGGGCCGCATCAGCGAAGCGCAGCTCGAGCACTTCCGCCGCGAAGTCGAGCGCGGCAAGGGGCTTTCCAGCTATCCGCACCCGCGCCTCATGCCGGACTTCTGGGAGTTCCCCACGGTCTCCATGGGCTTAGGTCCCATCAACGCCATCTACCAGGCGCGCTTCAACCGCTACCTGCATGCGCGTGGGCTTCGCGATACGTCGAAGTCGCGCGTGTGGGCGTTCTGCGGCGACGGCGAACAAGACGAGCCGGAAGCGATCGGCGCGTTGTCGCTGGCCGGACGCGAGGGCCTGGACAACCTCACGTTCGTGGTCAACTGCAACCTGCAGCGGCTCGACGGCCCGGTGCGCGGCAATGGCAAGATCATGCAGGAGCTGGAGTCGGTGTATACCGGCGCCGGCTGGAACGTGATCAAGGTCATCCTGGCGCGCGAGTGGGATGCGCTGCTGGCCAAGGACTACGAAGGCGTGCTGGTCGATCGGCTGAACGAGACGGTCGATGGCGATTGGCAGAAGTACATCACGGAGTCGGGCGGCTACATCCGCGATCACTTCTTCGGCACGGACCCGCGACTGCTCGAGATGGTCAGCGACATGACCGACGAGCAGATCAAGGGCCTGCGCCGCGGCGGCCATGACTACCGCAAGCTCTATGCGGCGTACTCGGCCGCGACGTCGATGGAAGGCCGCCCCACCGTGATCCTGGCTAAGACGGTCAAGGGCTGGACGCTCGGCACGGGCGCCGAAGGCCGCAACATGACGCACCAGAAGAAGAAGCTCGACCTGGAAGAATTGAAGAAATTCCGCGACCGCATCCAGCTGCCGATCCCTGACCGCAAGCTGAGCGATGCGCCGTTCTTCCACCCCGGGCCCGACAGTCCCGAGGTCCAGTACCTCATGGAGCGCCGCCGTCTGCTGGGCGGCTCGATCCCTAAGCGTGTCATCCGCGGCAAGGCGCTGCCGCCCGCGGGCCCGAAGGTGTTCACCGAGTTCGATGGTGGCACCACCGAGACGCAGGCGGTCTCGACGACGATGGTATTCGGCAAGCTGCTGCGCAACCTGCTGCGCGATCCGAACTACGGCAAGCTGGTGGTGCCGATCATCCCCGACGAAGCGCGCACGTTCGGTATGGAAGTGCTCTTCCGCGAGATCGGCATCTACGCGCCGCACGGCCAGAAGTATGAGCCGGTCGATTCCAAGCTGGTGCTCTCGTACACCGAGAAGAAGGACGGCCAGCTGCTCGAGGAAGGCATCACCGAGTCCGGCTCGATGGCCTCCTTCACCGCGGCGGGTACGGCGTACGCCACGCATGGCGTGACCACGATCCCGTTCTACATCTTCTATTCGATGTTCGGCTTCCAGCGCACCATGGACCTGATCTGGGCCTTTGGTGACGCGCGCGGCCGCGGCTTCCTGCTGGGTGCCACCGCAGGCCGGACGACCTTGAATGGCGAAGGCCTGCAACACGAGGACGGTCACAGCCATCTGCTGGCGTCCGCGGTGCCGAACTGTGTCGCGTACGATCCCGCGTTCGCGTATGAGCTCGCCACGATCGTCAAAGAAGGCGTGCGGCGCATGTACGAGAACAACGAGGATATCTTTTACTACCTGTCGCTCTTCAATCAGGACTACACGCAGCCGGCGAAGCCTGAAGGTGTCGACGAGGGCATCCTCCGGGGCATGTATCGCTATCGGCCTTCGGAGTCCAAGTCCAGGACCAAGGTGCAGATCTTCGGCAGCGGTCCCATCCTGCTGCAGGCGTTGCGCGCGCAGGAGATCCTTGGGGAGAAGTTCGACGTGGCCGCCGACGTGTGGAGCGTGACCAGCTACCAGCAGCTGCGCAACGACGCGCTCTCGGTGGAGCGCTGGAACCGTCTGCATCCCACGCAGAGCCCGCGCGTGCCGTACATCACGCAGGCGCTTCAGGGCGCGGAGGGCCCGGTCGTGGCGACGAGCGACTGGATGAAGTCGGTGGGCGACATGCCGGCGCGCTGGATCCCCAATGCCTTCACGGCACTGGGCGCCGACGGCTACGGCCGCAGTGACACGCGCGAAGCGCTGCGCCGTCACTTCGAGATCGACGCCGAGCACGTGGTGATCACCGTGCTGCACATGCTCATGCAAGAAGGCAAGGTCAAGCCGGAGACGGTCGCCAAGGCGATCGCCGACTACGGTATCGACCCCGAGCTGATCGAGCCGCGCGAAGCCTGATCGCGGTACGCACCAAGCGCACGACGGCCCGGCGAGACCATCCGCCGGGCCTTTCGCTATGCTGCACGCATGATTCTCCCCTGGCTTGCGCCACCCGCCGCGCTCGGTGCTTCGGCACTCGCGCACGCTTACTTCCAGAACGCCACGCGCCGGCGATTTCCGCCGGACGGCGAGTTCGTGGACGCCGGCGGCGCGCGCGTGCATGTGCGGTGTTGCGGTGCGGGTGTGCCCGTGATGCTCATCCACGGCGCAAGCGCGTCGCATCATGATTTTGACGCGCAAGCGCCCGAGGTATCGCTGCTTCGCGCGTTGGCGCGCGATCACCAGGTGATGGCGCTCGACCGCCCGGGGCATGGCCACAGTGGCCGCGCGGCAGGCGCGCTGGATCTGGCTGCGAATGCGCGCGCCGTGCTGGACGTGCTGGTTGCGTGCGACGCCTCGCCAGCCACGCTGGTGGGGCACTCGTACGGCGCGTTGGTAGCGCTGCGCGCGGCGATCGATGCGCCCGCTCGCGTGCGCGCCGTCGTAGCGGTGGCGCCAGCGTTCGTGACCGACGCGCGCAACACGCGGTGGTCGAGGCTCGCGGGCCTGGGCCCGCTGGCGCTGCTCGGCACATGGACGCTGCCGCTGCTGCTGCGCGCCACTGTGGCGCCGCGCGTGCGTCGCGACGCGTGGTATCCGGCAGAGCCGCCCAGCGGCTGGAGCGCGTCGCGCGCGTTTCCCTTCACACCGGCGCAGATGCGCGCCACGAGCGAGAACATGCGCCACCTGCCCGCCGACATCGCGCGCCTGCACGCAGATCTGGCGCGGCTGCGCGCACCGCTCGCCATATTGGCGGCCGAGCAGGACCGCATCACGCCGTGGCGTCCGCACGCGGGCGCGATGCATAAGGCGGTCGCGGGTTCGCGGTTACTCGTGGTGCCCGGCACGGGGCATTGGCTGTTCCGCCAGGAGCCTGCGCTGGTCGCGGCAGAGGTGCGCGCGCTTTCGTGATGCGCGCTCGCGCGCGCATGACTTCTATCGCGGCTTGGCCAGCATCTCGCGCAACCGCGTCTTCATCGCCGGCCACTCGTCGTCGGTGACACTGAAGTACACCGTGTGCCGGATCGTGCCGTCGGCATTGATCGTGTGTTTACGCATGGTGCCTTCTTCGATCAACCCAAGCCGGCGCATGGCAGTCTGTGAACGCAGGTTCAAGTGACTCGTCTTGAGCTCCACGCGATGGAGGCCCCACACTTCGAACGCATGCGTGAACATGAGCAGCTTGGCTTCGGTGTTGACCGCGCTGCGCTGGAATTCGCGGCCCACCCACGTCCAGCCGATCTCGGCGCGCTTGTGCTCGGCGACGATATTGCCGAAGCGAGTGCAGCCCGCCACGCGGCCACTCGCGCGGTGAATATTCGCGAACGGGATCGACACGCCGCGCGCGCGTTCGTGCAGCGCCACGTCCAGGTATTCGCGCAGGTCCTGGGGCGTCTTGACCTTGGCCACCGTGAAGCGCCACAGGTCTTGATCGAGGCCGATCGCGAGCAGGCCTTCCCAGTGCTTGGTAAGGTCGAGTGGTTCCAGGCGCGCGTGAGCGCCTTCGAGTGTCGCGGGCGCGATGGGTTCGTAGGGGCTCATGGTGCCGCAGTAGAAGCGCACGTGGCAGCGCCGTCAAATCGGCGCCGGTGAATGTGCTTCGGCGCCCGGGCCCGCGCTCAATCGTGCGCCGAATCCACCGACGGCACCGCAAGCTTGAGCCCCAAGTAGCCGAGCATCACGCCCACGCCATAGATGAGCGTCACCGCCACCGTGCGCGCATGCAGCGACGGATCGCCCGCGTGCGCGGCCAGTGCGCCAAAGAGCCGCTCGGGCGACGTGACCACGTCCCAACTGTTCCAACGCATGAAGCGGCCCAGGTAGATGCCGAAGCCGCTCAGCAACAGCGCGCCGCAAGCGACCGCCCAGCCCATCATGCGACCGCGGCGCTCGCTCACGACGCGCTGCACCTCGGCCGTGGAGGCATAGCCGAGCAAGAGCCCGGTGCCAACGGCACTCACCATGAGCGCGATGTCGAACCACAGTGGCACGGGCGGGCGATATTGAAAATGCACGAGATCGGTCACGATGTATGGCGCATTCGGCAGGAACGCCAACCACAGCGCGCCCCACGCCCACAGCAGTGCGCGCGGATGGCGGCGGCGGTGGCTGTAGCCCAGCACCGTGCTCGCGAACGCGGGCACCGCCGCAAGGAACAGGTTCCACGCCAAGAAGCCAAAGGCGCGGTGCCCGCTCCACGCCCAGCGGCCCAATATCAAGAACGCGCACCACGCGAGCAGCACCAACAACGTGCCAGCGCGGCGCAACGACGCGCGTTCGATGCGAGGCGACGGCGCGCTCGTGTTACTCACGCACCATGTAGTACATGGCCTGAGGGTGGTGCACGATGAGCGAACTCGTCGATGCCTCGGGGATGAGTTGAAATCCACTCGAGAGCGCCACGCCGATGTTCTCGTGCGGCTTGAGGAGCTCGAAGAGCTTGGCCTGATCGCTCAGGTCGGGGCACGCGCTGTAGCCGAATGAGTACCGCTTGCCGCGGTTCTCATCGAGCGCCAGTTCGGCGCGGATCTTCTGGTGGTGCCACTCGGCCAGGCCCTCGGCCGCCGACACGCCCAGACCGTGCAGGAAGAGCGCGTCGGCGTACTGCCCGCGTTGATTGAGCGCGGCGCCCAGTTCTTCGATGCTGTGGCC
>JANYBS010000195.1 GCA_025360715.1 Candidatus Eiseniibacteriota bacterium | reverse complement strand
ACGGCCGACGTGCCAGTGGAGTCCTGGCTCACAAACGCGATCGTGCCGCCGTCGGGTGCAATGGCGACCGCCTCGAGCGAACCGGTCGGCGTCACGCCACCGCTCGCCGGGATCACGAAGCGTATCGGCGTACCGCCTGTGGCGGCGCCGCCATGCGATAGCGTCCACGCGGCGAACGCGATCGCGAGCACGCTCACCACGCACATCAGCGCGAGCACGCCGCGCACCGGGCCGCTCGCGCGCGCGCTGGCGGGCGCAGCGCCTTCGGCGGCGTCCGCTCCATCCGGCGCCGCGATGACTTCCTCCAGCTCGATGCGCGCATCGCCGGCATCGCGCAATCGCAGCGACGCATCCTTGCGCACGCAGCGCTTGAGCAGTGCGCTCACGCGCTTGGGTGTGCCGGGCGGCAGCGCGCTCCAATCCGGCTCGCTCTTGAGGATGCTCGCGATGGTGTCCGATACCGTCTCGCCCATGAACGCCTGGCGAGCGGTAAGCAGCTCATACACCAGGCAGCCGAACGACCAGATGTCGCTGCGCCGGTCCACCGCGCGCCCGCGCGCCTGCTCGGGGCTCATGTACGCGGCGGTGCCCAATATGACGCCGGCCTGCGTGGCCGCGTACGTCATGGTGGGCGATGCCGAGAGTTTCGGGTCCGAGGACGTGCCTTCGGTGGCGCCGCCTTTCGCTAATCCGAAATCGAGCACCTTCACGCTGCCGTCGGGCCGCAGCATCACGTTGCCGGGCTTGAGGTCGCGGTGCACCACGCCACTTTCGTGCGCGGCTTCGAGCGCACTCGCGATCTGGCAGGCAATCGGTAATACCTCGTCGAGCGGCAGCGGCCCGCGACGCAGGCGCTCAGCGAGCGAGACGCCCTCGACCAGTTCGAGCACCAGCACGCGCCGGCCTTCGGATTCTTCCAAGCCATACAGCGCGCCGATGCGCGGATGGTTGAGCGAGGCGAGCAGCTTGGCCTCGCGCTCGAAGCGCGCCACGCGTTCGGCGTCCTGTGCGAACGCCGCGGGCAGCACCTTGAGCGCCACCTCGCGGCCCAAGCGCGGATCGCGCGCGCGATAGACCTCGCCCATTCCGCCTGCGCCGAGCGGCGCGATCACCTCGTAGGGCCCGAGCTTGTCGCCGGCCACCAGCGTCATCGCTTGTTCTCCTCGGCGTGCCAGCCTTGCTCGAGTGTGTACGCGGCGCCGGCATCGGCGCGCACCGGGCGCACGATCAGGAATCGCTGGCCGTCGGGCATGGCGTCGAAGTTCGCGAGCGTGAGATACGTGCGAAGCGGCGTGCGGAAGAGCGGCTTCGGAATGCCGATCTCGGGCGGAGCCTTGCCCGCGAATGAGACGCTCATGACCTCGCGCGACGCCGAGTAATAGAACAGCTCACGGCTATCACCGCGCCACGACGCCCCGATACCCCCGGCCGTCGAGACACGCCACCGCTCACCTCCCTGCGGAAAGCGCTCCACATACACCTCATCCTGGCCGGATTCGCTCGAGATGACCGCCATCCATTGCCCGTCGGGCGAGATGCGGCCAAAGGACTCATCGCGCGTTGCCGAGGTCCAAGGCGCCACGCTCTTGTCGGCAAGCGAATAGGTCTGCAACGTGCCACGCTCTGCCGAGCGAAGCAGTCGCTCCTGCAGCACGATCGTGCGGCCATCCGGAGACACATCCAATGGCATCGAGCGCTCGCTGCGATGCAATATCAACTGCTCGGCGCCACCGGCAAGGTCACGCGCGTGGATATCGCCCGAGCCGGTTGCACCGATCGCCGACATCCAATAAAGGCGCGAATCATCGGGCGCCCACACCGGAGACGTCTCGTTGAGCGGATTCGACGTGATTCGGTCCCCCACCTTGCGCGCGATATCGAACACCCAGATGTCGCCTTCGCCCGAGACGGGATCGCTGCGATCAATCGCAAATCGCCGGCCATCGTGTGAGAGCCGTGGCGCGTAGTAGTTCGCCGGCGGCGCGATGCGTTCAATGTCATGCCCGGCACGATCGACGAGCACGACTTCGGCGAGCCCGGCGTCGGCAGAGCCCTGCATCGAGACCACATCACCAGCCGGCGAGACCGCGAAGAACGCGGCGCCCGCGAGCGTCTCGAATAGCACGCCGTCTTGGACCTTCGAGGCCACGCCGGACAGCTTTCGGGCGCCCGCGTCGAACGCCTGCACCCAGAGCGCGCTGTTGCGCCAGAAATACAATCGCCCGGGCGCCACGTACTGCGCCATCATGGCGTCGGGCAGCAGCAGTTGCGGCGCCGACCTGCCGTCGAGCGCGATCATGTACAGGCCGTCACGCGCGCCGTTCATCGTCTGGCTCACATACGAGACAAAGAGCATGTGCTTGCCGTCGGGCAGCAGACAAGGCCATGCCGGTGTCCGCGCCATCTCGGTACGGGCCGTGTCGACCACCGTGGCGATGTCCCCGCCCGCAGCGGGCACGCGCTGGATGCCCTTGCCCAGGCCGGGCACGAAGTAGATCTGCCCGTCGCGCGCCCATGAGCCGCCCTGGGCGAGTCCTGCTTTCGCGAGCACCTGCGGCGCACCGCCGGAGACCGGCATCCGCCGCAGATCCGAGCCGGTGAAGTAGCCAAGGTCGCGGCCATCGGGCGACCAGAACGGCATCTGCGCGCCGTCGGTTCCCGCGAGCTGCCGCGGCACCGCATTGTCGAGCTCGCGCACCCACAACGAAGTCGTGCCCACGGAGTCCTCGGCGATGAACGCGAGCTGCCGCCCATCAGGCGAGAACACCATCGGCCCCGCGGCGGCGCTGTACGAATAACCATGCGGAGGCAGCAAGGTGGAGACCACATGCGGCGTAGCGCCATTACCATTCGCGCGCAGCGCCCACCATCCGGTCGCGATCAGCAGCGCGAGCAGCACGCCCGCGACCCCCCACGCGAGCTTCGCGCTTGCCGGCGCACTGGTGCACACCGCAGGCCCGCGAACGGCGGAGCCCGACGTGCCCGATATGCTGCCGAGCATCGCCAGCTCGCGGCCCAGGTCGCGCGCGCTCTGCCAGCGGTCATCCGCGTCGCGCGTCAGGCACTGCCGCACCAGCCGGTCCAACTCGGGCGGCGACATGGGCGCGGTCTCTGCGAGCGGCCGCGGCGCGGCATTCATGATCGAGCCGATCAGCGACGCCTGGCTCGCGCCCTCGAACGCGCGGCGTCCGCTCGCCATCTCGTACAGCACGCAACCGAGCGCCCAGATGTCGCTGCGCGCATCGGCTTCTTTACCTTCGAGCTGCTCGGGCGACATGTACTGGAACGTGCCCACGATCGCCCCTTCGGCCGTGAGCGGCCCGGCCACGGTGGGCGACTGCGTGAGCGCCGTGCGCGTGAGCGAACTGCCGCTACCCGGGCCGGTCAGGCCGGTCGCGCGCGCGAGGCCGAAGTCCATGAGCTTGGCGCCCGAGCGCGTGAGCATCACGTTTCCCGGCTTGAGGTCGCGGTGAATCACGCCCGCGCGGTGCGCGCGGTCGAGCGCGTCGGCGATCTGCGAGCCGATCTTGAGCACGTCAGCGATCGGCATGGCGCCCTTGGCCAGGCGCTGCGCCAAGGTGTCGCCTTCGATCAGCTCCATCACCAGATAGTCGGTCTCACCCTCACGGCCCACATCGAACAGAGTGCAGATATTCGGGTGATTCAGGCTCGAGATGGTCTTCGCCTCGCGCTCGAAGCGCGCGAGGATCTCGGGCTGCTGGTTCAGGTGCTGCGGCAGCACCTTCACGGCCACATCGCGGCCCAAGCGCGTATCTCTCGCGCGATAGACCTCGCCCATACCGCCCGCGCCGAGCGGCGCGGTGATCTCGTAAGGGCCCAAGCGAGTACCGGGGGACATTGGCATCGCGCGAATCTACCCTATTGGCGGCGCGAGTGGGATGCGATCACCGCAGCACCAGCATCCCGATGGCGCCAGGATATGGCGCACGACCTCGCATCACGGCTCGATGCCGACTACTCGCACGTCAAGCAGCCTCCTGCTGGCGGCAGAGTCACCCTGACCCTCGTTAAAGGTCGAGATCGCGATGTGATCCGCGACCGATACGCGCTCTCGCGCTGTTGGCGCAAACTCTGGACGAATCTCCATCCATGTCGCGGCATCACTTGAAGGCTGGTTTGTGAAGTCAGCCCACGGGTTGGCCCCGAGATCCCGGACAGCACCCGAGTGCACGTCGCCCGTTGCGACCACGTTGAATCGGAGTTGTCATGCCAGCAAGGAATCGCCAGCATTCGCCGATGCCAGCGGCGCGCCGTCTCAACGGTGCGGACATGGGACAAGCCGCAGCCGACAGGGAAACTCCAGTCTCGCGCAGTGCCGTCTTTCGCGGCAATAAGGCTGCGCTGCCGAGCAAGCCGTGCGTGCGCTGCGGCCGGCCGATGACCTGGCGGCGGCGCTGGGCCAAGAGCTGGGCCGATGTGAAGTACTGCTCCGACGCCTGCCGACGCCGCAAGGCCGCCCGTGGCTGACCTGCGATCCTTGATCATCGTGCTGGGCGACCAGTTGGATCTCGATGCGGCGGCGTTCGATGGATTCGATGCCTCTCTCGACGCCGTGTGGATGGCCGAGGTGGACGAGGAGTCGACGCATGTGTGGTCGAGCAGGCCGCGCACCGTCATGTTCTTGGCCGCCATGCGGCACTTCGCGATCGCCCTGCAGGCGGCAGGCCGGGCGTTGTACTACGCGCGTCTGGATGCGCCCGGCACCGGCAGCAGCCTGGTTGCGCAATTACAGGCCGATATCCAGCGCCTGAAGCCCGCGCGCCTCGTGATGACCGCCCCGGGCGACTGGCGAGTCCTACAGGCGCTCACAGTCGTGGCCAAGGCCAACAAGCTTCCCTTGGACATTCGGGAGGACCGGCATTTCTTCTGTAGTATCGGCGATTTCGCTGCGCACGCCAAGGGCCGCAAGGCGCTTCGCATGGAGTATTTCTATCGCGAACAACGCAAGCGACATCGCGTGCTCATGCTTCCTGCTGGGCAGGGCGATGAGCCGATCGGTGGCCAGTGGAACTTCGACGCCGACAACCGCGAGGCATTCGGCGCCGCCGGACCCGGCGCCGTGCCGTCACGTATGTCCTTTGAGCCCGATGCCATCACACTCGAGGTGATTGCACTCGTCAACACACGCTTCGCGCAGCACCCCGGCGATCTGGACAGCTTCGCCTGGCCCGTCACGCGCGCACAGGCACTGCTGTCGCTGCACGCCTTCATCCAAGAGCGCCTGCCACTGTTCGGTCGCTATCAGGATGCCATGTGGCCGGGCGACCCGTGGCTCTATCACGCACACCTCTCGGCAGCGCTCAACTTGAAGTTGCTGAACCCGCGCGAAGTGGTGGATGCAGCCGAAGCGGCGTACCGCGAAGGCCGCGCGCCACTGGCGAGCGTCGAAGGCTTCATCCGGCAGATATTGGGTTGGCGCGAATATGTGCACGGTATCTACTGGACCCAGATGCCGGAGTATCTCGAACGCAACGCCCTCGATGCCCAGCAGGATCTACCCGCGTGGTACTGGACAGGCGCCACCGACATGGCCTGCCTGCGTGACGCTTTGGCGCAGACGCTCACGCACGGCTACGCCAACCACATCCAACGTCTGATGGTCACTGGTCTTTACGCGTTGATGCTGGGAGTGCAGCCCAAGCAGGTTCACGCTTGGTACTTGGCCGTTTACGTCGATGCGGTCGAGTGGGTGGAGTTGCCCAACACCCTGGGCATGAGCCAGTACGCCGACGGCGGCGTGATGGGCAGCAAGCCCTACATCGCCACAGGCAAGTACATCCAGCGCATGAGCCCGCACTGCAAGGGCTGCCGCTACGATCCGGCGCAGCGCAGCGGCGACCACGCGTGCCCGTACACCACTCTCTATTGGGAGTTCCTGATGCGCCACGAAGCAGCGCTGGCCAAGAACCCACGCATGGCGCTGCAGGTGAAGAACGTGGCGCGCCTGACCGACGAACAGAAGCACGCGGTGAGCGAACGCGCGGCGGCGATCCGCCGCGGCGAGATCGGCCCCGCGCATGCATGACACTTTCGCGCCCACACTCGCTGCGGCGCGGGCCCGCATCGCCAACGTGCAGCCCGAAGCGTACGCTCGCACGCACAATGCGCTCGGCGGCGCCGTCAGTGGGTTGTCTCCTTACATCACCCACGGCTACGTATCGCTCGCCCAGGTACTGGCCGGCGTGGCCGCGCGCCATGATCTGGGCATGCGGCACAAGTTCATCTACGAACTCGGCTGGCGCGCCTACTTTCGCCATGTCTGGCAGCATCGCGGCGCGGACATCGTGCGCTCGCTGCACCAAGGCCCGCTGCCGGACGAGGCTTACGCCCGCGAACTGCCGGCCGACATCCGCGAAGGTTGCACCGGGGTGCCGGTGGTGGACCAAGCGGTGCGTGCGCTCTATGCCACTGGCATGCTGCACAACCACGCGCGCATGTGGCTGGCCAGTTACATCGTGCACGTGCGCAAGTTGCACTGGCGTATCGCCGCCGACTGGCTGTACGGCCACCTCCTCGACGGCGACCTCGCCAGCAACCACCTGAGCTGGCAATGGGTGGCCGGCACCGCCAGCAGCAAGCCTTATCTCTTCAATGCCGATAACGTGGCGCGCTATGCACCGGCGTCGTGGCACAGCCCGGGTAGCGTGATCGACACGTCCTACGAGACGCTCGACCGCATCGCGCGCGAGTCACTGCCGCAGCGGCCTTGCGGCCGCGAGGCGACACTCGCCAGCCGGCCGCAGATCGAGCCAGGACTTGGAACACAGCCGCCCGAAGCACTCGGGCTCACGGCCCCCGACGCCCGCGCCGTCGCCGGCCGCGATGTCTGGCTCGTGCACCCCTGGAGCTTGGGTGAACTACCGGCTGCGTTGCCGGCTGACACGGTGGTGGTGGGCATCTTCGTGGCGGACTTTCATCACGCGTGGCCGTGGAGCGAACGGCGCTGGCATTTTGCGGGCAGCCGGATGGCCGAGCTTGCCGCGCACCGCTGGTACGGTGACGCAACCGCCATCCGCGACGCATGGAAGGCTGCCCATACGGTACGCAGCATCCACGACCCACACCTTGCGCCGTGGCTGGCACGCTGGGCGCGATGCGAGGCGGCTCCCGCGCTGTTCCCAGAGATCGATCGGCGCTGTGACTCGTTTTCGCAATGGTGGGCCCGCGCGTCGCACGGCTTGGAGTCGGCCGCAGACCTCTTGGCCGCCGACCGAGTACGCGCAAGGTAGCCGCACCTTCGCACCGGATCGATTCGGAGTTGCTCCTTGGGCGCGGCCCTAAAGCAGCGCAGTCCGCATCAAGCGCCCGCCACCGGCTTCGACGCTCTTGGCAGCAGAACTGCCGCGGGGCGAGCCGTCAGTCGTCATCGCGAAAGTGGGCGCGCACCGACTCGACAGCCGCGATGAATGAGAGCGCGAAGACGGCGAATCCGACGCAGGCGATCACTCCGTCGTGACTCATCGCCCGCTCCGGACCAACGCTCCCAGCGAGAGGATCGACGGCACCCAGATTCCCACGAACACCCCCGACTCTTTGTCGACGAAGAACCAGAGGTAGATCGAGAAAAGAAATGAGACCGAAGCGGCAATCAGGAAGAGGATCAGAGATCGATTCGAGGACTTCATGGCAGGTATGTCCTTCTCGGTCAGGGTCTACAGGCGATGGCGAAATGGTCTGCTGCGTCGGCGCATCATCGGGTCGGGTGCGCCTCGTCCCGAGCGGAGCGATGTATCGTTCTTGAATAGGTGGTCCGATCCCGCTGTGACCTACCGCACGGGACGTAGTGTGGCAAGCCCGCCGTCAACTCCGAAGACCTGGCCGGTCACCCAGCGCTGTGCCGGGTCAAGCAGGTACTCGATCAGGCTTGCGACGTCGTCTGCCTCACCGATCCGGCCCAGAGGATGCAGGGACTCGCTGGCTTTGAGTGCGGCCGCATTTCCCACGATCCGTGCGGACAACGGCGTGCGAACCAGGCCCGGCGCGACCACATTGACGCGCACACCACGAGGGGCATACGTCGCAGCGGCCGAGAGCGCGAGTCCGGTGACTCCGGCTTTCGCCGCCGCGATGGCTTCATGATTCGCGATCCCGATCCGGGCCGCTGCCGATGACATGAGCACCAACGAGCCGCCGCCGGCAAGCCCCATCGCGGGAGCGACGGCGCGCACAAGCGCGAATGCGGTCCGCAGGTTGGTGGACATCACTTCGTCCCACTCTTCAGCCGACGTCGTGTGCGCCGATTTGAGAAGGATCGAACCGGCAAGATTCACGGCACCATCGATCCGCCCGTGTCGCCCGATCGCTTCCCGCACTGCCTCGTCGACCGCGGGGATCTCACGCGCGTCCAGCCGCACGACATCGCCGCCCACCTCACTCGCGAGGCTCCTCAGTCGCTGTTCGTCACGTCCCGCGAGCACCAACTTCGCCCCGCGAGCAGCAAGCCGCCGGCAGAGGGCAGTTCCGATACCACCGGCAGCGCCGACGACGAAGTAGGTGGGTGCCACAATCTCGCTCACGGCCTCGTCCTCATGCAACCGGACGCTTGAACGAGCGCAGCCGCACTCCGGGCCAGCCGAAGAACGCAGCAATCCGACCCGTCGAGATTCCCGGGCCCGACTCCGCGATGATTCTGCCTCGGAATCGGATGCTCAGTCGGACATCTGCACTCCTGAGCATGGCCGCGAGGGGCAGACGAAATACTTTGAATCGCCGAGCGTGCTGCAGAATCGACCAGCCGCTCCATAGGCTCGAGACGTCAAGCACGACCACGCTGTCCCGTCCATACACGGTGGCCTTGAGGCCGGGCCCGGTAATCTCCACCGTGCCCGCGATGTCGATGGGAACAGTCACCGAGCGATCACTTCGCCTGATGGTCGCGCGTACGGATCTTGAGCGTTCCGTTGAGCGTCCACGGGGCACTCGGTGCATTCGCAGCGGTGCCGCCAGGAACGATCACCTTGAAGTCTTGGAATTCGTAAGTGATCTCTGCACCTCGGCCCGTCAGTTTGTCATACAGCCCGATCGCAAGCTCCGGCCAAGTCTGGGTCTCCTGAGACGACGTCATGGTACCCTCCGTGTGAGCGTGAGGACTCGCTCGAATACACACGCGCACTCACGGCCATTCCGCAGCGCGCCCTGCGTTGGACGCGGCGGCGCTGGAAAGGGTGCGCACAAACGCCTTTCGGCCACACCAACGTCTCTCGGAAGTATTCGCCATGCCGTGTGGCGGCGTAAGCCATCGCGGGATCGACCCGGAGGATTCGGTGGTCGATCCCGGCGAAAGGATTCGCGAACGCGTCACCCTGCGCCAAGCCCGCGGATCTGGCGGGTCACGCCCCTAACCCGGACTATTCATGAACCGTGAGCCGAGGATGCGAGCGGTGGGCGGCTGCAAGGCGCACGACCGGGCCGCACCGCAAGCGTGTCGAGAGACACGCTGAGGAGCGCCCCGGTCGTGCAACGCAGCAGACACCCACCGCTTG
>JANYBS010000155.1 GCA_025360715.1 Candidatus Eiseniibacteriota bacterium | reverse complement strand
CCTTGGCCAGGCTGCCGTCTTCGCGCAGGCTCTCGTACGCCAACGCGTACTTCTGAATGGGGAACACGTGCAGGCCGATGTCGCACGCGTAGTCGGGGCTCCAGATCAGGGCAGGGCGCATGTCAGGAGCGTGCCAGAGATCACGCGGTCGGCGCAAAAAGATTGCGCGCGAGGCCCGCGCTCGCGCAGACTCGTGCGCTCATGAGCCCCCACTCGCCCGATGCCCGCGCCGCGTTCCGCATGCTGGAGTCGCGCCTGGCCGCGCGCCGCCTCGCGGCCATGGACGTGCGCATGCGCCTGGCTCTGTGCGCCATAGGCGTGCTGCTCGCGGGCTTCGTGTTCTGGCAGATCCGCGTGCCCTTGCAGGGCGTACGGCATTTCCATGGCGACATCGCCGTCGCGCAGCGGGTGGCGATGTGGCTGGCGCTCTGGGCCGCCGCGGCGGGCGCCGCTGCTGCCGCGCGCATGGCCACGATGAGCGCGCGCGTGCCGGGCCCTGAGTGGTTGGCGCTGCCTCTGGAGAGCGGCGCGATCGCCCGGCATCTGCTGAGCGAGGCGCGGCTCACCGCGCTGATAGCGTTTCCCGGTGCGCTCGCAGTGCTGGTGGCCGCCATCGGCTACATGCCGCTCGCGTGGATCGGTCTGGGCGGCGCGCTCTTCGTGGTGCTGTGGCTCGAGGCCACGCGCTGGAGCGTTGCGGCCGCGCGGCACGTGGCGGCAAGGCGCGCGGCCGTGAAACGCGCCCTGCCCGCGATGACGCGCGTGCTCATCGGCAGTGGCCGCCGCCGTCCGGCGCGCCGCCTGCCAGCGCCCGCGTGGCGGGCCATGTCCCCCACACAAGCGCTGTCTCATTTAGATCGCGCCCTCACGCTGCGGCCCACGTCGGCGCGAGCGCGCATGGTCTTCGCGGCGCTGTTCGCCGCCGCGAGTATGGCGCCTTGGTTCGCGCCCAAGCCCGCGCCCGAGCAGCGCGCGTTCGCGTTCGCCGCGTTCGCGTTGGCATGCACGGCGCTCGGCGCATGGGCGATCGCGCGCGTGTGCAGCGACCCGCCCGCAGTGCTGCGGCCGCTGCCGTTGCCGCTGGGCGCGGTGTGGCGCGCGCGCTTCGTGCCGATGGTCGCGGGAATCGTGGCGCTCGCAGTGTTCGATGCGCTGCTCGCCACGCATGTGCCGGTCGTGGGTCGCGTGGGGCTTGTGGTCACGTGGATCATTCCCGGCCTCGCGATCGCAGTGCTTGGCCTGCACTACGCGATCACACTCGCACCGCAGGAGCGCGCCGCCGAGAATCTGTATTTCGCGTGGCTCGGTGTGGCGATCGCCGGCAGTCTCATGGTGCCGCTCATGGGCTGGGCCGTGCTGATCGCAGGGCTCATCCATTCGACTCGCCGCCTGCGCGTGTGGCACCGGCCGGAGGTGGCCTGATGCTCGTCATCGAAGCCCTGCGTCACTCCTATGGCGAACGTCGCGCGCTTGATGGCGTGACGCTCACCGTGCAGCCCGGCGAAGTCGTTGGCTTGCTGGGTGCGAACGGCGCGGGCAAGAGCACGCTCATGCGCACCGCTGCGGGCCTGCAGCCCGCCGATGAAGGCGTGGTGACGCTCGCCGGCCACGACGTGTGGGACGCGCCGCTGCTCGCGCGCGCGGCGCTCGGCTATGCGGCCGAGGAGCCCTCGTTCCACGAGGACCTCTCGGCCGCCGAGTATCTGGCGTTCGTGGCCGCGGTGCGCGGGCTGGAGCCTGTTGCGGCGCATGCGCGCGCGTGAGCTGGCGGCGAGGCTCGAGCTGGCCGAGCGGCTGGATGATCCCGTGCGCGGCTATTCACACGGCATGCGCAAGAAGGTGTCCTTCATGGCGGCGGTGATCCACCGCCCCGCGGTGCTGCTGTGCGATGAAGCGCTCGAGGGTTTCGATGCGCCCTCGGCGATCGCGGCCAAGGAGGAGATCCGCGCGCTCGCCGCAGGCGGCGCGGCGGTGCTGTTCTCGAGCCACGTGACCGAGACCATGGAACGCCTGTGCGACCGCGCCGTGTTGCTGCACCAGGGCCGCGTGGCGCGAACGCTCACGCGCGCGGAATGGGGCGCGGGCGCCGAGGTG
>JANYBS010000154.1 GCA_025360715.1 Candidatus Eiseniibacteriota bacterium | reverse complement strand
CCTTGGCCAGGCTGCCGTCTTCGCGCAGGCTCTCGTACGCCAACGCGTACTTCTGAATGGGGAACACGTGCAGGCCGATGTCGCACGCGTAGTCGGGGCTCCAGATCAGGGCAGGGCGCATGTCAGGAGCGTGCCAGAGATTACGCGGCCGACGCAAAAAGATTGCGCGCGGGGCCCGCGCTCGCGCAGACTCGTTCGCTCATGAGCCCCCACTCGCCCGATACCCGCGCCGCGTTCCGCACGCTGGAGTCGCGCCTGGCCGCACGCCGCATCGCCGCCATGGACGTGCGCATGCGCCTGGCTTTGTGCGCCATAGGCGTGCTGCTCGCGGGCTTCGTGTTCTGGCAGATCCGCGTGCCCTTGCAGGGCGTGCGGCACTTCCATGGCGAAATCGCCGTCGCGCAGCGGGTGGCGATGTGGCTGGCGCTCTGGGCGACCGCGGCGGGCGCCGCTGCTGCCGCGCGCATGGCCACGATGAGCGCGCGCGTGCCGGGCCCTGAGTGGCTGGCGCTGCCGCTGGAGAGCGGCGCGATCGCCAGGCATCTGCTGAGCGAGGCGCGGCTCACGGCGCTGATCGCGTTCCCCGGTGCGCTCGCGGTGCTCGTGGCCGCCATCGGCTACATGCCACTCGTCTGGATCGGACTTGGCGGGGCGCTCTTCGTGGTGCTGTGGCTCGAAGCCACGCGCTGGGGCGTTGCGGCCGCGCGGCACGTGGCGGCAAGGCGCGCGGCGGTGCGGCGCGCGGTTCCAACGATGACGCGCATGCTCATCGGCAGCGGCCGGCGCCGGCCCGCGCGCCGCCTGCCGGCGCCGGTGTGGCGGGCGATGTCGCCCACGCAGGCGCTGTCTCATCTCGATCGCCTGCTCACGCTGCGCCCCACGTCGGCGCGTGCGCGTATGGTCTTCGTGGCGCTCTTCGCCGTCGCCAGCGTAGTGCCGTGGCTGCGCCCCATGCCGGCGCTTGAGCAGCGCGCATTCGCGTTCGCGGCCTTCACGCTGGCGTGCACGGCCCTTGGCGCATGGGCCATCGCGCGCGTCTGTAGCGACCCGCCCGCGGTGCTCAGGCCGCTGCCCTTGCCGCTGGGCGCCGTGTGGCGCGCGCGCTTCGTGCCGATGGTCGCCGGCATCGTGGTACTCGCCGTGTTCGATGCGCTGCTCGCCACGCACGTCCCGGTCGTGGGTCGCGTGGGGCTTGTGGTCACGTGGATCATCCCCGGGCTCGCGATCGCCGTGCTCGGCCTGCACTACGCGATCACGCTCGCGCCGCAGGAGCGCGCCGCCGAGAATCTGTATTTCGCATGGCTCGGCGTGGCGATCGCCGGCAGCCTCATGGTGCCGCTCATGGGCTGGGCCGTGCTGATCGCGGGGCTCGTCCATTCGACCCGCCGCCTGCGCGTGTGGCACCGGCCGGAGGTGGTCTGATGCTCGTCGTACAAGCACTGGTGCATTCCTATGGCAGCCGCCGCGCGCTCGATGGCGTCACTCTTACCGTGAACGCCGGCGAGGTCGTCGGGCTTCTGGGCGCGAACGGCGCGGGCAAGAGCACGCTCATGCGCACCGCCGCCGGACTGCAGCCCACCGATGAAGGCGTCGTCACGCTCAACGGCCACGACGTATGGGACGCGCCACTGCTCGCGCGCGCGGCGCTCGGCTATGCGGCCGAGGAACCGTCGTTCCACGAGGACCTCTCGGCCGCCGAGTACCTGGCGTTCGTGGCCGCGGTGCGTGGGCTCGAGCCCACGGCAGCGCAGGCACGCGCGCGCGAACTGGCGGCCAAGCTCGAGCTGGGCGAGCGTCTGGATGATCCTGTGCGCGGTTACTCGCATGGCATGCGCAAGAAGGTGTCGTTCATGGCCGCGGTGATCCACCGCCCCGCGGTGTTGCTGTGCGATGAAGCACTCGAAGGCTTCGATGCGCCCTCGGCGATCGCGGCCAAAGAGGAGATCCGCGCGCTGGCCGCAGGCGGCGCGGCGGTGCTGTTCTCGAGCCACGTGACCGAGACCATGGAACGCCTGTGCGACCGCGCCGTGTTGCTGCACCAGGGCCGCGTGGCGCGAACGCTCACGCGCGCGGAATGGGGCGCGGGCGCCGAGGTG
>JANYBS010000140.1 GCA_025360715.1 Candidatus Eiseniibacteriota bacterium | reverse complement strand
CCTGTGCGATTCCGCCGGAGCTGACGTTTCCCCCGTGCGATCGGGCTTGCCTGCCCGCGCGAAAGGGGAGACATGCGTCACGCACATCACATCCTGAGCCTCCTGCGGGTCACCGCGCTGCGGTGCGCCTGCATACTGGCCTGCGCGCTTGCCCTCGGCCTGAGCGCACCCGCCCACGCCCAGTCGGGTGGCGGCTACGACCTGAGCTGGAACACCAGCCGGTGCGGCGGCGGCGCATCGACCGGCGGCGAGTACGACCTGGTCAGCACCCTCGGCATCGCCGAGGCCGGCCGTCTGAGCGCCGGCGACTACGAGCTCAACGCCGGCTTCCTGGTGCAGTCGGGCATCACGCCCGTGGGTGTGAAGCCGGGCACGGGTCTGCCCATAGTGTTCGCCCTGCATCTGCCTGCGCCCAATCCGTTCGTGGGCGCCACGCGCCTGGACTACGACCTGCCCAAGCCCGCGAGCACGTTGCTCGCGATCTACGACGTGACCGGACGCCGCGTGCGCGGCCTTGTGCAGGGCGCGCTGCCCGCCGGCCGCCATCAGGCGTTCTGGGATGGCCGCAGCGACAGCGGCCTGCTCGCAGCGCCCGGTGTGTATCTCGTTCGCTTTGAAACCTCGACCTTCCGTGCGACGCGCCGCGTCGTCCACCTGAACTAGCGTCCCTCGGAGGCCTTGCATCATGCGTGCAATCACCTGCTTGCTTCTCGTCACCGCCGCGATTCTTGCCGCCACCGCCGCATTCGCGCAGACGCCCATGGGCACCGCGTTCACGTTCCAAGGGGAACTGCGCAAGGGCGGCCTGCCGTACAACGGCAGTGTCGACTTGGTGCTGCGCATGTACGACGACCTCGCCGCCGGCAACCAGATCGGCGGCGACGTGGCGATCGCCGGCGCGACCGTGACCAACGGCCTGTTCGTGGTCACGCCCGACTTCGGCCCCGGTGCGTTCAATGGCAACGCGCGCTGGCTGCAGGTGAACGTGCTCACCCCGGGCGACGCCGGCTACACCACGCTCGATCCGCGGCAGGCGCTCACCCCGGCGCCGTACGCGCTCTATGCGGGCTCGGCGCCGACGAGTGGCGGTGGCTCGAGCCAGTGGGCCAACGAAGCGCTCGGCATCGAGTATTCCGCCGGCGGTGTGGGCATCGGCACCGCCGCCACGAATGTGGCCCGGCTGCGCATCGTGAGTGGCGCGAGCGCTGTGGGCAATCCGCTCTGGATCACGGCGGGCAATCCGAACTACGCCGCCATCGCGTTCGGCAACACCGGCGCGAACGGCTACGGACTCTATGATCCCTCGAGCGCGCGGCATTACCTGTCGGGCTCGCTGGGTATCGGCACGACGACGCCGACCTTCCCGCTCGATGTGACGGGCATCGGCACGTCGATCAGGGCTTCTGCGACCGGCTTTGGCAACGGCTTTGGCCAGGCAGCTGTCACCGCCGTGGGTACCACGGGCGGCGTTGGTGCGTTCCGTGGTGTCGCCAGTGGCGTGTTCGCGACGTCGATCGACGGCCGCGGTGTGTCCGGCTACAGCACGAACTCCGTCGGCGTCTCGGGCGATTGCTCCACGGCGGGCACCTACGGCTTCCTGGGCACGCCGAACGAAGGCGTCTATGGATATTCGCCCACGGCGCTGCACACCGCGGGCAATTTCACGAACACGGCCGTCGGCGGCGTGGCGCTGCGTGCCAATGGCATCGCGCAGGTGACGACACTGCAGATCCTGGGCGCCGACTTAGCCGAGAGCTTCCCGCTCTCCGACGAGCAGGCCGAACCGGGCACGGTGTTGGCGATCGCCGATGATGCGTCGGGCACGCTGCACGTATGTCACGAGGCCTACAGCGCCCGCGTCGCGGGTGTGGTGAGCGGCGCCAAGGGCTTGAATGCGGGCGTGATCTTGAAAGGCCAGGACTTCGGCAGCGACGGCCATGCGGCCGTCGCGCTCAGTGGCCGCGTGTGGGTCAAGTGCGACGCGGGCCATGCGCCGATCCATGTGGGCGACCTGCTCACGAGCGCGGACCGCGTGGGCTATGCGATGCGCGCGAGTGACGGCAAGCGCCGCGGCGGCGCCACGCTCGGCAAGGCGATGACGGCGCTCGAGTCCGGCACGGGCTACGTGCTCGTGCTGGTGAGCCTGCAGTGAGGCGCGCGGCAGCGGCTCTGGCCACGCTCCTGCTCGTGGCTGCATCCCTGGCTGCGCCGCGACCGGCGCAGGCGATCAATGCGGCGCCGTTCCCTGCGGTGCTCCAGCAGCCGGACGGCACCTCGGTCACGACATATCTGCGTGGCGATGAGTACAACCACTGGCGTGAGGACGATGGCGGCTACCCGATCGTCCAGCAGTCCGATGGCTGGTGGATGTACGCCCAGGCCGACCCGCAGGGCCGGCTCGAGGCGACGGCTGCGCGCGTGGGCAAGGTGTCGCCGGCCGCGCTCGGCCTGAGCAAGGCGCATCCGGCGTACGTGCCAGCGCCCGATGCTTCGGGGCCCACGGGCCGTGACGGCGCGCTGCTGGCCAAGCCCGGGGCGCGTCAGGCGACTCCGCGCGCGAATGGGACGATCAAGAACCTGGTGGTGCTCTGCCTGTTCTCCGATCACACGGTGTTCGCGAAGGGACGGCTTCCGAGCGCGTTCGATTCGCTTTACAACGGCGTGAACGCGTCGGGCGTGAATGCGCCATCGGGCAGCGTGCGCGACTTCTACTCGCAGGGCTCGTACGGCACCATGACGCTGCAGAGCACGGTGCTCGCGTGGGTCACGCTGCCGCACACCGAAGCCTACTACGCGGACAGTTCGTACGGCCTGCCGTTCCCCAACACGCTGGGGCCCAAGGTCGCCACGTATCCGCGGAACTCTTGCGGGCTCATTCACGATGCACTCACGATCCTGGATCCCATCGTGAACTTCGCCCAGTACGATTTGGATAACGACGGCTATGTGGACGCCATCGATTTCATCCATTCGGGATACGGCGGCGAAGACAGCCGCAACACCGTCAACCAACTCTGGTCCTTCAAGGGGAACCTGAGCAACTCCAATAGCGGTGGCGCGTTCACCAGCGGTGACAAGAACGCGAGCAACACGAATGTGAAGGTGGACCTGTTCCACATCGAGCCGGCGCTGTGGGCGAACACCGGCAACGAGTTGGTCCATGTCGGTGTGATCGCGCATGAGACGGGTCATTTCTTCGGCCTGCCCGACCTGTACGATACCGACTACAGCAGCAATGGCATCGGCAACTGGTGCATGATGGCCAACTCCTGGGGCTGGGACCAGACACAGCACTACCCACCACTGCCCAGCGCCTGGTGCCGTCAGCAACTGGGCTGGGTGGTTCCCTCGAGCATGGGGTTCCCAGGCACCTACTCGCTCGCGCAGGTCGAGACGAACTCCCAGGTTGGTCGCATCTCGAACGGGATGCCTGCGAATACCTATCTGTTGCTGGAGAACCGGCAGCCTGTCGGCTTCGATCAGCAGATCCCGCACGGTGGCCTGGCGATATGGCTCATCGACGACAACGTGGGGAACAACGCGAACGAAGGCTATCCAGGCCAGAGCGGCTGGCCGGGGAATGGCACCCATTTCCATGTGGCGTTATTGCAATCCGATGGCCTGTACGATCTGGAGCACGGTGCCAATAAGGGTGACCAGAACGACTTGTTCCACGACGTGCCGAAGGTTGCCCTGGACGCCGCCACCCTGCCTACGAGCGATGCGTACGCGGTCAAGACCGGTAACGAATTCAGCAACATCAGCGCGGCGGGAGCCAGCATGAGTTTCACCTTCCGGCCGGCCGTCTGGGTGGATTTCGCGGCGAATCCGGCCGTGGGCAATGGCAGTTTCCTGACGCCCTATGCCAGCGTCACGACCGGCGTGAGCGCTTCGATCGCCGGTGGGCTGGTCATGATCAAGCCAGGTTCGACGACCGAGAAGCCGGTGATCACGAAGAACGTCGTGCTGCGCTCGTATGTAGGCACCGCGAATGTCGGCATCCACTAGCAGCTGTCGACGGCGCGGATCCGGGTGCATCCGGGCCGCGCCGGCGCAGCCCGCTTGACGCCCCCATGAGCGCCGCGCTTCAATTGAAGGCCTTCCTCCCACATCCTACTTGGGTGGCCTTCTTTGACATTCACGCCGTCCCCGCCGCCGGGCGAGCCCACTCGCCCGGACGCCCATCCGTACGAATCGACCGTCTCGCTGCTGGCCTCGGCCCGCGCGGGCGATGCGGCTGCGCGCGAACGGCTCTTCGAGCGCGTCATGCCGCCGTTGCGGCATTGGGCGCACCAGCGTTTGCCCAACTCGGTGCGCGACCTGAACGATACCGAGGATCTGGTGCAGGTCACGGTCATGCGCGGTCTGCAGAAGATCGACCAGTTCGAGTCGCGCGGCCCCGGTGCGTTCCTGGGCTACCTGCGCACCACGCTGTTGAACGCGCTGCGCGACGAGCTGCGTCGCACGTCGCGGCGGCCGGACCACACGGCGTCCAGCGAGTGGGCCGCCGATGCGGCGCCATCGCCGCTCGAGGCGATGATCGGGCGCGAGATGTTGGACCGCTACGAGCGCGCGCTGGCCACGCTGTCGGAAGACGATCGCGAGGCCGTGCTGCTGCGCATCGAGATGGGCTTCTCGCATCAGGAGATCGCCGACGCGCTGCGGATCGCCTCTGCCAACGCCGCGCGCATGCGAGTCGCACGCGCGCTTGTGGTACTCGCCAAGGCGATGCGTGATGTCTGAGCCCGCCGACGACCCGCGCCTGCTCGAGCTGGCACTGCAGATCGCCGACGAGGCGCCTGTGGATTGGGAGACCGCGCGCCGCACCGCGCCCGACCTCGACGCCGATCTGGAATTCCTGCGCGCGCTCGATCGCATCGCCGAGGGGCATCGGTTCCTTGAACCAGCGGCTCCCGAGGCGGAGCCGGTGCGCTTCACGTGGGGCTCGCTGCGCGCCCTCGAGCCGCTCGGCGAGGGTGGCTACGGTGAAGTATGGCGCGCGCTCGATCCGGCGTTGCAGCGCGAGGTGGCGTTGAAGTTGCGCCGCGAAGGCGCCGGCGCTTCGACCACGCGATGGCTGGATGAAGCGCGGAGGCTTGCGCGCATCCGGCATCCGCACGTGCTGAACGTCTATGGCGCCGACGTGCACGAGGGCCGCGCCGGTATGTGGAGCGAGCTCGTGCGCGGGCATACATTGGAAGCATTGCTGCGCGCGTGGGGACCACTCGGCGCGCGCGAGGCCACGCTGATCGGCATGGACCTGTGCTCGGCGCTCGCTGCCGTGCATGCGGCCGGGCTCGTGCATGGCGACGTGAAGACCGGCAACGTGATGCGCGAGGGTCTTGCGCGCCAGCGCGGCGACAGCGGCTCGGCCGGCAGCGCGGGGCGCATCGTCCTCATGGATTTCAGCAGCTCGCAGGCCAGCTTGGCGGAGGGCGCCGCGGCGCCCACCACGACGCCGCTGTACGCCGCGCCCGAAGTGCTGGCCGGAGGCCGCGTGAGCGTCGCCAGCGACGTGCACGCCCTGGGCATCGTGCTCTACCGCCTGGTGACGGGTGAGTTCCCGCTCGAGGCCACCTCGGTGCAGGAACTACTCGAGCGCATGCACGCGGGCGAACGCGTGCCGCTGCGCGTGCGCCGGCCCGACCTTGCGGCCAACTTCATCGCCGTGGTCGAACGCGCCATCGCCAGCGATCCCGCGCAGCGCTTTGCCGATTGTGGCGCCATGGAACGCGCCCTCGCGGCGGTGGTCGGCAGCGAGGTCCGCGCGGTCGCGTCGGCGGTGAGCGGCGCGTGGCCGAGAGCGCTGGCGTTCGTAGCGGGCGCGACGCTCGTGGCGGCTGCCTGGTGGGGCGTCTCGAATGAAGGCGAGTGGTTCCCGCGCTTGCTGCAGCTGGCGCCAGGTCACGAGCGCATCGCGGCGCAGTTCACCAGCATCGACGCCGGCAAGGAGGTCCATGGCCAGCTGGGCTGGTCGCTCGCGGCCGTTCCCGCCAAGGCCGGCGGGCCCGAACGCATCTTCGCCGGCTCGCATGGCGAAGGCGGCACGGGCAGTGTGCATGTGTACGAGCGAGGCGTGGCAGGGCCATGGCGCGAGACGCAGATCCTTCATGGCGAGCGCGTGAACGACCTGTTCGGCTATGCCGTGGCCGACGTGGGCGACCTCGACGGCGATGGCGTGCACGAGGTGGCGATCACCGCCTACGGCGTGGATGGCGGCGCGCCCACCAGCGGCCGTGTGCTGATCTACCATTCCGGTGAAGGCGCGCTGAGCACGCCGTGGGCCACACTCGACGGCGTGCGTTCGGCAGCCGGTTTCGGCTATCAGGTGTGCGCCGCGGGCGACCTGAACGGCGACGGGGTGGGCGACCTGCTCGTGACCTCGCCGGGCGATGACCGCGGCGGTATGGCCACCGGGCGCGTGTACGTGTGGTTCGGCGGCAAGACGTTGCATGCACACCCCGACCTTGAACTGAGCTCTGGACAACCGGGCGGCCAGTTCGGCATCAGCGCGGCCTCGCTGGGCGACGTGAATGGCGACGGCTATGACGATATCGCCGTGGGCTCGAACTGGGCGCGAGACGGCCAGCACCGGCGCGGGCGCGTGGACGTCTTCTTCGGCGGCCCGCACATGGAGACCACGCCGAGTATCACGTTGCGCGGCGTGGACCCCGATGGCGCCTTTGGTATCTCGGTGGCCGGTCCCGGTGATCTGGACGGCGATGGCTTGAACGACATGGTCGTGGGCGCCGATCAGGCCGACGGCCTGCAAGGCGGTAGCGGCGCAGCGTACGTGTACCTGAGCAAGCACGGCTTCAAGGGCACGCCCGATCTGGTGCTGCAGGGCGAGCGCAGCGGCGAGGGCTTTGGTGGGCGCGTCTTTGCGCTCGGTGACGTGGACGGCGACGGCGCGCCCGACTTCGCCGTGAGCGCGCCCTATGCCGACGCCGACGCGCAGCGCAATGGCGCGGTGTATGTCTACACCGGCGGATCAGCCCTTTCGAGCGATCCACTCATGCGCATCGCCGGGCCGCGCGCGCGCACGCGCATCGGTCTTGCGGCCGCGGTGCTGCCGCATGCGAAAGGCCACTACGCCGATCTGTTGCTGGGCGCGCCGTTCGCCGACGAAGAGCAGTTCGACGCGGGCGAAGTGGAACATGTGGCACTGCGCGCGCACGCGATCCAGTCGCCGCGGCGCGGCTCGCGTCTGCGAGCGGGCGAGTCATTCGAGCTGCGCTGGCGCGGCAGCGCCCCCGCCGATGCCGAGCTCTCGAGCGACGGCGCGCACTGGCAGCCGCTCGTGCATGCGGCCGGCGGCGCCGGCGAGAACACGCTGCGCGTGGCCATGCCCGCGGGCATCTCGGGCGTGTGCTCGCTGCGGCTGCGCCCTACCGCCCCTGCAGCCGGCGGCGTGGCGCAGGTCGACAGCTTGGTGGTCGCGCCGCGGCCCTAGCCGCTCGCCGAAGCGCGGCGGGGGCCGCTCGCTTGCGCCGCATGCGGCTTTCCTGTTTCCTTCTTTGCGAACCGCCGCAGGCGTGCGTGCTTCTCGCCGCCCATCTCACACATCTTCCGGGCAGGTCGTCATGCTGGATCTGAAATTCCTTCGCACTCATCGCGACAAGGTCGAAGCCGGTATCGCCCTCAAGGGCGCCTCGGTGGATCTGGCGCGCTTCTATCAGATCGAAGAACGTCGCTTGGCCGTGCTGCACGAGACCGAGCAGCTGAAAGCCAAGCGCAATTCCGCCAGCGAACACATCGCCGACAAGAAGAAGAGGGGCGATGACGCGAGCGCCGACATCGCCGAGATGCGCGAACTGGGCGACAAGGTGAAAGACCTCGACACCGAGTTGCGCCAGCTCGAAGAAGAAAGCCTGAGCTTGTCGGCGTGGTTCCCCAACCTGCCGCATCCCAGCGTGCCGCCGGGCCAGGACGCATCGCAGAATCAGGTGGTGCGGCATTGGGGCGAGAAGCCCACGTTCGACTTCGAGCCCAAGGCCCACTGGGACCTGGCCACCAACTTAGGCCTGCTCGACTTCGAGCGCGCGAGCAAGATCTCGGGTTCGGGCTTCCTGCTCTTCACCGGCCGCGGCGCCAAGCTCGAGCGCGCCTTGATCAACTTCATGCTCGACTTCCACGTGGAGAAGCACGGCTACATGGAAGTCTCGCCGCCGCATGTGGTGCGTCGCGCCGCGCTTTTTGGCACGGGGCAACTGCCAAAACTGGAAGGCGACATGTATCACATCGGCGAAGACGACCTGTTCTTGAATCCCACCGCCGAGGTGCCGGTCACCAATATCTACCGCGAGGAGATCCTGGAGCCCGGCATGGTGCCGCACTACGTGACCGCGTACTGCGCGTCGTACCGGCGCGAAGCCGGCGCAGCGGGCCGCGACACGCGCGGCATGGTGCGCGTGCACCAGTTCGACAAGGTCGAGTGCGTGAAGTTCGTGGCGCCCGAGACTTCCTACGAGGAGCACGAAAAGCTCGCGCAGGACGTGTCGGACATCTTCGAAGCGCTCGAGTTGCCGTATCGCGTGTTGCTGTTGTGTAGCGGCGACATGAGTTTCGCCGCCGCCAAGTGCTACGACTTCGAAGTGTGGTCGCCGGGCCAGGGCGCGTGGCTCGAGTGCAGCTCGTGCAGCAACTTCGAAGACTTCCAGTCGCGCCGCATGGGCCTGCGCTTCCGCCGCGAACAGGGCGCCAAGGCGGAGTTCCCGCATACGCTCAACGCATCGGGCGTGGCACTGCCGCGCACGTTCGCCACGCTGCTCGAGAACCACCAGCGCGCCGACGGCTCGGTGGCGATCCCCAAGGCGCTGCAGCCGTACCTGGGCGGCCTGACGGAACTGCGGCCGGAGACGAAGTAGCGGCCCGTGGCCGGCAGCCGGCGGCGGCATGAAAACGGGCGGGCTCGCGGAATGCATGCGGGCCCGCCCGAGTCTTTGCGCTGCGGCGATGTGCGCTATGGCACCCGCACCACGCGCACGGTGCGCGCGTCGCCGCCACAGCGCAGCCGCGCCAGGAACACGCCGGCGCGCGCGGTACCGGTGTCGAGCCCCACGCGCTGGCGCACGTCGCCGCCGGCTGCGAACTCGCGATGGCTGATGAGCCGCCCCGCGATATCAAAAACTTCGAGCCGCGCGGCGGCGGCGCCGGGGCGCGTGACCGCGAACTCGAGCGCGCCATGCACTGGCTGCGCACCGACGATGGCGAGCGAGAGCCGCGCAGGATCCGGCACGCTCACGCGCGTCTCGGCAGTCACGTGACCGTCGCTGCTGCGCAGGCGATACGCATAGGTGGCGCCGGGCCTGACACTCGCATCGCGGTACGACAGCCGCGAGTCCCCGTCGGCAACGAGCGTCGCGAGCGGCAGCCACGCGCTGCTGCTGCCGTCGCTTGTCACGAACTGGCGCTCGAGTGTGTAGCGCAGCGCGCTCTCGCCGCCCAGCCAATCGAGATCGATGTGGTCATCGAACGCCTGCGCGTTCGAGAGCGCGAGTGCCGTGGGCACCGGCGCACCGCCGTAGCCGTGACAACTCGTCACGGTCACGCCCGGCGGCAGGTCAGTGAACGCCCAGTTCGCGCTGAAGGACGTACTCGAGAAGTCGGCGGCGCCGTTGCGATAGATGAGCCCGAGACGGAACGGCGTATCGGGCGTGACGGTCACGAACACGTCGACCGTGTCGCGGATGTCCTGCGGACCCGCGGCGGTCGAGCTCGTCCATTGCCGGTGCTGCCACGAGGGATGATCGCCATCGAGCGTCACCAGTAGGTCGGCGCCTTCGGCCGAAGCCACCACGTTGCGCCATGTCAGTGAGCCCTGCACGAGCAATCGCGCGTGCACGGTGATGGGCGCACTCGAGGCGGCGCCGTTCAAGCGGAACTCCGTGCTCGTGAGCAGCGAGATGGGCGCGCCGCTCGCCGAAGCGATCGTCGTGCGAGCCGAGGCGCCCTCGATCGTGACCTGCGTGCCCGTGCCGCCGGAGCCCGCGGGCGCATCCGCCCAATGGAACTGCGGCTGCGTCGAGTGCACGAACGGCTTGCCGGCGCCCAGCGCGAAGGCGTGCGTGCCGCATGGCGAGCAACCGGAAACGCGTGGCGGCGAACCGAAGAAGGCGCCGGAAGTGTTCGGCGTGCCGGCGACCGAGCCGTAGCGGACCACACTCGCGACCTCTGCCGGCTTGCCATCGGGCCGCATCATCACGAACTGCAAGGTGCCGCCGAGCCGATCCATGCGCGGCGCGCGATCGGCCGGAAGCTTCTCGGCCTCTGCAGCCACGCCGATGGCTGAATACAGTACTCGCGCGAAGGTGCCGCCGAGCCCCGCGGTCGAGATCTCACGCACCGAAGATGTGAAGAGCTGGACGGAGTCCAAGGGCGCGCCTTGATTGTCGAGCGAGCGCAGCCAGCCGCCACGGGGCGGAGCGGCATACGGCCTGCAGGTGCTCGGGAGATATTGACAGCTCGACGGGACATCGAGCGGGAAGCTGAGCTCTGCGAAATCCGATGTCGTGGAGCCGTCAGGGCAGATCGATCCGGCGCTCATGAGCCGCGTGTTCTGCCCATAGAAATCCCCGAAGTTCGTCCACACAGTCCGGCTATCGGGATCCCGCCGCGCCTTGGGCAGCACCGAGGTGAGCAGGGGCACTGGTGCCGGGTAAGAGGAGAAAAAATCGGCTCGCTGCATCCCCTGTCCGAAATCGAGCGCCGGATATCGGATGCGACTCGAGATGTAGTCGACTCCGCTCGCCTGCGAGCGATAGAGGGTGACCTCGCCACCACTGGGATCGAACCGGATCGGCAGTTCGATGTCGGGGCGATAGGCGGCACCAGCTTCGAACCCGATCGCGCCGATCAACCACAGGCCGCTCGAGGAGGATGGCGGTCCAGTACCCCCGAAAAGGGCGGGCAGATCGCATAACGTCGAACCGTCATGGGCGGTGATCTTCAGTCGCATGTCGGCCGCATCGACACTGTTCCAGTAGAGCATGACGAACGCCGATGCCGATCCGCCCGCGTGACACCCGGGTGAGAACGAATAGACCACCATCGGCGGCGAGATCACACCGTTCGAGAAGCAGGAGTTCGGCGTCAATCCTTGGCCTGCAGCGTTGTGCGGATCAGCGGCGCCCACGACGATCGTGCCGTTCGGAGTTCGCTGGACACTCTGGCCGTTCGACCCCGCACTGAGTTGGTCGATCGGAAGCGGCGCGTAGTGAGGGCCGGGCGACCAGAGCAGCCTCACGTCATAGACGCTGGCCCGCAAGCCCGTCCACGGGGTCTCGTCGGGCGTCAGGCCACTCAACGAGGCGAATGCGCTGGGCGCGACGAGCCAATTCTGTCCGCCGACAAAGCTGCGCTTGGCCGGATTTGTGAGGATCGTGACCGGGCTGAAAGGCTGGATCTCGAGCTGAAAGACACCTGTGAGAGTCGTCTGGGCCAGCGCCCGGAGTTCCACGAAGCCGCCGCCGGCATCTCCCGGCTCGAAGCTGCACCCACGAGAGACCTGGCTCAACTGGACCGCGGGCAGCGCCATCGTGCAGCCCGTCAGTGGCCATGGCGATGACGGAAAGCGATCTCCGGTTGGAGCGTTCTGAGCGAATGAGCCATTGACCGTGATGAGGCCGCATCCCGGCGGCGGAAGGATCGAGCTGCCGCCATAAGTCAGCGTTCGAATGGTCCGGCGATCGCCATTCGATGCGAGGAGATAGATCGTCACGCTCCCGCCACTGGTGTCGAGTGGGGCGGGCAGGGTGAAGTCCGGGGAGACCCCGACACGCGCCGCTGCTTCCGCAGGTGCCAGGAGGAATGCGGCATCGGTCGGACTGTTGGTCCAGGTCAGCGCACCGAAAAGGTCCCGCCGATCGAACAGCACGTGGCCCGCGTGATCCGTCGCGGTGATTCCCACATTGGGATCGAAGACGCGCTGAGAGCTGACCAGCATCTCGATGAACTGGCCGCCCAATGATCCGTCGGTGCATTGCAGCACGATCTGGCGGAAGTCGAAGCCATAAAGCGAGGGCTCGGCGCACGACATCGAGAGATGCGGGCCATAGGGTGCTTGGTATGCCTGCGAGACCAGCGACCCATCGGCGCCTCGGCGCAGCGCTTCGCCGCGCCGAGGCGCCGCGATGTGGCCCATGGAGCCATACTCCTTGCGGTCGAGCACCGTGACGGCGTCGGTCTCGGGGTCGTGATAGTAGAGCTCGACGGCGCCAGAGTCGGCAGGAGGGGTGATCCTCACCGTGTCATCCACCGGGTAGTACCACTGCCCTGCGAACGCCGGAGTCGCGAAGAGCCGGTTCGCCAGCTCGTACTCCGGATGCTTCCAAGGCTGCCCGACCAGCGCGCTCGACGTGATGGGATGATCCTCGAGCAGGCGGCCCTGACCGTCGAAGATACGCAGACCGAGGCCGGGCTCCACGTAAGAGCCTTTCGAGAGTGACGTGAGTGCGACATATCCGTACCCCGTCGTGCCGCCGTAGCACCCGGTGGCGATCTCGAAGATGCGCACCGACGTATCACGCGGCACGTAGCAGTGCGTGAGCCTCGGCGTTCCCGACAGGTCGACCGGCACGACTCGCGAGATCAGCGACGTCACGCCCGGCGCCGACTGCACGAGCGCCTGGCCCGGCGGCGGCGCGGATGTGGGCGACACGCCGTAGGGCAGCGTCGCCACCCAGGTACGCTGCGCCGCGTTGCCCTGTGGATCGCGATAGATCACCACCGCGCCGGCACGCGGATCGAGCTCCACCGGCAGCGCAAGGTCCGTGTGTCCGCCGGGGTAGCTCGTGAATGCGGCTCCAGCGATGAGCAGGTGCTGCCCCGGCACCATGTGCAGGCCGGCCAGCGGCGCGAAGAAGCGCGGCACGTCCGCGATCGTGCGGCCGGTGGAGTCCTGTACGAGCAGTCCCAGTTCGGTCGTGACGTCGTTCGCGACAAGCGTGCCCAGCTGCAGGAACGATGCCGGAGCGCTACTTGCGCAACGCGTGCCGAGCTCCTCGACCATCCATGTGGCCGGCGGGGGCGTGTCGTAGCACGCCGCGCTCGTGAGCGTGGTGCCGCCGAGATTGCGAGGCGATGCGTAGCTCTGCGAGTAGTTGCTGCGGGAATCGAGCGTGAGGCTGCGGCCAGCCGTGATGGGCGTGCCCAGGGTTCCGTATCGCACGTCGCTCAGCGTCTGTGTGGTGCCGTCGGAGCGCGCGCCGGTCATGAGCACCCGGCCACCGAGCGTGTCGGGCTGGAACGGGAGCGTCAGATCCGGTGTGGGGCCCAGCGCCGAGAAGCCCGAAGGCGCGAAGAGCAGGTAGCGGCCCGCGGGGATCACCAGGCCTGCGCTGTTCGCGAGGACGCTTGCGAGATCGCCCGTGAGCTGGCCGCGCGAGTCGAACCACTGGATCCTGAGCCGTCCGTCGAGCGATGCATCGCTGCCGACGGCCTGAAGCTCGAGGAACGACCGCCCAGCCGTTCCGCCATGGCATTGCAGACCGACTTCGCTGATCCGCAAAGCGGTGCTCGGCGGGCCACAGGAAAGTGTCGTGGTCGTGCCGTCCGCGCGAGTGGGCGTGGCGGCCGCTCGCGTGGACCAACTGCTGCCATCCCAGTGGAGGCTGCCGCCCGCGGGTGGCGCCGCAAGAGTATTCATCGAACCATAGGTGATGAGGGTCTGGACGACTTCGGCGCCCGAGACCAAGCGCACGAACTCGATCGTGCCCGCCACCGTGTCGACCGCGCCGGCAATCACATGGTCGGGTGCGAAGCCAGCCAGGCCCGCGAAATTCGCCGAGCCCACGAGGAACTGGCGGCCGTTGGACTGCATGCCCAGTGTATCGGTCTGGAAGAGCACCGCGCCGTTGCGGTCGCGTGCCCGCAGGCGCATGGGCGGCGAATAAAGAGGCGACTCCAGCTGCGCGTGGAGCGTGATGTACCAGAAGTTGGCGTCCGTGGTGTGGCAGCCGGTGCCGAATTCGTCGATGCGGTACGACGAATTCGCCAGCGCGCCGTAGCACGCTGTGGACGTGAGCGACTGCCCCGCCAGATTGTGCGGGTTGGGACTTGTGGAGATGGCGTAGGAAGCATCGCTCAGGCGGGTCAGGCCCATGCCATCGGGCGGCAGGTTCGCTCCCGAGTAGTCCACGTCGCACACCGGTATGAATGTGGTGTCGAAGCGCGTCCGGTAGAACTGGAGCCGGCCGCCCTCGTGGTCGAGCGCGAAGGGCAACACGAGATCGGGTGTCAGTCCGGTGGTCGCGAATCTCGATCCGCCGATCAGGAAGGTCTGGCCGAGCGGGAGAGTGAGCTTGAGCGCAGAGAACGCCGAGCGCAGGTCGCCGATCAGTGCGCCGCTATGGTCGTACACGCGCAGGCCGGAGCGGCCGTCGAGCAGCGACGTGCCGGTGGTCGAGCGCAGCTGGATGAATTCGGTGTTGGGCGTACCCGTCACACAGCGCAGGCCGAGCTGGTCGATGCGGATGAGCGAAGCGTCCACGGTCTGGAAGCAATCGGATTGCGCGACGGCGCCGTCGCTGCGCAGCGGCGTCGCTGCCGTGGTGAGCGAATACGCCGTGCCGATGAACCTTATGCTGCCGCCGGCGATCGGGAGGCCGATCACTGCGCCCGGCGTGCCGCCGTACACGAGCTCTTGCACCACGGTCGTGACGCCGCCCACGGTATTCGTGAGCTGCACATGACCGCCCAGCGGATCGGGCGCACCGCTCGAGACCAGGTCCGGCGTGAAGCCAGTGGACGTGACGAACGCCGGAGAGGCCACCAGGAAGCCTGCCTTGTGACCATCGGCGCCCAGTTGCGGGATCGAGATCAGCGTGCCTCCCAGATGATCGAGTACGCGCAGGCCGAGCGTGGCGCCCATCGGCTGGATGTAGTCCGGGGTGACGGAGATGAACCAGAGCCCGGCCACGTGGTCCGAGCAATCGAGGCCCACTTCGCGAACGTGCCACGCGGGCGCGGAGCTGGCCTGGAGCAGGCACGAGTTGCTGGCCGCCGTGAGACCTGCGCGCGTGACGGGATTCGGCATCGCGACGAGGTAGGAGCCATCGCTCTGGCGCTGCAGCGCCAGACCCTTGCTCGGCAGCTCGGGGGCGTTCGTGATCCCGTAGCGCAATGTCTGCACGACCTGCACCGAGTCGCCGATGGCATTCGGCAGGATCAGGTCGACCGAGCCTGAGACCGCGGACGGCAGCACGGAGAGCGCTTGGTCGGGCGTGAGGCCGATCGCGGTCTGCAGTGCCGCGGATGCCGTGAGCCAGTTCGTACCGGTGCTGAACGTGACGCCATTGACGTTCGGGAACAGCTTGAACTGGCCGATCGCCCTGCCAGTGGCATCGGTGGTGCGCAGATACAGGTGGGAGTCGAAGTAGCCTGGGGCGGTCGAGCGCAATTGCACATAGCGGGCGTTGGTGGTGCTGTTCGCGCAATCGAAGAAGCCCTCGGCGAGTGCCCACATCGTCTGCGGATCGTATCCATACGCGGTGTCGGTCACGCGCGCGCCAGCCGAGTTCATGATCGTCGGGTGCGGCTGGGTCGTGAAGCCGTAGGAGGTGCGCTGCAGGCTCTGGCCGTTGTAGGGCGGGCGTGTGAGTCCAGGCTGCGTGGACCAGGTGATGGTGTCGAGATCCACGCGTGTGCCGGTGCTGTCGTAGGTCCAGAGCGTGAGTGCGCCGCCCAGCGGGTCGAGGCGTCCAAGGGCGCCGTCGCGGGCAAGGCCGACCTTGCTCGCGAAGGACGTTCCGGCGATGAGCCACGCGCCAGCGGCGGGCCACGGTTGCCCCTCGGCGGCGCCGAAGGAGACCAGCAGGTCGGATTGCGAACCCAGCGCCGTCGTGATCTCCAGATGCAGTTCCGCGTCGCGCGACTGCGCCGGTCCAGTGGAGACGAGCTGTACGAATTGCGTATTCGCATCGCCGGCGCGGTCGGACCACCCAATGGCACCGATGCGGATCGCGCTCATATCGGCGTGCGCGTTGGCGGCACTGATCGTCAGCGAGAACGCGGCG
>JANYBS010000122.1 GCA_025360715.1 Candidatus Eiseniibacteriota bacterium | reverse complement strand
GTCGATGGCGAGGCACGCACGGCGTACGTGTGGAGCTGTGCGAGTGCGGGCGCGCAGCGCCTGGCGCTGCGCTTGCAACAAGACGGCTATCGCGTGGCCACCAGCACGCAGCCGTTGCGCGCGGGCGGCATGGACTGGCCGCGCGGCACGTTCCTCGCGCGCATCGAGCGCAATCCTGCGTCGCTGCACGCGCGCATGCAGACGCTGGCGGCGTTGTGCGGCGTGAAGGTGCATGCGGTGCAGAGCGCGTGGATCGACACGGGCGATACGGGCGTGGGATCCGAAGCGATCCGCGCGCTGTTGGCGCCGCACATCGCCGTGCTTGTCGACGAGCCGGTGGGCGTCAATGCGTATGGATGGTTGTGGTTCATGTTCGAGCGGCGTCTGGGTGTGCGGTTCACGGCGGTGCGCGCCTCGCGCATGAACGCGCGTATTCTGGATAAGTACAACGTGCTCATCGTGCCCGATGGCGATGGCGGTTCGCTGGCCGATCAGTTGGGCGAGGGTGGCATCGCCGCGCTCAAGAGCTGGATCAGCCGCGGCGGCGCGCTGGTCTGCATGGACGACGCGAGCGAGTTCCCCACGCTCAAGAACGTGGGCCTCTCGAGCGCGCGTGTGGTCGGCGTGCCGGGCAAGGCCAAGGATGCCGACGACGATGCGGCGCCGGATTCTGCTGCGACCGAGAACGCGCGCCGGCCGCAGTTCGTGCCCGGCACGATCTTCCGCGCGGGCATCGATCCGCGCAGCTTTCTGTCCTATGGCTACACGCGCGAGACGTTGCCCGTGCTCATGCAGGGGCAGACGTTCCTCAAGCCCTCACGCGACGGCGTGAACGCGATCACATTCGATCGCACGTCGCCCACCGTGACGGGCTGGACGTGGCCGGAGACCGAGCGCCGTATCACCGGCACCGCGTACGCGATCGACGAGCCCAATGGCGCCGGTCACGTCGTCATGATCGCGGGCCCCGCGGACTTTCGCAGCTACTGGCGCAGCACCGAGCGCGTGCTGCTGAACGCCGTGCTGTACGGCCCTGGCAAGGAATGATCCCCCGGCCGCGCCTGGGCAAGGTCGCCCCAGAGACCTTCGCATTGCACATCGCGCCCTACCTGGGCGCGCAGCGCGCGGAGGTGCTTGCGGGCCCGGGCAGCGGCCGCGATGCCGCCATCATCAAGACGGGCGCGGGCCGCGTGATGGCGGTGACCACGGATCCGCTCTCGTACGTGCCCGCATTCGGGCCCAAGCGCTCGGCGTGGCTCGCGTGTCACCTGCTCGCGAGCGACTTGTGGACCACGGGAATCCCGCCCGCCTACGTCAGCGTGGACTTCAACCTGCCGCCCGAGATGAGCGACGAGATGTTCGCCGCCTACTGGCGCGCCATGAGCGCCGAGTGGGCGAGTCTCGGCGTGGCGGTGGTCACCGGCCATACGGGCCGCTACGAAGGCTGCGGTCTCACGATCATCGGTGGCGCCACGCTGATCGGCTTGGGCGATGAGGGCCGCTACCTCACGCCGGCGATGGCGGCCCCCGGCGACCGCGTGGTCATGACGAAGTCTGCTGCGATCGAGACCGCCGCGGTGGCCGGCGCGCTTTTTCCGGAGCGCCTTGGCGCGCGACTGGATCCGGACGCGCTCGCGCGGCTGCGCGCGCTGGAGTCCCAAGTCAGCGTGGTCGCCGATTGCCGCGCGGCACTGCGCGTGGGCGTGCGCGAGCGTGGCGTCACCGCCATGCACGACGCCACCGAGGGCGGCGTGCTGGGCGGCCTGGTGGTACTCGCGCAGGCCTGCGGCCACGACCTGCGCATCGATCGCGCGCGCATCCCGCTTCCCGCCGAGGTGCGCGTGGCGTGCGAGGTGTTCGGGGTCGATCCTTACGCGACGCTCGCCCAAGGCGCGCTGCTGCTCACCGTGAAGCCGGCGCAGGTGGCGGCGGTGCTCGCCGCATTCGCCGAAGCGCATATCGCGGCGGCCGAGATCGGCGAGGTCGTGCGCGGGCAAGCGCGCGTGTGGCTCACCGATGAGACGGGAGCGGTGACCACGCATGATGCACCGCCGGCCGATCCGTACTGGGACGCCTACGCGCGCGCGACCGCGGAGGGCTGGCGGTAGGCGCTTCGTCGCGCCGCTACTTCGGCCAGCCGTACCGCGCGGCCACCTGCTCGTACGTGGCGCCGTCGAAGTCGCGGCGCTTGCCGTCGGCGGTGATCACCACCAGGTACGGCAGGCCGGTGAGCTTGGCGCCCAGTTCGTGCGCAAGCGGCGAGTCGAAGCTCACCACATCGAGCTTGCGCACCGCGATGCCGGGGCGCTGCTTCACCAGCGTGCGCAGGCGCTGGTCCAACACGCGGCAGGGTGCGCACCACACGGCCGAGATATCGAACACGGTCGTGTGCCCGGCCACCTTGTAGCGCTCGAGCGGCCCCACGCGCGAGCCGTTGCGCGTGATCGCGACCACGTCGCTGCCCGGCGGGTAATCCGGGAACGGCACGTAGCGCCCCTGACCTGCCGTGGGCAGTGCGCGCAGGCCCACCGCCAGCTTCTGGATCATCTCGCAGATCTGCGCGTCGGAGACCCCGGCGGCCAAGCGCGTGTGGATCTCGGCGTGCACGTGGTCGAACGTCGCCACGTGCACGCCCTTGTATGTCAGCAACTCCTGCGTGACCTGGTCGCCGTCCATGCTCGATTCCAGGCCCTGCACCGAGAACGTGACCAGACGCTCGCGCGCCGAGACCGGCAGCGCGAGCGCGAGCATGAGCAATAGCGCCATCCCGAAGCGCGGCATGGTTCCTCCGTGGTGCGGCTACGGCTTGGCGTGCGGGCTCAGGATCTGCGAGACCAGGTCCGCGCGCCCGGAGTCGCGGCGCAGTACCGGATAACGCAGGCCGCCTGTGTAGTCGAGCTGGGCGGTGTGGAAGAAGTCGGTGTTCGAGACGAGCAGTTCGATCTGCACGTCATCCTTGGTGCGGCGGATGGCGTCGCGCAGCACGGGCACACTCCAGCGCCGGCCGTTCACCGCCACGAGCGAGTTGCCCGGCACGATGCCGGCCTTGAACGCCGGCGACTCCGGCACGACGTCGCGGATGACGCCGTCCTTGTTGACCGTGATGCCGATCGAGTGCATCTCGTTGGTGTTCTCGTCCTCGGCCTCGTGTGCCTTCTGCACGTCGGGCAGCGTGTCGGTGAACGCCAGTGTCCAGCCGCCATTCATGATGCCGCCGGTTGGCGGGTGCGGCGTGATGCGGTCCACGCGCTCGTGCAGGAACGAGGCCCAGTCGTAGGGCGCCACGGCGTTCAGCGTTTTCACCACGTCGTCGAACGTGTACGGCTTGAGTTCAGGGCCGCCCTCGCCGCCGTGGAACAGGTGGCAGAAGTCGTCGAACGACTTGGCGCCATGCGTGAGTTGGCGGATCTTCACATCGGCGTCGAGCCACAGCAGCGTGCCTTCATCGTAGAAGTCCACGCCGCGCCGGTACGATTCCCAGCCCGCGCGCGCTTCGTACAGGAGCTGCGCCTCGACGGCCGTGTCCTGAAGCGGCCGCCACGTGCGCCCGCGGCGATCGTCGAGCGTGGCCACGTCGGCCGCGAGTTCATCGAGCGACTGTTGGAGCGTGTGCGTGCCGGCGCGGCCGCCGATCACCCACCCGGAATACTGCGTGAGACCTTCGTACACCCACAGCAACTCGCCCTTCATCGGCGTGCCGTAGTCGGCGGTGGCGAGCCCGGCCGGGCGGCGATACTTGCCATTCCAGGAGTGCGAGAGCTCGTGCGTGAGCAGCGTCGCTTCGGCGAGCCGCAGGTCGTTGTCGATGAACGTGCGCTCGGGCACGCGGTCGTCGCTCGACTCGTGATGCTCCAGGCCGAAGTGCGAGGTGTGGTCGCTGAGCGTGACCAGGAAGTGGTACGGGCCATGGTGCCAGCCGCCGAACCAGGCTTGGGCTTCTTCGGGCACGCGGCGATAGACCGCGAGCACGGAGTCGGGTACCTCGAGCGCTTCGGGGCCGTCGGCCGCCAGCTCGAGCGAATACGCCGGGCCGCGCTTGGGGTCGAGCGAGAGGCTGCGGAACCAGCGGCCCATGAGTACCGGCGAGTCGACCAGTCGCGTGAGCGAGCAGGGCGCGAAGTCCAGATGGTCGTCACTCACATGCGTGGTGGTGAGCGCCGTGGCGTACTTCCACGCGGCGGGCTTATCCAACTCGGCCTGGATCGGCACGGCGTCCGAAGCCGCGCCGGCAGGGTAGAACACCACCTGGTTCCAGCTCAGAAGCAGCAGGTTCTCGGTCGCCGACGAGGCCGACGAGTAGCCGTTCGTGTCGTCAGTGAGGGTGAAGTCGAACGCCACATCGAGTTGCGTGACGCCGGCGGGCGCTTGGGTGCGGATCACGTACATGTCCACGTCATCGCGGCGCCACGCAAGCGGCTTGCCGTTCGCAGAGACCGTGAGGCCCGCGACTTCCAGTAGCGGCCCCGTGGGACCATGTTCGCCCGGCAGCCACTTGGGGTACGCGAGCGCGACGGTGCCGGCCTTGACCGGCACGTTCTCGCGCACGTGCAGCAGGTGGCGCGCCGCATCACGCGCGTCCACGTGCAGGCGCAAGGGCGGCGTTGCCGCAGCGGCGTGGGCGGCGACGGCAAGCAGCAGGGCGAAGAGTGCGAAGCACAGGGATTTCACGCGCATGGGGACTCCTGTGGGATTCCGGGCGAGGGCGAGTGCCTTGCATGTCATGGGACCCGGAGCAATGTAACACCGTGGTCTCCGTGTTCGATGCGCGGTTTCGATTGTGGACGCGCTCCAAGCGGACGATACTCCTACGGAGTCCACTCTCACGAAACCGAAGGAGCCCGGCACGTGCGCATCGCTGCCATCGACATCGGCACCAACTCGATCCATATGGTCATCGCCGCCGCCCGCGGGCATGCGGGCTTCGAGGTGATCGACCGTGAGCGCGACGTGGTGCAAGTGGGCCGCAGCTCGTTCGACAGTGGCCGGCTGCGACGCGATGCCATGCAGCGCGCGGCGCTGGCGCTCAAGCGCTTCGTGCAGCTGGCGAGGCGCCAGCAGGTGGACAAGATCATCTGCACCGCCACGGCAGCCGTCCGCGAGGCAGCCAATGGCGGCGAGTTCCTGCAGATGTGCCGCGACCTGGCCGGCGTCTCGCCGCGCGTGATCCCGGCCGAAGAAGAAGGCCGGCTCATCTACATGGCCGTGCGATCGGCGCTTCGGCTCGAAGACGGCCCCATCCTGATCGTGGATATCGGCGGCGGCAGCATGCAACTCGCCCTGGGCGATCGCGACAAGCTGGGCAGCGTGGTGAGCGCACCTTTGGGCGCCCTGCGCCTGACCGAACTGCTGCTCGCGCAGGACCCGCCGGCGCCGCGCGAGCTGGCGCGCCTTCAGCGCGTGATCCGGCGCGGCGTGCGTGAGGCGTTCCGGCGCTTGGGCGATCCCAAGCATGTGCAGGTCTATGGCTCATCGGGCTCGATCCATGCGCTCGCGCACGCGGCTAACGCGTTCCTGCGCCGGCCCCGGATCGCGCAGATGAACGGCCATCATCTGGCCACGGCCACGCTGGTGGCGCTCACGAACCGCCTGGTGCGCATGCCGCTCGCGCAGCGCGAGCGCCTGCCCGAGATCGACGACCGCCGCGCCGAGATCCTGGTGCCTGGCGCGCTGGTGCTCTCCGAGATCCTGCGCCGCGCCAAGGCCTCGGGCATCACGGTCAGCGACTTCGGCTTGCGCGAAGGGCTGGTGTCCGACTATCTGGAACATCACGTGCGCGAGGTGGCCGAACTCGACCGCGTGGACGACCTGCGCCTGCGCAGCGTGCTGGGACTCGTCGCCAAGTTCGGCCCCGACGGTCCGCACCCGGCGCACGTGGTGCGGCTCTCGCTCGAACTGTTCGACGCGCTGGCGAGCGAACATGGCTTGGGCCCCGAGGCGCGTGAGTTGCTGCAGTACGCGGCGTACCTGCACGACGTGGGCGCCGGCATCGGCTACGACGGGCACGCGCAGCATTCCTACTACGTGATCCGCAACGGCAACCTGCGCGGCATGAGCGCCGAAGAAGTCGAGATCGTGGCGAACGTGGCGCGCTATCACGGCAAGGCGCGGCCGCGGAAGCGCGACGAAGCCTTTGCCGAGCTGGCGAAGCCTGCTCGCCGAACCGTGCGCTGGCTCAGCGCCATCCTGCGCATCGCCGAGGGCTTGGATCGCAGCCACTACCAGCTCGTGCGTGCGCTGCGTGTGGTCAAGCGTGGCGAGGGCTACTCGCTCTTCGTGCGCACGCGGCGCGATGCCAATCTGGAGCTGTGGGCGGCGCGCCGCCGCGTGCGTGCGCTCGAGAAGCTGCTGGGCGGCCCGGTGAGGGTCGCGATCGACCCGCGTTACGCGATCAAGCGCCCCGTGAACCCACTCACGCGTGGGGAGCCAGCAGAGGCGTCGCTGTCTCGCGCAGATGCTCCGTCAGGACGCGGCGCTCGTGCTCCAGAGCTGCCGCGCACGCCGCGAGAGCCGCGGCCTGCGCCGTCTTCCCGCGCGCGTTCCAGCGCTGCGCCAGCGCCGTCAGGGCGTCCCGCAGCATCGCGTGGTCGTGGATCGTCCCCAGGACTTTCTGCAGGTCGCGCAGTTCGCGGTACGGAGCACTGACCTCGGCCGGCGTGCCGGCCAAGGACTCCTCGGCGTAACGCCAGCGTTTGAGCGCGAGGCGCGCTTCGTGCAGCGTGAGGTCATCGAGCGAGTGCAGCGCGTGCGTGAGCCGCGTGAGGGCGCGGCGGCGGCGCGCATCGGTTCGTTCGCGCAACAACCGGTAGCCGGCTTCGGGGTCGGTCGCCATGCGGTCCGGGTCCCAAGCGCGCCGCAGGCGGCGCACGATGCGGGTGACGCGCGGCAGCGAGATGCGGCGCGTGAGCGTACGCTCGGCACGCTCGCGTTGTTCGTTCAGGAGCGCCTGCGCTTCGAGCAGCGCTTCCTGCTGGCTGGCTTCGGCGAGGGCGATGCGGGTGGCCAGCAGCGCTGCGCCCACTTCGGCCTCGCGCGCAGCGCCCGCGCGGCGGCGCAGCGTGCGCAGGCGCGTGCGGGCCTCACGGCGTGAGCGTGGGCGCAGCAGCGGAGCCCACGTCCAGAGTACGGAATCGAGCCGGCGCGCGGCCACGCGCAGGTCGTGCACCGCGTCGTCATCGGCGCGTTCCCGGCAGCGCTCGGCGGCGTCCTCGAGCGCGAGGGCGCCGCGCGTGAGCGCGTGCGGCGGCGGGAACGGTCCGGGCGTCACCGGTCGAGCGCGGAGACCTGGCGCTTCTCGGCGAGCAATTGCGAGACGCGCGTGCAGAGCTCGCTCGAGATGTCGTCGACTTTGCGCAGGGCATCGATGGTGTGGAAGTGATAGTCGCGCGAGAGCCCGTCGAGTTCCTGGATCAAGCGGCCCTGATAGTTGATGAACGAGTCGTACAGGTCCTCGCCCATGGGCATGTCCATGCCCGACTCCCAATAGTCGAACGACGTGCCGTCGGCCAGTACGCGTGGCACCAGCTGCTCGGCGTCGATGCGCAGGTAGAACGTGGCGTCGGGCTTGAGCGCGAAGGAATACACCTGCTTGATCCAATCGGGGTCTGCGCCGCGCACGATCGCGCGCGCGATCAGCGAGTAGATGTAGCGGTCGGTGAGCATCACGAAGCCCGAGCGCAGCGCCGGCACGATCTGCCGCTCCAAGCGGTCGGCGAAATCCGTGGCGTAGAAGAGATTGAAGGCGTTCGAGCCCAGCGTGTTGCCTTGCTTGGCGCGGCGGATGCCAAGGCTGGCCAGGTCCGAGCGCGTGAGGCCGGTCTCGGCGACGGCGTAGCCCAGGCGCTGCAGATGCGAGCGCAGGCGGTTCACGTGCGTCGTACGGCCCACACCGTCGGTGCCCTCGATCACGATGAGCCAGCCCGAAAGGTCGTCCAGGCGCACGCCCGGGATGCCCTCGCCGTACGATTCGAATCGTCTCATCGGCTGCCTCCCACATGGCCCACGTACTGCGGATAGGCCGGATGCACGAGCACCGGCGAGTCGGCGCCCGGTGCGGCTTTGGGGCTGCTGCCCGTGATGTACGGCAGGATCAGGTCACGCAGCGCGCGCTGCTGCACTTCGACAGGGCGCGTCGCGTCCATCACCGCGAGCCCGAATTCATTGACGATGTTCTCGTATTCGTCCTGGATCTTGCGCTGGAAGAGCTTGTATGACTCGGTCGCGTCGCTGTGCATGTTCAAGTCCATGCCCGCTTCGTACCACTTGAGCTTGGGGCGGCCGGACAGGATTCGATAAAGCGCCACGTCGAGCGGCGTGCGGAAATAGATGGCCATCGTCGGCACGGTCGCGAAACGATAGAGCGAGCGCACCCACGCGCGGTTCACACCGCGCGCCGAGTCGCGCGCGAACGCGGTGAACACGTAGCGGTCCGCGAGCACGACCGCGCCGGCCTTGAGCGCCGGGACGATGTCGCGCTCGACGCGGTCCGAGAAGTCGGTCGCGTGGATGAGCGAGAAGCTCATGGGCGTGAGCAGCTTGCGCTTCTTGCCGCGCGCGGTGGTTTCGCGCACGATCGGCGAGCTGTTCCACTCGCTGAAGACCACCAAGTGGCCTTCGCTGCGCAGCCACTGCGCGAGCAGGGTGAGCTGCGTGCTCTTGCCCGAGCCGTCGATGCCTTCGACGATGAAAAGCTTGCCGGGATACGTGTTCGGCCGCTGGCCGTAGGACTGCGTGATGTTCATGCGCGACTCCTGGCGCCCGCGAGACGCGAAAGCGTTCGTGCGGGCAGGAACCAGCGCAACTGCCCAAGGGCAGGCGCTGGTGGATCATCGAAATCGATACAACACGCTCCCGCCTTCTTGAGCGGGAGCGCCGCCGGAGCGCCGAAGAGCAGCACGCCGGCGAGTTTGCCCAGGTCCGGTTCATGCCCGACCAGCACCAGCAGTCTGGTGTCTCGCGCCGCCGCCAGCTGGTCCATGAGCGTTCGGTACGAACCGCCGGGCGCGAGTGTCTCGTGTGTCTCGACCGCCGCTTCGCCGCCGGTGAGTTCCGCCACCGCCTGCGCCGTCTGTTCGGCGCGACGCAGCGGACTCGTCCAGATCGCATCGGGCTTCGACTCCAGCCGCAGCATGCCGCGGATCGCGGTGCGGGTGCGCTCGAGGCCCTTCGCTGTCAGCGGGCGAAGCCGGTCATCCGGCCAACGGAACGGATCGCGCGCATCGGCGGGGCCGTGTCGCAGGAGCAGGAGTCGCATGAAGGGATGGGCCGATCCATGAGTGTACGAGGGCGAGGCCAGAGAACCTGCAGAAGGCTAGCACTGGGCCGCAAGTGGAACAATGGATTGCGATTACGGCGATGGCGCTATTCACCTATCGGCAACATCCCCGCAATGCCGCAGTCGCGCTCGGGTCTCCGTCAGATGTTCCTGCGCAACCCTTCGCCGGGCATGGGTTTGACAGCCCCAGCGACGTGCGTCTGAGCACCCTCCGGCCAGGCACACGCGCCCGCAGGGCGCGTTTCCACCCTCTAATGCCCGCCCAGGGGGATCACCGGGATCGTATAGACGGCTGCTGGCGGCTCCGGCGCCGGCGGGGCCAGCAGTTCCTCGGGCACCGGCCGCAGGGCGCGGACCACCGGGTCCAGGTCCTGCTCGCCGTCCGCCCACGGGCTGCGGCGGTAGAACCAGTCGCTGCGCGCGCCGGGGTTCTTGGCGAACGTGGAGTCGGCCGCGAGCTTGGCCCGGAACTCGCGGGCCAGCTTGGGATCCTTGGCGAGCATCTGCGTCGCGATCGGCTCCATCACGTAGTCCTCGCCGTACTCCTTGCGCTGGAAGATGGTGTCGAATGCATTCCACGCGAGCAGGCCATCGGGCGCCTGAGCCTCGAGCTGGTGCACCACCATGTTGCCCGCGCGCTGGTCGCATGGCACCCACACGTCACCGGCGCGGAACGCGCGGTACGCGTGTTCCAGCGCGACGGCCTTGACCTGCACCATGTGATGGCCCTCGAAGCTTGCGGGGTCCATCGTCCACTCCAGGATGCGCGTGACCTCGACGCTGTCGCGGTAGGGCTTGGCGAGGCGGCGGATCTTCACGCCCTGGAATTGCAGGCGGTCGATCGCCACCGTCCACTCCTGCGGGATCAGGTAGCCCACCGGGGCGCGCACGCTGAGCGCCGGCACGACGTCGCGGTAGAGCGGCACGAGCGTGTCCCACTTGGCGTCGGTGTAGTGCGCGAGCATGCCGCCTGTGATGTCGCTCTTCTGCCAGGTAGTGACCTTGCCGCGGAACAAGAATGGCTCGGCCTTGTCGCTGGTCTTGGCGTTCAAGACGACGACCCGATCGGCGGGATCGTTCGCGTGGCCGCGCGCGATCACTGCTTGTTCGGCGGCATGCACGGCAGCCGTGAGCAGCCGCGGATGCGCATGCAGCTCTTCGAGCGTGGCGAGCAACAGGTCGTAGGTGGCTTTCACGCGGTCGCCGTAAGGCTTGAGCATGTGCGTTTCCACCAGGATGGCCGCGCGCGCATGCATCACGGGGTAGCGGGTGGAGAAGCGCGGCGGACCCGCGCCGTAGTTGATGCCGCTTGTGGGGTCGTTGCCCTTGCGGAACTCCAGATAGGGCGCCGGTAGGTGTCCCAGCGCCGCGACGCGCGGCACGATGCGGCCCTCGAACGCCTCACGGAACCACGCGTCGAGGCTCTTCTCGGTGTCGGCGCCGTGCGCGTAGGCGTAGGTGATGTCGTGCTGGTAGTCGGCGCCGTCGGTGGTGTGGTCGTCGATGAGCAGGTCCGGCCACCATTGCGTGTACACGTTACCGATCAGCGCGCGCATCTCGGGCGACTCCACCTTCATGTAGTCGCGGTTCAGGTTGAGCCCGATCGGCGTGTGCCGCCAGCCCATCTCATCGGGGCCGTTCTGGTTGACGCGATTGAAGCGCGAGCGCCGCTCATGCGCGTCCACCGAGAAGATCGGCAGCACCAATACGGTGCAGGAATCGAGCAACTCCTCGTGCTCGCGCAGCGCCGCGACGTCGCGCACCAGCGCCAGCGACGCGTCCTTGCCTTCGATCTCGCCGGCGTGGATGCCGTTCTGGATCAGCACGATCGGCTTGCCCACCGCGCGCGCCGCCGCGGCCGTGAACGCGCGGTCTTTGGAAAGAATCAGCAACGGCAGGTCGCGGCCCTGACCGCTCTTGCCATAGCTGACGAGCTTCACCCAGCGGCTGCCGGCCTCGAGCTGGCGGCAATAGCGCATGGTCTCGTCGTAGTCGGATGTGGAGCGCCAGCTCGTGCGCTCGGCGCGAGTGCGCCAGTAGCCGGGGATGGTGGAGGGCACGACGTTCGAACTGCCGGTGCCTCCGCCCGAGGGCGTCACGGGTTCACCCAAAGCCCGCTGCACGCGCCGCTCGGCGCTGTCGGGCGAGATCGTGGTGTTCGCGGGGGCACTCACGGTGCGAACGGCCGCGTGGGCGGCGATCACGCTGGCAATCAACAGCGCGGCGGCGGGCAGGGCGGCGAAACGCAAGCGGATGGTCGTCATGCGCGGGAGGTTCGCACAAGCCTTCCCGCGTGTCATCCATTCGCGTTATTCGTCGGTCTTGCGCATCCGTTCCTGGACGGAACCCATCTCGGTCGTGATGGCGCCTTTCTTCCAGACTTCTTCCCAGTCGAGCTTGGCGAAGTTGGTCTGCGCCAACTCGATGGTCTCTGCCACGAACAGGCATTCGGTCACGGTGTCGCTCGTCGTGGGCGCCGGGCGGCGGTGGTGCTCGGCCACGGCGTGCGCGGCCTCGCCGCCCATGCCCCAGTGCAGCACGGAGAGCCCGCCGATCGGCTCATGCAGGTGCCAGAGCATCTGGCGGAAGAACAGGTCGGGCATCTTGAGGTCGCGGCGCTTGTCGTGCCGCAGCGTCGAGATGTGATCGAAGATCACCAGCTTGCCCACGTCGTGCAGCAGTGCGAGCGAGAACATCGTCTCGGCGTCCAGGCCAAAGGCTGGCGCGAGCGTGCGCGCGATCGGCGCGGAACGCTGCATGTGCGTCCACACCTTCTGCACCAGCGCATCGTAGGCGCCGCCGGGGCGGCACAGCATGGTCTGCACCAGGCTCGCGGTGAGCACGGTCTGCACACCGTTCATGCCGACGCGCTGCACGGCCGACTGCAGCGATGCCGTGGGCTGCGAGTCGCGGCGGTAGAACACACTGTTCGAGAAGCGCAAGAGCGCCTGCGCCAGCATGGGGTCGTTCTCGAAGAGCTCGACCACCTTGGGCATGGGTGTCTCGGGATTGCTGGCCACGCGCAGAGCGCGCTGCGCGGCCGCGGGTGGCTGGCGGATCACCGATTCGTTGGCATCGGTGAGCGCGGCAACGAGCGCAGGCCCGTCGGAGCGCATGATGTCTTCACCCGCGCCTTCCATGAGCACACGGCTACGCCAAGTGAGCGAGCGGCGCAGCGATTCCTCGGTGGCGACGCGGATCTCGCCCTTGGGCGCGACCTCGCGAGCGGGCGCCGGGGCAGCGGCGGTCTCGGCGGGCTCCGCAGCGGGAGCGGCCGCAGGCGATGTCGATGCACCCGGTGTGCCGGTGAGCCGGCGCCAGAACTGCGAGAACATTCCGTGATCTCCGTATGCGCAAGACGGTGAGGTGCGAGGGGTCGCTCCCGTAACGCAGGGTGTCGGCAAGCGCAGGCCCACCGATGAGGCATCCTGCGCAAAGTCTCGGCTGTCACGCCCCAGACATGAGAGGGCGCCGCCAGCGGAGCCGGCGGCGCCCTGCAAATGACGGCGAGTGCGTGAGCTTGATGCTAGACCCCCGCCGCCTCCGGGTTCGCGGCGCGTGTGCGGCGCGGCTTGGCGGATTCGGGATGACCCGCGAGGGCCACCATGAGCGCCTTCTGCAAGTGCAGGCGGTTCTCCGCCTCCTCGATGACGATGCTCTGCGGGCCGTCGATCACCGCGTCAGTCACCTCTTCGCCACGGTGCGCAGGCAGGCAGTGCATGAACACGGCGTCGGGTGCGGCCAACCCCATGAGGCGTTCATCCACGCGGAAGCCGGCGAACGCGATGCGGCGCCACTCGGCCTCGTCTTCCATGCCCATGCTGGTCCACGTGTCGGTGTAGACCACATCGGTGCCGCGCACGGCCTCGTTGGGGTCGCGCACGCGGTGCACGCGGCCGCTCGTGGCCTGCTCGGCGGCCAGGAACAGCCCGGCGTCGGGCTCGAAGCCGTCGGGCACGGCCACGCGTAGCTCGAAGCCGAACAACGTCGCGGCCTCGATCCAGGAATGCAGCACGTTGTTGCCGTCACCGATCCACGTGACTGTGAGCGTGTCGAGTGTGCGGCCCATGCGCCAGAGCGTATAGAGATCGGCGAGGATCTGGCAGGGGTGCGAGTGATCGGTGAGCGCGTTGATCACGGGGATCGTCGCGTGCTTGGCGAGCTGCTGCACCAAGCGGTGCGAGAACGTGCGAATCACGATCAGGTCGACCATGCCCGAGAGCACGTGCGCCACATCGGGCACACTCTCGCGGCCGTGGCCGACTTCGGCGCTGCCCAGGTCGACCACGTCGCCGCCCAGCTCGTGCATGCCCACCGTGAACGACACGCGCGTGCGCAAGCTGGGCTTATGAAAGACAAGCGCGGCGGTCTTCGAAGCCAGCAGCTTCGGGGCTTTCAAGGTTCCGCGCACTTCTCGCAGTGCATCAGCTTGTGCGAAGAGGTCCAGCACCCACTGTTTGTCCACACCCGTAAGGTCGATCAGGTGCTTCGGGGATTCTTTCACGGCAACTCCCTTCTCGCTCGTCACGAGATCACCGGCAGCAGCGGCTCGACATGGGCTGTCGCCGGCATGGGCAAGGTGTACGTGCGGCCGGATTTGGCAGCCTCTTGCGAGGCACCGGGCACCAGGTCGAGCGCCACCGCGATCTCGTCGCACGCGTGCCGGCGCGGGCAGCGCACGCAATCCGTCCAGACCTTGCGCGGCAGTTTCTCGCGCTCCTCGCGCACAAAGCCGCAGCGCTCGAAGAACGCCACTTCACGCGTGAGCGCGATCAGGCGCGGCACGCCGAGCGCACGCGCGTCGTCGACCACGGCGCGCACCAACGCCGCGCCCAGGCCCGTGCCATGCGCATCGGGCCGCACGGCCAGCGAGCGCACCTCGCCCAGGTCGCGCCACAGGATCCGCAGCGCAGCACACGCCACGATTTCAGGGGCGCCGGAGGCGCCCTCTCTTTCGGCGACGAAGAATTCACGCACGCACTGGAAGAGCTCGCTCACCGGGCGCGGCAGCAGGATCGCCTGCGCCACGTAGCCGGCCATGACGGCGGCGATGCCCGGCACATCGCGCAGCGTGGCGCGGCGGATGAGCGTGCCATCGGGAAGCCGCTGGATGAACGCGCCACGGATGATGGTCGGTGCGGGCGCGGAAGGCGTATCGCCCTCCGCGGCAGACGGATCGGGGGAAGACTCCGCTGCAGGCGCCGGGAGAAGTGGCACCTCCTCGCCGATCGTTTCGTCGGCCAGCTCACCGGGTCCCAGTCCCAATCGCGAGATCGCATACGAGAGCTGAGCGTGCACGCTGCCTGGGCCGCTGCCCGGCGAGTGCGAGCGCCGCGCGAGCGCGGCCTCGACGGTGAGCGCGGCCAGCTGTTCGTCGGTGAAGTAGGGGTTCAGCTCCACACGCTGCGCGAGCGGTAGCTCGGCCGGCACGACGCCGGCCTGCTCGGCCATGGCCCAGAGCTGGCCCACAGCCTTGTGCGCATCGCGGAAGGGCACACCCTCGGCCACAAGCGCATCGGCAAGTTCCACCGCGAGCAGGTCGGGCGTGAGCGCGGCGCGCACGCGTTCGGGCACCGGACGCAGTGCGGCGATCGCTGGCGGCAGCGCATCGAGCAGGCTCTCGAGCGTATCGGCGGTATCGAAGACCGCCTCTTTGTCCTCTTGCAGGTCCTTCTGGTAAGCGCTCGGCAGGCCCTTCAAGAGAATGGCCAGACGCTGCGCGTTACTGAGCAAGCGCGCACTCTTCCCGCGCGCCAGCTCGAACATGTCGGGATTGCGCTTCTGCGGCAGCAGGCTCGAGCCGGTGCTGAAGCCATCCGGCGCGCCGAACCAGCCAAAGGCCGGCGAGCAGAAGAGCACGAGGTCTTCGGCGAGCCGCGAGAGATGCACGCCCATGAGCGAAGCCGCGTTCAGGTATTCCAATGCAAAGTCGCGGTCGCCCACGGCGTCGAGGCTGTTCGCGGCCAAGCGGCTGAAGCCCAAGCGCGTGGCCAGCGCCAAGCGGTCGTAGACGAGCGGCGTGCCCGCCACGGCGCCCGAGCCCAGTGGCATGCGATCGGCCGCCTCGCGCGCGGCGGCGAAGCGCTCTTCGTCGCGCTCGAACGCAGCGACGTGGGCCAACCAATAGTGCGCGAGCAGCACGGGCTGCGCCGGCTGCATGTGCGTGTACGCCGCACACGGCAGGTCGCCGGCGAGCTTGGCTTGCGCGACGAGTGCGCGCTCGAGCTCGCGCAAGCCTTGAATGGCCTGCTCGCAGAAGCGCAGCACGCGCATGCGGAAGAGCGTGGCCACCTGGTCGTTGCGGCTACGGCCTGTGTGCAGGCGGCGCGCGGGTTCGCCGCAGCGCTCGCCGAGCGCCGCTTCGACCGCCGAGTGAACGTCCTCGCCCACCAGCTTCACGGCGCCACTGGCCAGCTCGGCTTCGAGGCGGTCGCAGGCGTCGAGCAGGCTGTCGCGATCGATCGTGGTGAGCACCCCGCATGTTTCCAGCGTGATCGCGTAGGCACGCGACAGGGCGAGCTCCTCGGGCCACAGGCGCCCGTCGACCGGGAGCGAGTCATTGAGCCGCTGCGCGCGCGGGTCGAGGCCTGCGGCCAAGCGGCCCTGCCAGACGGCGTCTGCCTTGATGGGCTCGTCAGCCAACGGGGCCGCCCGCGTTCAAGGTCTCTTCGCTCGCTTGCCTGAGCGGCGCCGGCTGGCCGCGGCGCGCCGCGGTGGCGAGCGGCAGGCCATAGAGGCGCATGAAGCCCTCGGCGTGCTGTGCGTTGTAGCCCGTCATGTCGAACGACGCCAGGTCGGGGCGGTAGAGCGTGTACGGGCTCGTGCGCGCGATCGCCGTGGCGCGGCCGCGGTGCAGCTCGACGCTCACCTCGCCCGTGACCACATCCATGGCCGTGTCGACGAAGCTTTGCAGCGCGCGGCGCAGCGGCGAGAACCAGAGGCCGTTGTAGACCAGGTCCGCGTAGCGGTGGCTCAGCTCGAGGCGCGTGTTGAGCAGGTCGTGCGGCAGCGTCAGCCGGCACAGGTCCTCGATGGCCTCGTGCAGCACGGTGCCGCCGGGCGTCTCGTAGACGCCGCGCGACTTCATGCCCACGAGGCGGCTCTCGACCAGGTCGGCGCGGCCCACGCCGTGACGGCCGGCGAGGGCGTTGAGTGTCTCGACCAGTTCGACAGGCCCCATCGTCTTGCCGTTGACGCTCACCGGGCGGCCACGCTCGAAGCCGATCGTGACCGTCTCTGGCCACGCGGGCTGCTGCTCGGGGCCCTGCGTGAGCTTGTACATGGCCTCGGGTGCGGCAACCGCGGGGTCCTCCAACACCCCGCCCTCGTGCGAGAGGTGCCACAGGTTGGCGTCGCGCGAATACAGGTCGCCGGGCTTCTGCGCCAACGGCACATCGTGCTTGGCGGCATACGCCATGGCGTCTTCGCGCGAGACGATGTCCCACTCGCGCCATGGCGCGATGATCGCCAACTGCGGCGCGAGCGCCATGTACGTGAGCTCGAAGCGCACCTGATCGTTGCCCTTGCCCGTGCAGCCGTGCGCGAGCGCGTCGGCCTGAAAGCGCTCCGCGGCCCACACCTGGCGCGACGCGATGAGCGGCCGCGCGAGCGAGGTGCCCAGCAGGTAGCGGCCTTCGTAGATGGCACCGGCGCGCAGCGACGGGAACACGAAGTCGCGCAGGAACGGCACGCGCAGGTCTTCGACGACGACCTCGCTTGCGCCGATCTTGCGCGCCTTGGCCTCGAGGCCATCGAGCTCCATGCCGCCCTGGCCCACGTTCGAGCAATAGCAGATCACCTCGCAGCCATAGTGCTCCTTGAGCCACGGCACGATGATGCTGGTGTCGAGTCCGCCGGAATAGGCGAGGACGGCCTTCTTGATATCGCGCTTGGTCACGAGCGAGCTCCTTCAGGGGCGCCGAGGTGGGTGAGCGCGGCATCGAGGATGCTCAACGCTTCGTTCAATTCATCGAGAGTCACATTGAGCGGTGGCAGCACGCGCACGGCGCGTTCGCCGCCGCGCACGAGCAGCAGGCCGCGCTCGCGTGCGGCGGCGATCAGAGCGGGCGCGTCGAACGCTGCATCCGGCGCAAGCTCGATCGCGCGCAGCAACCCCAGCCCGCGCGCCTCGCGCACGCCGGCGTGCTTGGCCGCGAGCGCGTCCATGCCCTGCGCCAGGTGTTTGGCCGAGCGCCGCACCTGCTCGAGGAAGCCGGGCGCGAGCACCTGCGAGAGCGCCCAGTTGGCCGCGGTGGCGCAAAGGGGATTGCCGCCGAACGTGCAGCCGTGCATACCCGGGGCAAGCGCATCGGCCACATCGGACGTCATGAGCACGGCCGCGATCGGCAGGCCGGCGCCAAGGGCCTTGCTCATCACGGTCATGTCGCCCTTCACGCCGAAATGCTCTTGAGCCAGAAAATGGCCACCGCGGCCCATGCCGCTTTGGACTTCATCAAAGATCAGCGCGGCGCCGAGCGCCGTGGTGCGCGTACGCAGTGCGAGCAGGAAGTCGCGCGTGGCAGGCACGGCGCCGCTTTCGCCTTGGATGGGCTCCACAAGCACGCCGCAGACCTCGGAGTCGAGTACGCTGCCCAACGCGCTCACGTCGTTGTAATCCGCGAAGCGGATGCCCGGGATGAGCGGCAGGAACGGCTCGCGGTACGACGGCGTGTATGTTGCCGAGAGCGCGAAGCCCGTGCGGCCGTGGAAGCCGCCCTTGAACGCGAGCAGGTCGCGGCCCTTCTGGCCCTTCTTAAGGGCCCGCGCGCGCGCGAACTTGAGCGCAGCCTCGATGCCCTCGGTGCCCGAGTTGCAGAAGAACGCGCGGTCGTAGCCTGTGGCCGCGGTGAGCGCCTGCGCGAGTTCGATGCCCGGCGTGTTCGCGAACAGGTTCGACACATGGCCGAGCGTGCCCAGTTGCGAGGACAGCGCATCGGCCAGGCCCTTGGGCGCGTGGCCGAACGCATTCACCGCGATGCCGCTCACGAAGTCCAGATACTCGCCGCCCGCCACGTCGAGCACGCGTGCGCCCCGGCCGGAGACCAGATGCAGCCGCGGCAGCGGGTAGTTCGGCGCAAGCAGTGCCTTCTCGGCGTCGGCGAAAGCCGCCGGGACGATGGCTGCGGCGACGGCAGGCGCCGCGGGCGTGATGGCTTCAGGCATGGGCTTCCTCCGTGGGCGCGGATGCGTGATCGGATGTGAGAGTGGTGCCGATGCCGGCGCCGGTCCCTTCAAGAAGCGACGAAAGCGTATCGGGGCCGTTCCAACTGGCGATGGTCACACGTTCTACGCCCGCATCGAGTGCGGCGAGCGCCGAACGCAGCTTGGGCACCATGCCGCCTTGGACTTCGGGGTGCGTGAACAGCGCGGGCAGTTCGCTCGCGCGCAGTTGCGGGACCACTTGGCCGCCCAGCTTGAGGCCGGGCGTGTCGGAGAGCAGCACGAGCGCCGATGCGCGTAGCGCGATGGCCAGCGCACAGGCGGCATCGTCGGCGTTGATGTTGAGCAGCGCGCCCTCGGCGGTGGCACCGATGCTGGCCAGCACCGGCGTGCGGCCCTGCGCGAGCAGCGTCTCCATGAGCGACATGTCGCTACCGGTGATCTGGCCGACCGCGCCCAGTTCGTTCGCCAGCGCATGCGGCTGCGCCACCAGCGTGCCGCCATCGAGCGTGGCCAGTCCCACGGCGTCCACGCCGTGCGCGCGCAATGCGGCGACCAGGCGCTTGTTCGCCAGCCCCGCGAGTACTGCGGTGGCGATCTCGAGCGTGGGCGCATCGGTCACGCGCAGGCCGTTGGCGAAACGCGCCACGATGCCGGCGCGTTCGAGCCACTGCGTGACCTCGGTACCGCCGCCATGAACGAGCAGCGAAACACGGGAGAGCCGCGCCAGCGCAGTGGTGAACTCCAGCAGCGCTCCCGGCGCTTCCAGAGCCCGGCCACCGAGCTTGATCACCACCGGCCGAGCCAGCGGTGCGACCTTCGCTTGTTGCGTCACCAGGGATTCCCGTGCACCGGCAGTCCCCAGTGCTCAGGCCATTCCAGTTGCAGGTTCAGGTTCTGCACCGCCTGGCCGGCAGCGCCCTTCACCAGATTGTCGATCGCTGCGGTGGCGATGAGCGTGCGGCTGCCATGTACGGAGATCACCGACACATCGCAGCGGTTCGATCCGCGCGTGGCGCGCGTTTCGGGCCACACGCCGGCGTCGAGCAGGCGCACGAACGTCTCTTCCTGGTAGCGCTCAGTGTAGGCGGCATGCAGCGTCTCGGAGTCGATGGCTTCGTTCAGTGGCGCGCTCGCGGTGAGCAGGATGCCGCGCGCCATGGGCGCCAGCTGCGGCACGAACGCCACCTGGTGTTCCACTCCGCATGCGCGCTGCAGGTTGCGCGCCATCTCGGCCACGTGCGGATGATCCTCGCCGGCCTTGTAGACGGCGGCGCCACCTTCGAGCTCGACGAAGGACGTGCGCAGCGCCGGCGCGCGACCGGCGCCGGAGACGCCCGAGAGCGCGGTGACCGTGACGGGGCCCGCAAGCCAGCCGCGTTCGAGCGCGGGCAGCAGCGCCAGCGTGGCGGCGGTGGGATAGCAGCCGGGATTCGCGATGAGCCGCGCCGCGGCAAGCTCGCTGCGAAATGCTTCCGGCAGGCCGTACACATAGCCGCCCGAACCGTCGCGATGATCGCTCGAGAGGTCGATCACGCGCTCGAGCTTGTCGATCCACACGGAGTTCTCGGCCACATAGGCTTTGAACGCGCCGTGCGGCAGGCAGGCGACGAGCGTGTCGAATGCCCCATCCGCCGCCAGGGCGGGCAATGCCTCGGGCGCGACCGGCGAGGGCAGCTTGCTCGCGCGCGCATCGACGCCCGGCAGCAGGCTGGTGGCCGGGCGGCCGGCGTGCTCGCGCGAGACGAGCGCCGCGAGCGTGATGCCCGGGTGACCAAGCGCCAAGCGGATGAATTCCTGGCCGGCGTAACCGCTGGCGCCAAGCAAGGCCACGCGTGCGGTGCGACGCGAGGCAGAGGTGGGCGTGGCGGGTGCGATCGCGGGAGCACTCATCTGGCACCTCCGATGCGGCCGGCAAGGGCGTCGAGATGACGCTTGAAGCGCTTCGCGGTCGCCGTATCCGCGAGCACACACAACACGGTGTCATCGCCGGCGACACTGCCGACGAGTCCTTCGAATTCCAGCATGTCGATCGCCCGCGCCACGGCACTGGCATGGCCAGGAGGCGTCTTCACGATCGCGAGGTTCTGCGCCAGCCGCGCCTCGTTCACGAACACTTTGAGGTCCACCATCTGCCGGCCGCGGTCGAGCTGTTCGGTCGCCGGCCCCGGCAGTTCGTACCACGTGCCGCCGTCCGGCCCCGAGCGCTTGGAGACACCAAGGCTGCGCAGGTCACGCGAGAGCGTGGCCTGAGTGACCTCGGTGCCGCCGCGACCGAGCGCCTCGGCCAGTTCGTCCTGGCTCGAGAAGCGCCGCTCGCTGAGCAGCTGGGCGATACGGGTGAGGCGGTGCGGCCGCGACATGGAGCCCCCTGGGAAGCCTCTGAAGCCGATGCATAACTATGCGCGAACGTGTATATTTACACGCTGGCATCGGCGGCTGCAAGGCGATTCTGCAGGGGTTCACAGAATCCTTGCGTGGCTGCTTTTGCGCAGCGAGCGCATGAAACAGCCGAAGGGCCGGCGCCCCGTCGGCACCGGCCCTTCGAGCGACAGCTTGGGTGCGATGCGTTACCGCATCATCACCATGCGCTGCGTGAGCGAGCGGCCCTCGAACTCCAGGCGGTAGAAGTACGCGCCGGCGCGCACCTGCGAGCCGGACGCGTCACGCCCGTCCCAGATCGCCGCGCTGGGGCCGGCGGGCTGAGCGCCCTCGACCAGCGTGCGCACGCGCGCGCCAGCCAGGTCGTACACCGCCAGGCTCATCGCACCCGCGCGCGGCAGCGAGTACGCGATGCGTGCGCGCGTGATCGACGGATTCGGCGCCGCCGGGGCCAGCGCGAACCCGCTCAGGCTCGGGCCCACGGCCAGTGCGCCGCCGGGGATGACCGTGATCGCGAAGCACGACGTCTTGACCACCACACCGCCCGGCGTCGTGAGCGTGAGGCAGGCGTGCACCACGCCGGCCTTTGCCGTGTCCGGCACCGTGAGGCTGGCGCTGTAGAACGCCGAGCTCCCGGCCGCCAGGTTCACAAGGCCTGCCGCCGGCAACGGCCAGTTGCGGTTCACGCTCCACGTCGCGGTGTAAGTGCCGCCGAAGACCGTGTTCGCGTTGAGGAGCGTCCACCCGAAAGCCGCCGTGCCCGCGGCCGTCATGGTCGTGTCGTTGGGCACGGTTGTGATGTCGCTCGTGGTCGGGAAGCCCGCGCTCCACGTGTCGACGCCCGAAACGGCGGTGCTGCGGCCGTCGCCCCAGGCGGCGCCGATGCGCGTGCCGCTGCTACCGATGGCCTGATAGTCGCCCAAGTTGGGGGCGATGTTCGTGCCCGACGTGGTGAAGTTGCTCTGCGCGTCGGTGATGCGCTGGTTCGCCGCCCACGTGACGCCGCCATCGGCCGAGCGCGACATGTATATGTGCGCGCGCGTGCCATACAGGTCGTCGCGGTGATCGAACCACGACGCGTACGGCATGCCGTCGGCACCGACGGTGACCTCGGGCAGGAAGTTGTCGGAGCCGATGCCGTCGTCGTTCATGCGCGCGACGTTCGCCGGCGCCCAGGTCTGGCCGTCGTCGGACCACGCGGCGAAGCCATCGCGCTGGTCGCGGCCGCGTTCGGCGCCCGAGACGCCAAAGCGTGTGCGCACGCGGTACGTGAGGCTTCGGAACGTGACCCCGGCCAGCCGCAAGTAGTAGGTGCCGCTCGCGGGCGCGGTGAAGGTGTAGTAGACCGTGCCCGAGCCCGAGGTGGAGTCCGGCTTGCCCGCGTACTGCTCGCGCTGTACGCCGTCGGGAGCGAACAGGCGGCAGGTGAACCCGCGGCTCGCGGTGACGGAGTCGAGGAACACGATCACGTGCTGGCCCGCGGTCATGGGGAATGACCAATAGTCGTTATCGCGCGTGGCGGTGGTCGCGGTGCCACCCTTGCTGGTGAGCGCGCCGCGCAGCACCTGGCCGATCGTGAATGGCGTCGCCGTGGCCGGAGTGTCGTTGGTGCCTGCCGTGGTCTCGACGCTCTCGAGCTTGGAGATCGCCGAGGTCACTGTCGGCAGCAGGTCGTCCAGGAAGTGGTAGCACTCGCCCCAAGTGATGTAGACGCGGCCGCGGTGCGGGCCGCTCGAGCGGTCCACGGCGATCGACGGAAAGTTCACGCCGCGCTCGCGGTTGAAGCCCGGGGCGCCCGTGCCGAACTGCTGGTTGAACTTGACCGGCGTGAGTGCGCCCGCGTTCTGGAACGTGCCGCCGCCGTCCAGTGAGCGGTCGAAGCGGATGTCGTCCTCGTCGGTCACGGGGTCCGCAGCATACCAGACCACGTAGACCTGGCCGTTCGGACCCACGGCGGGACGCGAGCCCTGCACGTTGCCGTTGTCACCCGCGGCCGAGATCTGCACCGCCGCCGACCACGTGCGACCGCCATTGGTGGAGCGATAGAAGTCGATCTGGTCAGTAGTCGTGAACGTGGTGTTCGTCACGTACATGTTGCCGTTGCTCGAGTCGGCCGCGATCCACTGCTTGTCGAGGAACGTCGTGGTATTCAGGGCGGTGCGGACGATGAACACGCTATCGAACGCGAACGTGCCCGCAGTGAAGCGGCCGCGGGCTATCGCGATCGCGTTGTTGCTGGCATCGGCGTTCGCGAGGCCGCAATAGTAGTAGTCGCCCGTCTTCTCGTTCACGGTCATGACGGGATCGCTCGTCCAGCGCCACGCAGGGAAAGCTGCCGGGTGCGGGATATTGCCGCCGTCGGTGAACGTGGCACCGCCATCATTCGACCAGCCGTAGCCCTGGATGTCGCCACCGGTGTAGAACCCCTGGCCGTCATTCCAGGCGACGACGACATTGCTGCCGATCGCAGCGATCGAAGTCTCGGACTGGCCGGCACTCGTGCCATCGGAGAGCGTGCTGTTGCACTGCACGTTCGTGGGCACCGCAAGCGACGACAGCGGCTTGGTGCGCTGCGCCAGGATCTCGGCGCGCGGGCGCGGGTCGAGATCGCCGGGCACCACGCTCTCGGCCTCGATCGCCGGCTTCGCCTTGAGCGCGCGGATCGCGCGCCTGTCGCCGGCCTTGGCGCGGCGCACCAGCTCGGCGCGTTCGCGGCCCTCATGCAGGCGCACGCGGGCTTCGTCCCAGATCGCTTCGCGTTTCAGCTGAAATGCCGCGGCGCGCTGCTGCGCGTGCTGGATCGCCTCGGCGTCGCGCTGTACGGGCTCTTGAGCGGAAACGAGTGCGGGGATGAACAGCGCGATCGCGGCGAGGAGCGCGAACAGCAAGGATCCGCTCCAAGACGACTGGTGGACAGGGCGCATGCAACAACCTCCGGGGGAGAGCATGGAAGTGCCGAGGAATGGCCGACTCTGCGAGAACGCCGGGCACACTCTTGCGGATGCTGTGGTCAGGGGGTGGATACGGGAATCCTAACCGTCGGAATCGTTTTCAGCCATCGTAAACATCGTGTAGGCCGGAGCGCGCGCCGCTAGGTATTGCGCCAGTGACCGGTCCACAACACGTTGCAAGGCAACAAGCAGCCCGCGCCGGTATCGCACTGGCGCGGGCTTCCTGTTGCCGGGACGGCGCTGTCAGTGCAGGACCGCCACCTTGAGCGAATGCGTCTCGCCCGGTCCGATCAAGCGCACCAGATAGACGCCCGGAGGCAGCTGGCTGCCATGGAGCAGGTCCACGCGCTGCAGGCCGGTGCCCAAGGCCGAGAGGTTGCGCGTGGCGACACGGCGGCCGGCCAGGTCGATCAGGTCGAGCGAGCTGCCGTGGCCGCCCTGCGGCAGGGTGAGCGCCACACTGAGCGTGCCGAGCACGGGATTCGGCCACGCCTCGACGATGCCGAAGTGCGTGAGTCGCGCATCGTTCACGCCCAGCGCACTGGCCGGGATGATCGTGAACGCCGACGGCGTGAGGCTGGCGAACTGCGGCCGGTTCACGTCGACGACGCGGATGCGCGCCTGCGTCGTATACGAGCCGGTCACCGTCCACGTGAAGCTCGAGCCGCCGAGCTTCTCGGCGATCGGGGTCCAGCTCACGCCGTTATCGCGCGAAAGCTCGACATTCACCAAGGTGATGCCGAGTCCCTTGGTCCACTGCAGCACGCGCTCCTCGTTGCCGACCCACGTCGCGCCAGTCGTGGGCGTGGTGAACGTCAGGTTCGTCGAGATGCTCGGGTGGCAGCCCGAGATCAGCGGCAGCACTGCGGCGCTGCCGCGATTCGAGATAGCCATGTCGACGCCGCCGTCGTGATTGAAGTCGCCGAGCGCGACCGAGTTCGGGCTCGTGAGCGCAGCGAATGTCTGCGCCGGCTCGAATGTGCCGTCGCCGCGGCTGATCAGTACGCTCGCTACCTTGGCGCTCGACGAGTTCGCGATCGCCACGTCGGGGATGCCGTCCTGGTTCCAGTCCGCCACCGAGGCGCGCTGTGGGCCGGTGCCGCACGGCACCGAGACGGGCGGCGCGAACGTGCCGTCTCCGATGCCGGCCAGGTACGACAGGCTGCTCGCGCCGGCGTTGCACACGACCAGATCCAAGTTGCCATCCAGATTGAAGTCGGCCGTCGCCATGTCGTTCGGCGTGGCGCCCACGTTGTAGATCGTGGGCGGGCCGAACGTGCCGTCGCCCTTTCCGCCGCTGCCCTGACCGAGCAGGATGTTCACCCCCGAGCCCGTGGTGGCGATATCCCAGATGCCATCGTGATTGAAGTCGGCCACGAGCACGCCGCGCGTGCCGCCGCCCACCGTGACCAACTGCGGCGTATCGAATGCGCCCGTTGGCACGCCGTTCACCGCGAGCCCGCGCATCACGTACAGGTTCTGCGTGTCGCCGGCAACCGCCAGGTCGGGCACGCCGTCTTCGTCGAAGTCCGCGACGGCGACCGCGCTGGGCGAGAACGCCAGTGTCATCACGCTCGCCGCCGCGAATGTGCCGTCGCCCACGCCGCCGGCGCCGTTGCCCAGATGCAGGTCGAGCGCGTTGTCGCCTTGGGCGACCACGAGCAGGTCGGTGATGCCGTCGCGGTTGAAGTCATACGCCAGCACGCCGACCGGACCGTTGCCGGTGGTCACGGTGGCGGGCGCGGCGAACGTGCCGTTGCCGATACCGGCCGCGCCTTGGCCGAGCGCGACAGTGATGCTGGCGCTGTTGTAGTTCACTGCCGCAAGGTCGGTGATGCCGTCATGATTGAAGTCGGCGCTGGTGACCTGCGTGGGGATCGAGCCCACGCTGATGCTGGCCGTCGGCGTGAACGCGCACGTGTTCACCTTCATCTCGGCACAGAACGCCGAGGAGTCGGCGGCGCGGATCGTGCGGATCTTGTAGTACGTGGTCCCGAGTCCCGGTTCATCGAACGTGGTGCCGACGGAGCTGCCGGCCTTCAGGGGATTCAGGTCCAGTTGCGTGCGGCTGCGATATACATCGTAGCGCAGGACATTCGCGGAACTACTCGCGGTCCACGCGAGATGTGCGCCGGTCGTGGTGCTGGAGGCCACCGGCACGCGTGGGGGTGCGACCGCGGGGTTCGTCTGGCAGCCCACGCTGCCCGAGACCGCGCGCATGCGCGTGATGCAGACGGGGTGGAAGTCCAAACGGATGCCGCTGGCCACCGATTGCAGCAGGTGGCAGTAGCTCATGATCGTGCCCTTGTCGGGCGGCACGTGATTCGCGTACGTGGCGCAGCCGCCTTCGGACGCCTGGCACGAATCGAGGGTGGTCTTGGCGGGCACGAGCCCGAGCGACGCCCACTGGCAACTGTGCGTGTGATACGAGCCGAAGTTGTGGCCCATCTCGTGCGAGATCACTTCCACGTCCCACGTGGACGTGTTGTTCGGATAGCTGTAAGCGGCGTCGATCGCGCTCAGGCCGTAGCCCGACGTGCTGTTGCACGCCACGCCGATGTACGCGATGCCGCCGCCCAGGGCGCGGCCCGAGATCATGTGCACGAGGCTGCGCGAGATGCCGGTGCGATTCGCGTTCCAGTAGTTCTGGAATTCGGGCAGCTCCAGGCTGGTCGTGGCCTGGTTGTAAGGGTCGGAAGAGGTCGTCCACAGGTTCAGGTACGAGATGTGCAGCGTGTATTCCAGGTCGCGCTCATAGATGAGCGACGACGTGGCGAGCACGGTGAGCACGTAGTTGGTGGCGGCGGTGAGATCGCTCGAGAACTTGTTGGCGTAGATCTCGTAGTCGCAATCGAGCGCGATATCGAACACCACGCGTGTGGCATTGAGCTGCGTGGCGTCCGGCGTGATGGGCGCGGCCGACGAGGGCAGCGCAGCGGACATCGCGCCCAACTCGGCGTTGGTCTTGAGCCGGCCACCGGTGACCAGCGAGGGGTTCGTGTAGGACAGCTCGTTGTCGCCATCGACGCCGCACTTGAAGCTGCTGCCTTCGCTGCGCAGGTCCTCATCCGCGGCGAGCGCGTGCAGCGGCAGCGCGCCGGCAGCGGCCTTCTCAGCGGGCATGAGCTGGTAGTGCGTGCCGTGCGAGTACACGGTGCCCATCGCGCCGCGCGGCGACAAACTGATCACCGCCCACGAGCCCGCCTCGCCCGCGACGGTGCCCTTGTAGATCGAGATGTCGGTGGGCAGCGCGTGCGCGCCGGCGTCGTCGGTGTAGGTGAGCGTCGCGCCGGGCGCGAGCAGCGTGCTGGGCTCGAGCGTGAGCGAGAACGTGCCGCCGTCGGCCGCGGGCACGTCGAGCGTGCCACCGTTCGCGGTGCGGAACGCGGTGATCGCGTCGGCGTCGACGGTCATGAGCGTGGTATGCGGCAGCGCGAATGCCGCAGCCGCATGCGCGGCGCGGAAGGCTTGCGCCTGCGGCGCGTTGGCCGCGACGCGCGTGAACATCGCGGCGGCCTGCGCGCGCGAGGCGCCGGCCAAGGTGAGCAACACGAGGAGCGTGGCAGAGAGCAGCGGGCGCGCGGTCTTCATCTGGGTGTGGCTCCGAGGGGCTGGGTCAAGGGGGTGTTCCGGTGAGTCCCCGCAATTGTCTCGCCCCGGCCCGGGCTTGTCCATTCCCCGTCATTCAGCGGGTAAGCGTCACGTAAAGCGATCGGGGGGCACGCTTTCGTGAGAAGGGGCCGAGAGCGCTCCCCACACACTAAAGCGTGCCCCCCGATCGCG
>JANYBS010000115.1 GCA_025360715.1 Candidatus Eiseniibacteriota bacterium | reverse complement strand
GGCCTACGCGATCGGCGTCGCCGAGCCGGTGAGCGTGATGGTCGACAGCTTCGGCACCGGCAAGGTGAGCGACGACAAGCTCACGAGCCTGGTCCGCAAACACTTCGACCTGACGCCCAAGGGCATCATCGAGACGCTGCGCTTGCGTCGTCCCATTTATCAGGACACGGCCGCCTACGGCCACTTCGGGCGCTCGCACTTCTCGTGGGAGAAGACCGACAAGGCCAAGCTGCTCGCGGGTAGCGTGCGGTAGGTCACGCCGGCGCCCGCGGCGCCGGATCGAACATCACGAAGCCCCGGCGGGGAGACCTGCCGGGGCTTCGTGCGTTCTGGCGCGAAGCAGATATCAATTGCTCTACTGAACGACCACCACGCGGGCGGTCGCTCGGTCGGCCCCTTGCGTGAGTCGCAGCCAGTAGAGCCCCGGCGCGAATCGGCCCGTCTCGCTGAAGTTCGCCGTGTACCGTCCTGCGCCGAAGTTCGTCAGATCGCGCCAAGCCATGCGGCGACCAGAGACATCGACAACATCGAGCGTGCCGGCGCCCTGACGAGCGAGCGTGAACGCCACGCTCATCTGGCCAGCGGGGCACGGGTTCGGGTGCGCGCCGCTCAGCGCGAAGCACAAGGCCTGAGGCACGTCCACCCAGGCGGGCGCGGCAAGCGCGACGCCCGAGCCGCCCAAGAGTCGATAGGCGTACCTCGCACCAGTCGCCACGCTCTGGTCGATGAAGAGCAATTCATCGTCGGAAGTGGCACTGGGCGGGCCAAGGGTCTTCCACTCGACCGCGTCGGTGCTGCGCTGAACCTCCGTTTGCTGCCGCGCGGCAGCCGTGCCCCACCAACGCAGCGTCACGGAGGTTTGTGTCGTCTTGGCATCTTGCAGCGTGAGATTTGTCGGCACGAGGCCGGAGTCTGAGAGCTTCTGTGCCCAGAGGCCCCATTGGGTGATATCTCCGGGTGTGCGCTGATCCCAGGTCACGATCGCCGCACTCAAACCGGACACGATGTTGAAAGCCGGGGCATCAGTAAATAGTCCTGCTGGAGTCACAACTGCGGCGGGTAGGGGCCAACCTGATGCGGTGAAACCTTCTGCTGTTACGTGCTGAGCGCAAAGAGGCTGCGCGTCGACAGCGTCATCAGCAATCCAAGCGAGGAAACCGCCTCCGGCACCGTCGGCGACAATTCTCGGGAGCGCTCCGGAAGTTGTTCGGTCGCCCACCAGGCGGCCATTCTGCGGCCAGCCCGGTGCGACAGTCCCATCGCCTCGGACATGTTGCACACCCATCCCGCCAGGTAGTTGTCGGTTGCTCCAACATATCAATGCGCCCCCAGAGCCGTCGGCACACAACCGTGCATTCCACTGGGCTCCAGGAGCGACACACACCGGCAGTCCCGCCGAGGGCCAGCCCGCCGGGCGCGTACCATCTGCCGCGAAGTGCTGAGCATAGATATCGCCATACAGCGAGTACGGATCAGGGTTCGGAGGAGCCTCGCGATCATCATCCCATGCGACGATGATCCCGCCCGATCCATCAGGGACACCCTCGATCACGAACTCGTTCGAGTAGAGCGAGCTGAAGACGAGACCCGAGTCGGGCCAGCCAGGAGCGAGTGCACCGGATCCGAGGATGTGTTGAACGTAGCCATGGTAGCCCCCGGCTCCAGCCCCCAATACGGCGTAGACTCCTCCCGAGCCGTCGGGGACCAATTCCTGAACGGAAGTGTTCGAATAAGCAAGCGGGCGAATCAGCCGCCCTCCATCGGGCCATCCTGCAGAGTGCGCGCCACTGGGGAGATAGTGCTGAATCAGCGCACGGGCAGGGGTTCCGGATTCACCCCAGGAAACGAACGCGCCATTCTGACCATCGGAGCATAATCCGGTCGGAGTATCGGGTCCGGCCGTCGATCCGATGGCAATGCCCGTGTCCGGCCAGCCGGCAGCGGGCAGGCCGTCGGCGCCGATTCGAGTGAAGAGGGCGTCCAAGTCAGTGGGTGGTCCACTGTTCCCCCTGATCCAAGCGACGTAAGCACCGCCGAGCCCGTCCGAGGTGATGTGCGATGGCTGGGCGTTTTCGCTCGCAGGGGAGAGCACCGCAGACGATGACCAACTCAGAAGAGGGTGCCCGTCCGAATCGAGATGACCGATACGGCCCAAGGCCCCCTGGCTAGAGGTTCGCGAACGCGCGTAATCGCCCCACGCCAGTGTGATCCCACCATTTCCATCGCTGGTCGCTGACGCCCCTAGGATATACGGGCCCGCGACGCGCACTCCGGTGGCTGTCCAACTGAATATTGGAGACGTTGCGGCAAGAAGCAATGCCACAAACTGAATCACGCGTCCTCCACAAATCAACTCAACCGGGGGGGCAGCTTCCACATCTAGGCCAGACCCTGCAATATCCAGTGAAAGCGTCTCATAGCAAAAACGACTTGTCACCTGCATTCTTCAGCGACTACATTCCCAAGGCGCGCGCCGGTCCAGCTTTCCCCCGGGCGAGGGACGAATCCGCGCAGTCTGCGCCAAGGAGCGTTCCAAATGCGACTGATCCGCGTCAAGGGTTGGGAGAGTGTTAGCTTACGATCGCCCGTCGGAATGGGTGCGCTCGCCGTCGCAACAGCGATTGCGCTTGCAAGCGCGGGGGTAGCACACGCGCAAAGCCCAGCGTCCACCGGCGGCAAGTGGACGTCGATGTCGCCTACGCTAACCGGAAGTGGTGCTCCAAATTCCGCAATCCACATGGCGCTCCTGCGTGGCGAAGATGATTGGCAAACAAATTCCTCTCACTATCACAGCTATCTGTTCTGGTGGGAGAATCGCCATCTTCTTTGCGGTGACAAGGAGGCTTTCCATGGCGGCCTCTACGGGTGGAACCCGGTCAACCCAAACAATGGTTTATGCACGCAAGACATGATGGCGGCCGGGTTCACTCGTCTCCCGATTGCCAATGATCTCCTTGATCCAAAATTTGATCTGTTTTGTGCCGGACATGCGATTGTCAATGGCAAATTGCTAGTGGCAGGTGGGGCATCAGCCGAAAATGCAGGTCAAAGCTATACCGCCATTTTTAACCCGCATGCTACAAGTGGCTCGCGTTGGACAAGGCAGAACGGAATGAATGTTCCGAGATGGTATCCAACAATAAAACAGCTATTGAACAACAGCCTCATTGTGTACGCCGGCCAGACGTTTGCTCAACTGTTTACAGTCGGCGGCCATGCCTTCGGTTCGAGTGCGGCGCGAACCGCCGCTTCTAGGCACGAACTGAACTTTGAGGGTACATGGGACAGTGACGTGGTGCCCGATGAGGATCCCGCCTTCGGCGGTGCTGGCAGGCCTATTCCGCGCGACTTCGCCGCGATGCCTTCGGCCGATGCCGGATATGAGTATTCTGGAAATGTGACACGAGCCACACTCGTTGGGGGGCGAAGGACGGGCGCAACTACATTTGAGAAGAGCGTGTGGCAGCTAGTTCACAATTCAGATGCAGGGTCGGATAGTCTGCGGTGGTGGAAATACCCTGAAATTGTCGGCGATAATGACCTCGCGACCTTTGGACTGTGGAGGCATGGAGCGATTTCGACCAGCACCGGATTTGCTACGTGGGTGTACGGCGGACTCTTTGACGATGGCTCGCTAAACGGTTCAGTGTACAAAGGATATCCGACGGATAATTCCAGTCCGGGGCAGCCGGTACAGTGGTCAAGGAAATGGAGGTGGGAAAAATTCACTCCCGCCCAGCTCCCTGGTGGCCCGGGCCCGCGCTTCGGAGCTTGCGTGTGCTATGATTCAAAACTCAACAGAATGATTGTCTTTGGGGGGTATTCCATAGAAACAGGCTCGGCGCTGGCGGACAGCGATGTGTACGCTCTATCTCTCACCGGCACGCCAAGTTGGAATAAGTTGACCTGGTCAGCCACGTACTCCGCACTTCGCCCATCCTCATTAGCCGAGGCAGGGGTGGCCTCCGAGCCATCTGCCACGGATCCAGAACACTTGGCTGGCGCAAGCACTGATGCAGCTAGCGCATATGTGTTTGGGGGTAAGCGCGCCGACGGCACTCTGAGCAGCGATGTCTGGCTCATGTACTTCGTTGGGGCCACGGGTGTGTCTTGGGCGAAGCTGCCAATCAACGGATCGTCTGAGTCGCCGGTTGCACGTACAAATCCCATCGTGATTCGGGACGCTAACTCTTGGAATCTTCGAGTATTCGCTGGAGATGGTGCTGCGGCGGCCGACGGAGCTGTTTGGGCAATGGACGTATATCGGTCCTACAGCGACAGTTGCAATACAGCTAGCCGGTCGTGGGTTAAGAAGCCTGCAATGCTCGGCGGCGGCCTCGAGGGGGCTTGCGGCTTTGCCGACCACCACACCCTCAACACCACTGCGACCGAGGTGACGGATCCAGTCGGGCAATCGCTAACCAGCTGGCACGGGCTAACTGGAGCGAACCGTTTTGAGTTTTTCTATCCGTTGCTCTTCCAATTGCCGAGCGGCAAGGTGCTCGACGCATACGCGAGGCCCTTCGATCGTCATACGGACGCCCTGACGTTAAGCGGATCACCAACGTACTCGGCGGGTACATGGAATGCACTTCCGTCGACTGCACCGGACCCAAATGAGGCCGTGCCTGGTGGGGGCAGTGCGGTCATGCGCGTCGGGCCTGATGGCCTCGTCGACATCATGAAGTGTGGGTCAAAGGACGAAGATGGCTTGAACAGTACCTCGATAGGTACGGCCGCGAGAATCACATTTCCAAACGGCAACGAGGCTGCGGGCCAGTGGACCCAAACGCCTAGCCTGAGTCTAGCCGGCCGCACGGTCATGACCCCGCGTATTTTCCACAATCTTGTTACACTGCCGTCGGGGAAGGTCCTTGTTACGGGTGGCCTAGGCTTCGGCAATCAGACCGCGGACTATACGACTCCATACGCCGTGAGAAATCCGCAAATATGGAATCCGGCTACTGGCAACTGGAGCGATGCCAGCACTCTGAATCCCGAACCCATTTTTCGAGGATACCATGCGGGGGCGTTATTGCTCCCAAGCGGAATGGTAATTACGGGCGGCGGAAATGATTTGGATACGAGAAATGATATAAGCCACAATTCGATGAACAACTTTGCCGTGTTCTGTCCTCCTAACCTCTACGACAACAACAATCAGCCGGCACAGGTCTCGACGATTACGGCTGCCCCGGTGAGAATGCAATTCGGAGGCGCAGGCAAGGTATCATGCACATTCCCGGACTACGTGACGCGGGTTACTTTGGTCCGGCCGGGCGCTGTGACGCACGGTTTTAATTCGTCACAGCTCTTCTTGGATCTCCAGTTCAGCAACTGCATCGAGGGCGTAACTGTTACCGCCCCTGATAACGCTCATGCACCCCCGGGCGACTATCTGCTGTTCGTTCTTCTGGGAGATGTCCCGTCGGTTGGCGTATGGGTCACTTTGGGGCCAGACACGACGATCAATCGCTCAAGCTGGACTTCGTGCCAGGGCGGGGGATCTGGAGGTGGCGGCGGAGGCTTCCTTGAGGGGGACTTCTCGGTAGGCCGATCCGGTGGGGCGCTTGCCGCGGTTGGAGCGGCCCAACCCGATTACTTGGATAACACTCTGTTCCCCGGTGTCGCTGATGGGGAAGCCACTACGGATCGGCTCCTCTTGCCACATGGGCCGGTCTTGGTTGGTGATCAGCTCCGGGTCCGCCTACGGCACTTCGGCCCTGGCCGCGACGATTACTCGAGTGTTCGGTTGATTGCCGTGGATCACCCGATTGCAGAGGGCGCCGCGGTTGATTCAACTTCAGAGGTGAGTGGAAAGTTCGTGTCTGCTGCCTCGGTTGGGTTTCTAGGCGGGATCGATGTAACTGGGCAGCTTCTTGCTGGTCGAGTGGACGGACGAAGCGGCGACACGCTAGTGGTGGATCTGGGTGGAGCTGACGATGGCTCAGGAATGATTTGGATCGAATCCTCGGGCCGGCAGGAGGGTGAAGGAGGAATTCGGGTCGAGTCGCTCGCTTCTGGTGAATGGCGGGAGGTCGGCGTCGTGACGCCCAGATCGGGACGCTCCCGATCCATTCTTCATTCCGTGCGCAGCCAGAGCGTGAGGCTCGTCTTCTTAGGTGCGCATGTGCTCCACGGGGTCGGAAGATTTGGTGCGAGTTCTGGTGGTTTGGTGCGGACCACGCTTGAGCCCACTACCGTTAAGACATCGACGGTAGGAGAGGTGCCATCGGGTTCAAGTTTTCAACTCAGCAATGGCGATTCGGCGTGGGTCGACTTCCCCGCGCCAGTCTCAGCGGTGAGCAGTCAGCGTAGCTGGTTCCTAGAAGTAGACGCTCGTCCTGTCGGCTACCAACCCAGCGCACAGCAATTGCGGGCGCATCATGCTCCCGCAGGTGACGTGCCTGGTCTTCCTGGCAGCGATTCAGCGGTCGCTTTCTACGGCGGCGCACCGAATCCGCTGGGGGACGGCACGACCCTCTCGTTCTCACTTCCCGCAGCTATGACTGCGAAATTGGAAATCTACGACGCTCAGGGACGATTGGTTCGTAGGCTTGCCGGCCAGTTCTCGGCTGGCAGGCAGGCGATTCATTGGGATCGGAGTTCTTCGGCTGGATTCCGAGTCCCGCCAGGTATCTATCGTGTTCGCCTGACCGCGGGAGAGACCCGTTTGACCAAGCCCCTGGTGGTTCTGCGGTGAACCGACCCAAGTGATATGAGCTGGGGAGCTTGCAGCGGTGCCGCTCAGTGCGGCACCGCTGCCCCTATTCGGGTGGCTCCATGCCCCGTGCGCAGCGACACGGTCGTGCTCTCCACGCAGCACTCCGACAAGGTCGCGCATGCGAAGCTGCGCAAGGAGATGATCGAGAAGGTGATCCTGCCCTTGCTGCCCAAGCGCCTGATCGACAAGAAGCGGCCTGTGAAATTCCACGTGAACCCGACCGGCAACTTCGTGATCGGCGGCCCGATGGGCGACTGCGGCCTGACCGGCCGCAAGATCATCGTCGACACCTACGGCGGCATGGGCCGTCACGGCGGCGGCGCGTTCTCGGGCAAGGACCCGAGCAAGGTCGACCGCTCGGCGTGCTACGCGGCGCGCTACGTGGCCAAGAACCTGGTCGCGTCGGGCCTTGTGGACCGCTGCGAGGTGCAGGTGGCCTACGCGATCGGCGTGGCCGAGCCGGTGAGCGTGATGGTCGATAGCTTCGGCACCGGCAAGGTGAGCGACGACAAGCTCACGAGCCTGGTCCGCAAGCACTTCGACCTGACGCCCAAGGGCATCATCGAGACGCTGCGCCTGCGCCGTCCCATTTATCAGGACACGGCCGCCTACGGCCACTTCGGGCGCTCGCACTTCTCGTGGGAGAAGACCGACAAGGCCAAGC
>JANYBS010000085.1 GCA_025360715.1 Candidatus Eiseniibacteriota bacterium | reverse complement strand
ATTCGACGGCTCTTTCAATCGCTGGTTCCTGGACCCGATCTTCCGCGGTCAGTATCCCGCCGATGCGGTCGCCGATCGCGTGCGCCGCGGACACCTGCCCTCGGCAGGGATGGACTTCGTGCAGCCCGGCGATATGGCGGTCACCAGCACACCGATCGACTTCCTGGGCGTGAACTACTACAGCCGCATCGTGGTGCAAGCGGGCGAGGACGGCGCACCCAAGGCCGTGCGGATGGCGCCGCCTGAAGCGCTCACGGACATGGGCTGGGAAGTGTATCCGCAGGGACTCACCGAATCGCTCGTGCGTATCCATCGTGACTACGCTCCGCGCGCGATCCATATCACCGAGAACGGCGCCGCCTTCCCAGACGCACCCGGGGACGCGGCTTCTTTCGCCGATGCGCGACGCGTGGAGTTCCTGCGCGAGCACTTCGCCGCCGCCGCCGATGGCGTGACCGCCGGTGTGCCGTTGGCCGGTTACTTCGTATGGTCCCTGCTCGACAACTTCGAGTGGGGAGAAGGCCTCTCGAAACGCTTCGGTCTCTTCCATGTCGATTTCGCGACCCAACGCCGGACTCCACGCGACAGCGCCCATTGGTATCGCGAGTTCCTATCCAACCGCTCCGCCCTCGCGGCTTCGCCGCGTTCCCTTCACAGGAGAGATTCGTGAGCCCGTCCTTCGATCGGTTCCCCATGCGCCGGCTCTTCACCGCCGCGACGGCGCTGCTGCTGTCGGTCTTCGCCGCACGTGCAGTCATCGCGCAGACCTCCACGGAAGCGGGCGGAGGCACAAGCGCCATCGTCAAGGTGGTCCAGGACGCGAACGGCTCGCGGCTTCAGGTGGACGGCAAGGACTTCCTGGTCCGTGGCATGAACTGGGACTACTGCCCGATCGGCCAGAATTATTCCTACAACCTGTGGGATCAGCCCGAGGACATGATCCAGGCCGCGCTCGACCGCGAGATGCCATTGCTGGCCGGAGCTGGCGTGAACGCCATCCGTATCTATGCCGGAATCCCCACGAAGTGGGTGAAGTACATCCACGACCGCTATGGCATCTATTGCATCATCAATCACACGGTGGGCCGCTACGGCTTCACCGTGGACGGCGTCTGGCATGTGAACACCGATTACTCGGATCCCAAGACGCGCGCGGCGATCGCCGCCGAAGTCGCGGGGCTGGTGAAGATGTACAAGGGCACGCCTGGCGTCCTCATGTACCTGCTCGGCAACGAGAACAACTACGGCCTGTCGTGGGCGTCGTTCGAGATCGAGGCACTGCCCAAGGGCGAGCGTGACACCGCGCGCGCGCGCTATCTCTATTCGCTCTTCGAGGAGATCGCCAAGGCCACAAAGGCCGCGGACCCCGACAAGGCCGTCGCGATCGCCAACGGCGACCTGCAATACATCGACGTGATCGCCCAAGAATGCAAGGATATCGATATCCTGGGAACCAACGTCTACCGCGGCATCTCGGCGGGCGACCTGTACCAGAAGGTGCACGACAAGCTGGGGATCCCCGTCATGTACACGGAGTTCGGATCCGACGCGTTCAACGCGAAAGACATGCGCGAAGACCAGGCCATGCAGGCCAAGTACGTGATCGGCCAGTGGAACGAGGTCTATCGCCAGTCGGCCGGTCATGGCGGAGTGGGCAACGCGATCGGCGGCTGCGTGTTCCAGTGGGCCGACGGCTGGTGGAAGTACAAGCAGGAAGAGCGTCTCGACATCCACGATACGAACGCGTCATGGCCGGACGGCGCCTACACGGAAGACTACGTGCAGGGCGACAACAATATGAATGAGGAGTGGTGGGGTATCTGCGCCAAGGGCGCTCCCGACAACCGCGGGCTCTATGATCTGTATCCGCGCGCGGCCTACTACGCGCTGCGGCGGATCTGGACGCTCGACCCGTACGCCGCGACCACGACCAACGAAGTCATCCGCGACCACTTCGCGAAGATCGCGCCGACCACGGCAGCGCTCGAGGCGCGCGGCGACAAGGCCTCGCAGGCGTTGAGCAGCGCCGAGAAGATCCAGCTGAGCGGCGCGCGTCTGCAGTTCGACACGTACAGCACCGGCGGCTACCTGCTCACCACGCCGCATGTGGATTCGCTGGGACATGCCACGCCCGGCTTCCGCGGATTCGATCATCAGGAGTCGTTCTACGCCGACCTGACGGCCCGCCCGTCGCCCAATGTCTCCGGATATGTGAGCGTGAATGTACTCGGCAATGTCGCGCGTAACGCCATCGATCAGATCTCCTACGAAAACCGCGGCTACCCGCACACGTTCGTCACGCAGGACACGTTCTATGTGGCCGGCGTCCCGCACGTGCAGAGCATCCAGTCGAGCGGCCTCGAGCGCGTGAAGGTGTATCGCGCCAGTATCTCGTGGACGGACCGCTACTACGATGCCGAGGCGTTCTATCGCACCGGTCACTACCACTGGGGCTACAAAGGCGACTTCTTCGGCCTGTACCGCGAAGCCAACTATGGCCCGAACCTGGATATCTACAACGGCGAGGCACCCGTAGGCGTCGAGATCACCGGCAAGCGCGCGCTCGATGGCCTGGTGATGGCCTTCGGTCCGCAGCTGTGGTGGGGCGCCAATGCCGCCGTGCTGGCCAAGTATCAGCGCCAGCTCCGCGGCTTCACGACGACCGGCGTCTACGAGAACGACGTCGCTCCTTCGACGAACGTGAACACGTCCTCGGCGATCGGCACGCGGCCCACGCAGAAGTTCACGCTCGGCATCGAGAAAGGCCGGGGCAACTTCGCGTTGCAGGCGGGCGGCATCTGGGCGGGCGCGAACCGCATCGACAACATCTTTCCGATCGCGTATCGGAACAAAGCGGAAGGCTCATACGATATCTTCGCCGACCACATCGTCCCGTACGACACGTACGGTGGGAAGGCCAAGCTGACTTATGAGAAGGGTCGCTTTCACTGGTATGGCCAGACGGCTCATATGGGCCTGGTCGCCGAAGGTGGTCCTACGCTCACGACCACCTTCACGGGCTGGAACCTCAAGGACACCGGCTCGGGCAACCAGACGAACTTCCTCTCGGGCTTCGCCTACAATTCGGGCAAGTGGCAGTTTGCTCCGAACTTCCTGTGGCAGAAGCCGCTTGTTGGCCCGATGCCCGCGGACGCGCCGTCACCGGGCCGCTTGCGCAACATCTTTGACGACCCGTTCGCCGTGCGTGCGAACCGCGAGATGACGGCTGCCGAGGTGCTGATCAGCTTCGACCCGACGCCGGCCACGTGGCTGTACGCTTGGGACAACGACCTGCGCGAAGACGCGCGCTTGGCGGGCAGCGTGGGCTTCGTCTACCGCCACATGCCTACGGGTCAGGACGCCTCGATCGGCTTCCTCTCGGACGGCAAGACGTTCTTCGCGTTCCCCAGTTCCAAGCCCGCGCGTGACCTGTGGGAGGTCAACACTCGCACGGTCTCGCGGCTCACGGCCAAGGTCCGCATGGTCACGCATGCCTTCGCCGGCACCGGCGAGCCCAACGGCAATGACTCGCGCCTTGTGCGGCGCTTCGGCGGCGATGTGCGCTTTGCGGGCCCGTCGGTGGTGTTCAACGGTTACGCGAAATGGAACGATTGGGGTCCCTACGACTACCACCGCGACTTCAACCTCACGTATCCGGTCCAGCTCATGGGCGATCTCTCGCACACACTGGGCAACCCCTTGTGGCTTGAGAGCAACCAGACACGCATCGGCGTGCGCTGGACATGGCGCTCGCTCGACAAGATCTCGCCGCGCTACCTGCTGAACTCGGCCGACTACCCGGCGGGCATCGACCAGCCGCACGGTAGTGAGTGGGAGATCCGCACGTACGTCCGCCTGGAGATGTGATCGGCAGCCGGACCGGGCAGAGAGAAGCGGCGGGGCCGATGCATCGGCC
>JANYBS010000064.1 GCA_025360715.1 Candidatus Eiseniibacteriota bacterium | reverse complement strand
GAAGATCAGCCGTTCGGGCGGCAGGTGATATTCCTGCGTGCAGATGTCATGAATGCGCCGCGCCACCTCGAGCTTGCGCTCGGCGGTCTTCGCCATGCCGACTTCGTCGATCGTGAGCGCGATCACCGACGCGCCGTACTTCATGACATGCGGCATCACCGCATCGATGCGCTCGCGGCCATTCTCCAGGTTGATCGAGTTCACGATCGCCGAGCCCGGACACGACTGAAGCGCTGCCTCGATGACGGGCGCTTCGGTCGAATCGATGCACAGCGGCGCTTCGACGCTGAGCGAGAGCTTCTTGACCAGCGCTGCCATCATCTCGAGTTCATCGGTGCGCTCGGTGAGCGCCATGCACACATCGAGCACATGCGCGCCGCCGTCCACCTGGTCGCGGGCGACGGGGATCATGTCCTCGAGCTTGCCTTCGAGCGCGATGCGCTTGATGCGGCGCGAGCCCTGGGTATTCAGCCGCTCGCCAATGAGCAGCGGGCGCGGGTCCTGCTGCAGCGCCACGGCCGTCATGCCGCTGGAGGCGAACCACTGGCTGCGGCCCGGACGCGACTTGGGACGCCGCACACCGATCGCTTTCACTACGGCGCGGATGTGCGCCGGAGTGGTGCCGCAGCAGCCGCCGACGATGTTCACGCCCATGACGTCTACGAACTCGAGCAACGTCTCGGCCATGGGCTCGGGCTGCATGGGGTAGAGCGTGCGGCCGCCATCGTTGATCGGCAGGCCGGCGTTGGGGATGCAGTGGATCGGCATGCTCGCGTTCTCGCACAGATAGCGGATCGCATCGCGCATGAGGTCCGGGCCCGTGGAGCAATTCAGACCCACGATGTCGACGGCCATCGCCTCAAGCGTCGCCAGCGCGCCGCGAAAATCGGTGCCCAGCAACATGCGGCCGGTGGGGTCGAGCGTGATCGAGGCCTGCAGCGGCACCTTGCGGCCCACGCGCTGCATGGCCTCGCGCGCGGCGATGATCTGCGCCTTCATCTCGAGGATGTCCTGGCAGGTCTCAAGAATTAGCACGTCGGCGCCGCCCTCGATCAAGCCCTGGGCCTGCTCGGCGAACGACGGCACGAGGTCGCGCAAGGTCTTCTGGCCCAGGTCGGCGTCTTCGCTCGAAGGCAGGAATCCCGACGGGCCCATGGAGCCGGCGACGAAGCGCGGGCGGCCATCGGCCTTGGCGAAGCGGTCCGCTGCGCGGCGCGCGATCGATGCGGCGGCGCGGTTGAGCTCGATCGTGCGATCGGCCAGGCCCCATTCCTCGAGCCGGATGCGCGCGGCCTGGAATGAATTCGTCTCGACCACATCGGCGCCGGCCTCGAAATAGGCGCTGTGGATGTCTTCCACGACATCGGGGCGCGTCAAGCTCAGGTAGTCGATACAGCCTTCCCACCGCTTGCCGCCAAAGTCATCCGCCGTGAGCTCACGCGCCTGCACCTGCGTGCCCATGCCGCCGTCAAAGAACAGCACCCGCTCACGCAGGGTATCGAGGAACAGACTCATGGCTTGGAATGACTCCTGGGGAGCCCGATGCTGGCTGGGTCGGGGGGGCGCGGATGGCGCGCAGCGTTCTCGTGGAATGTGAAGATGCTACGGGAGCGTATCAGGCGCGGCAAATCACGCCGCGGCGCGGGTGGCCGCATTGCGAGCACGGGCGCAAAGCGTTGCGCCGCTTGACGCCCGGCGCGGCTGAGCCATGATGGTGGGTATGAGCGCCATCCTCTGCCTGTTGCGCCATGGCCGGGCCACCGGCCAGGGCCCCGACGCCGAACTGCTGCCCGAGGGCGCCGCGTATGTGGCGGCGCTCGGACGGCGGCTTGCGGGCGAAGGCTGGCGGCCTCAGAGCGTGTACGCGAGCCCGTACCTGCGCGCCCGCGAGACCGCGCGAATCGTGTTGGCGGAAATCGCGCCGGGGGTGACGCCGGCGCTGCTGGAAGAGCTCACGCCCGAGACGCCGCCCAAGGAAGCGCTTGCGGCGCTTTTGGCTTCGGGATTGCCCCCCGGCCGCACGCTGGTGGTGGCGCACCTGCCGCTGCTGGGCCTTTTGTGCGACGAGCTCACCGGCGATGACCCCGGATTCCACCCCGGCACGCTCGTGGAGATCGAGCTGACAGAGGGCGCCCGGTCGGGCCGTATCTTGCGCACGCTGGGGCCTGGGGCCGCTTGAACGCGGCCTGAGTGGAGCCTATCGAAACGTCAGGGAATCGCATTGCGCGCGGGCCCGCGGGATTTCTATACTCAAGGCTCCCCCAGCACGCACCGTCGGCCCCCGCCGGCAGAACTCGCACCCCTTGCCCGGAGCCCCCTGCCCATGCGCCTGCGCGACTGCGTCGCCATGCTCGCGATGCTTCTGCTGCCCGCCACCTCGACTGCCGCCCCCGGTATCGCCATGCGCTGGGACCAGTGCTATGGCGATGGCGGCGTATCGAACAAGAACTTCGCGTGCGATACGAATGCGGGTAGCGAGACGCTCGTGCTGTCGGTAAGGCCACCCGCAGATCTCCAACTCGTGAACGGCGACGAGATCAAGGTGACGCTCATGACCACCGCGGCGTCGCTTCCGCCCTGGTGGGCCATGAGGACCAACGGCTCGTGCCGCCAGAACGCATTGAGGGTCAACGCCATCGCCAATCCATCGGACGCAGTCTGCGTCGACGAATTCGCGGGCAACGCGACGAGTGGCATCGGTAGCTATGATTTCATGCTCTGCGGCAACACCAATCGAGCCCGTCTGAGTCTCGCCGTCGCGGTGCCCGGAGGGAGCGCAGTGACGCTCACGAAGGACCACGAGTACTTCTTGGCGAACATCGTCATCGATCACACCAAGACCGTGGGCGCAGGTGCCTGCGCGGGATGCGTCACCCCGACGTGTCTGGTCTTCAGCAACCTCCGACTCACTCTCAATGACGGAAGCGTCGCCTACATCACGGATCCGGTCGCACCGAATAGCGACGTCGCCACGTGGCAGCAAGGCAGCCCGAGTCTCGCCTACGTCCCTGTCCCCTATACTTTCAGTGGCTGTTTCACGGGCGGATGGCTGCTTGAGTCCTGCGGCCTCCCCACCCCCGCGCGCAACCAGACGTGGGGCGCGATCAAGTCGCTCTACCGGTGAGGAAGATCATGCGCCGAATGCTCACATGTCTGATGACCGCCGCGTGCCTGATCGCCACGGCCTCGCTCGCCCACGCCGCCCCCGGTATCGCGATGCGCTGGGACCAGTGCTATGGCGATGGCGGCGTATCGAACAAGAACTTCGCGTGCGATACGAATGCGGGTAGCGAGACGCTCGTGCTGTCGTTCAAGCCGCCTGCGGACCTGGATCAGGTGAATGGGAACGAGATCCATGTGGATCTGCAGGCTCCGGGCTCGACGGTTCCTTCGTGGTGGCAATTCAAGAACACCGGCACCTGCCGAGTCACATCACTCTCGGTGAACTCGACGGCTTCCCCGAACGCCGTCGCATGCCTCGATGAGTTCGCTGGGAACGCCACTTCGGGGATCGGGAGCTACAACATCGGCTTCGGCAGCGCGAACGCCGTCCACATCGTGATCGCCGAAGCTGTGCCCACCAGCGCACTCGTGACGCTGACTGCGGACCAGGAGTATTTCGCGCTCAATATCGTGATCGACCACCGCAAGACAGTGGGTACGGGAGCCTGCTCGGGGTGCGTCACGCCCATGTGCCTGCTTTTCAACGGCCTCAAGATCACCCGAGGCGGCGAGGGACTGGACGTGAGCTTGGGCACGCCATTCGCGCCGAACAGCTTCGCGGCCGGCTGGCAGGGTGGCAGTCCGAATCTCTACTACGAGCCGGAGACCATCAGCCACCTCCTGATCTTTCAGGGCTGGTACCTGCAGGGCTGCGGCCTCCCCACCCCTGCGCGCAACCAGACGTGGGGCGCGATCAAGTCGCTCTACCGGTGAGCCGGCGTAACGCGCAGGCGGAATCCCCTCGCTTCGCGTAGCATCCCATGAGCATCCGTGCGCGCGGTGATCGCTCCCGCGTCGACGCGGCACCCACTCATCTCAGCAAGGGGATTCTCGTGCAGGATCTGAACGGCAAGGTCGCGCTCGTCACGGGCGGCAATCGTGGCATCGGCCGCGGCATCGCGGATGCATTGGCGAAGGAAGGCCTGATCGTCGCGGTCACCGCACGCACGCTCGCGGCGGCGGAGCAAGCCGCGAAGGAGATCGGCCACGGTGCGCGCGGTTACGCGTGTGACGTGCGGCAGTGGGCGCAGGTGCAGGCGCTGTTTCGTGCCGTCGAGACGGACCTGGGCGGCGTCGACGTGCTCGTGAACAACGCCGGCGTGGGCGTGTTCGGGCCGATCGCGGACCTGAGCGTAGAGGACTGGCACACGGTCATCGAGACCAATGTGAATGGCGTCTTCTACTGCACCAAGCTCGCGATCCCGCTCATGAAGTCGCGCGGCGCGGGGTACATCTTCAACGTGTCGTCGCTCGCCGGCCGTAACGCCTTCCCTGGCGCCGGCGTCTACTGCGCGAGTAAGCACGCGCTCAATGGCTTCAGCGAGGTGCTCTTCCAGGAAGTGCGCGACGACGGCATCCGCGTCACGTACCTCATGCCCGGCAGCGTTGCCACCGACTTCGGCCGCGGCAC
>JANYBS010000004.1 GCA_025360715.1 Candidatus Eiseniibacteriota bacterium | reverse complement strand
TCGTTCTGCACGAACTCCTCCTGCTTGGGACGCAGCGGCGACGTGAGCATGAATGTCGCGCGCACGCCGGTCAGGAACCGCACCGGCAGCGAGTCGGGGCGGATGCCCGGCACGCGCAGCCGCACCAGCGCCAGCGCGGGCGCGCGATAGCTGGAATCGATAGCAATCGCACGATGGAAGGCCTGCGCGGCGCCCGCGCGGTCGCCCGCGCGCCACGCGTGCAGGCCCGAGAGGTACTGCGCCTCGGGCAACAGCGGGTCGAGCCGCGCCGCGACGTCGGCTTCACGGCGCGCGGTGGCCAGGTCGCCCGCGCGACCCGCCGCGATCGCGGCCAGCAGGCGGTCCTTGCCCGACTGCGGCCGCGCGCGCGCCGCGATCATGGCGGCGTCGTACGCGTCGTTCCAGCGCCGCATTCGCAGCGCCAGCTCGGCGCGCGCCCGGGCGATGTACCAGTGCCAGCCATCGAACGTGCCGTTCAGCCATAGCGGCTCGCGCTGGAACGGGTACTCGCGATGGCGATCGGCGGTGCCTTCGTCCTGCAGCGCGTCCATGAGACGGCGGCCCGACAGGCGCGCCCACGCGGAGTCGGACTGGCTGCTGCGGGCCTCGTCGATCGCGAGCGCGATCTCGAGGTCTGCGTCCGGCGCGACGCGTGCACGCAGCTCACGCAGGTGGTCGGCGGCAATGGCATAGGCGCCGTTCTCCTCGGCGACGCGAGCGTCCGAGGCGACTTGCGCGGGCGGCTTGAACAGTTCGCTGCGTCCGGCGCTCGCGGCGGCCGCAGCCGGCGCGGCCGCCGCAGCGCGTGACGCGCGCGGTGTCAGCGCATGGGGCGCCGCCTTGGGCGCGGGCGCCGCTGCGGCAGGCGCCGCAGCCGCGAGCAGCGCCGCTAGCGCTGCCGCATGTATCACCGCCACGCGAAGAGCACGCATCACGAGACCTTCGTTTCGGCGAGGGCCGCGAGCACCGCGCGGATGTCCGACTCACTCAGCACGCCGTCCACACTCTTGGCGCGCTGGAAGACCGCCTGCACGCGCTCGGGCGTGGGTGTGATCTTGCGGCTCTCGAGCCAGTACACCACGTTGCTCTCGCCGCTCATCGGGCCGACCTCGATCTCCTGATGGCGGCCCACCATCTCGGCGGGCACGCCCGAGTACACGCGGTCGGCCAGCCAATGGTCGCCTTTGCGGAAAGCCTTGATCACCGCGGCCGCATGCACGCCGGTGCCGGTGCGGAACGCGTCGGCGCCCACGACCGGATAGTTGACGGGGATCGCCACACCGGTGCCCTCGGAGGTCTTCTGGCAATATTCCGGCAGCACCGCCAGATCATTGCCGATCCAGCCGAGCAGCTTGAGGTTCACGAGCAACTGGTCCATGGGCGTGTTGCCCACGCGCTCGCCGATGCCGAGCGCGCACGCATGCACGCGCGTGGCGCCTGCGCGGATCGCCGCAATCGTGTTGATCACCGCCAGGCCGCGGTCGCTGTGCCCGTGCCAGTCGAGCCCGACGTCGGCCCCGCTCTCGCGCACGACCTGCGCTGCGAAGCGCACCAGGTTCGCCGCGCCCGTGGGCGTGGCGTGGCCGACGGTGTCGCACAGGCACAGCCGCTTGGCGCCGCACTCGATCGCGGTCAGGAACAGCGCGCGCAGCGTGGACGGCTTGGCGCGCACGGTATCCTCGGTCACGTACATCACGGTGAGGCCGTTCTTGACCGCGTAGGTGACGGCCTCGCGCGTGTGCTGGAGCATCGTCTCTTCGGTCCAGTTCTCCGCGTACTGGCGAATGGGCGAGGAGCCGATGAAAGTGCAGACCTCGATCGGCAGCCCGGTTTTCTGCGTGACTTCCACGACGGGCTCGATATCGCGCACCATCGTGCGCGCCGCGCAGTTGGCGGCGACCCTCAACTTCGCGCTCACGATCTCCTGCGCCAGGCGCGTGACGTCGCGCACCACGTGCGGGCCCGCGCCGGGCAGGCCGATGTCGGCGGTGTCGATGCCGAGCCGGTCCATCAGGTGCAGCAGCTCGATCTTGCGCTCGATGCTGGGCGACTTGACCGACGGTGACTGCAGGCCGTCGCGCAGGGTCTCGTCGTCGAACTGGATGGGGAACGCAGGCTTCTCCCAGCGCTCGCCGGCTTCGTTCCAGTCGTGGATGAGCTCGCGTTCGTTCATCGGGCGCTCCTTGCAGGTCAGGACCACGCGGCGCCTCCCCAGCGGGAGCGCTCGCACACCCTTGCAGTGAACCAGCGCAGCAAGTCTGCGGCAAGTCGGCCGCAGCGGTGTCAGGGGCGCGAAAAAGCCCCGGGAGCGCGGGGCTCCCGGGGCCATGTCGCCGGTCGTGGCTTCAGTCGCCGAGCACCACCAAGCGCTGGGTGCGCACGTCGGCACCTGCGGCGAGGCGCACCAGATAGATCCCCGGCGCGAGGGCGCGTCCGGTGCCATCGCGCAGGCTGACCTCGTACGTGTGTGTGCCCGCCGCAGCGTCCTCGGCGGCGATATGCCGCACCAGCCGGCCCGCGGTGTCATGCAGCGTCAGCTCGAGGCGCATCGCGCGCGGCAGCGTGCACGCGATGCGCGTGTGGCTGCTCGCCGGCGAGGGCGCTGGCCGCGCAAGCGCAAGCGCGAGCGTCACCGCACCGCCGCCGTCGCCGACACCCAGCACGCCCTGCGGCGTCAGCGCGGCGACCGGCGATTCGTTGCCGTGCGAATCCACCGCGGTCAGCTCGTAGTAGTACGGCTGGCTCGTGGCGTCCGCGAAGCCCGTGTCGGCGACGGCGGCGACGAAGTTCGCCGCGTTGGCCGCGAACGCCGGTGACGTGCTGCGATACAGGCGATAGCCAGCAAGGTCCGCTTCATGATTGCGGCTCCAATGCAGCCTGGCCAGCCCGGTCGAGTACTGGCTCGGCAGCGGGGCCGGCGCCGCGGGCGGCAGGTTGTCGACCGAGTAGCCGGAGTCCGGCTGTGAGTCGTACACGATGAAGCTGCTCTGCACGTCCGTCGCCTCGACCATGTAGAGCGTGCGCGGATTGCCGAGGCCGGTCGAGTCTCCCGTCGTCGTGATCACCGCGCTGTAACCATCAAAGCCCTTCGGGTAGATGGTCGCGACGGACTCCCAGAAGTAGGTCTGCGCGCCGAAGCGGGTTGCGCGATAAGCGCCGGCCGGGCCCGCAGCCTGCGCGAGCGCGCCGGGCACCTGCCGGTAGATGTTGTAGTAGTAGATGCGGTTGTTGCCGAGTTGGTCGAGGTAGCTCGCGTTGAAGTTCAGGCGGAGCTTGCCGCCCTGGTCATTGGGGATATCGCGCACGCTCGCGATCGAAGGCTCGCCGCCCCCGAAGCGGCCGCCGCGATCGACATGGCCGCCGAAGAGGTCCGAGGCGAGGCCGTTGCGAGTGTCCCCCCAGCCGGTGAAGAATCCCTGTGCGCCATCGCTCACCGCCGTGACGCTCGACTGCCCGCCGGAGATGGCGGTGCAGACCGGGGCGCCCCCTGCGGGCCATTGCGGCGCGCCATTCGCGTCGTAGCGCTGGGCGCGAATGCGGATGGCCTGTCCGCCATCGGGCCAGACGACTTCAAAACCGCCGCGGCCGTCCGCGAGCAGCGCGTTATCGGAGTAACCCGAGTTCGAGCTATACAAGTTGATCTCGGCGCCGCCCCAGAGCCGCGACCCGGTCGGCAGCAGGTGGATGGCGCGCTCACCGATCACCGGGGTCCCATAGATCAGGAACAGGCCGCCCGCACCATCCGAGATCGGGCGCGGCGACGGCGTATAAAAAGCCGATGTCAGATTCGACACCAGCGGTGCTCCATCCGCCACCCACATCGCTGTGGCACTGACGTTGTATCGCTGGCCATAGACCTGCGTGACTGCGGCGCGCGAGTCGGCCCACGTGAAATAGGCGCCGCCCAGCCCATCGGAGATCACCCGTGCGTCGAACTGACCACCGGTCGCAGTGCACATGGCCAATGCAGACGAGGGCGGCTGCGCCGGCATGTACCCGTTCGAATAGACGCGGTTCATGTAAAGGTCGACTCCGGTTCCGGCCACATTGCGATAGTCCTGCCAGACTGCCCAGAAGCCTCCGGTGGGGTCCGCGGCGATCGAACTGATGATCTGGCTCGAAGGTCCGTTGCTCAACAGCGTGCCGTCAGTTCCCCATTGCACGCCGCCGCTGCCGTTCACGCGCTGCATGTAGAGGTCCTGCCCGGTCGTCGCGTTGTTCCGCAGGTCGTTCCAGACGATGTAAGCGCCGCCCGACCCGTCGGCGACCATCATCGGCAAGCTCTGCCCTGCGGACGCCACGCAGATCGGGACTCCGCCTGCGGTCCACAGCGCAGCCCCGGAAGCGTTGAATCGCTGCGCGTAGATATCGGGAGGCGCCGTGCGCGCATCGCTCCAAGAGAGGATGAAGCCGCCGGCGCCGTCCGTGACGATCGAAGACTCGGTCTGGTCAGTCGTGCCACCTGCGAGCAATGCGCCGTCCGCACTCCAGAGGGGATTACCCAGATAGTTGAAGTGTTGTCCGTAGATCTCGTAGCCCTGCGCGCCGAAACCGCTGATGAACCGCTGGTCCACCCAGACGACATAGAAGCCGCCGCTGCCATCGGCCAACATGTTCTGCTGGTTCGGGCTTGCGAACGACTGCGAGTTCGCAGCTTGGCAGACGGGGACGTTCAACATCGTGTTCGTGGTCCATGCCGCCTGTGAGGGCGTCGCTCGGAACACGAGGCAGAGGGCGGCCAACAGCAGGATTCGCATGCGCATCGGAGTCTCCGTGAAGCGTGGGAGGGCTTGGCCGGGGGTGGGTTCATTGGGGTGGGACCGGCCGACCTGCACCGAATCACAAGCTCCGTCGGGAAAAAGCAGCGGCCCGGGAGCGTCGCCGCCCCCGGGCCTGCTGCGTTCAAAGCCTCTGCTGGGTCTTTACGCCCGCTCGATCAGCACCGCCATGCCCTGGCCGCCGCCGATGCAGGCCGAGGCGATACCGTACTTCTTGCCGCGCTTGCCCAGTTCCACGAGCAGCGTGTAGATGAGCCGCGTGCCCGTCGCGCCAAGCGGGTGGCCCAGGCCGATGGCCCCGCCGTTCACGTTGACCTTGTCGCGGTCGAGCCCGAGGTCCTTCTCGACCGCCAGATACTGACCCGCGAAGGCCTCGTTGATCTCGAAGAGGTCGATCTGCTCGAGCTTGAGCCCGGAGCGCTCGAGCACTTTCCGAATGGCGGGCGCGGGCCCGAAACCCATCACATCAGGGTCGACGCCCACATACGACCAGTTG
>JANYBS010000002.1 GCA_025360715.1 Candidatus Eiseniibacteriota bacterium | reverse complement strand
CCGGGCGCCTGTCCCGCGCCCGGCCCGCTTCGTCTACTGGTGTGTTCAGCGCGAGGCGGTGCGCGTGGGGCTCTTCACCACCACGCGATGCGCCACCACCTGGCCACCGTCCTCGCGGTACCACACGGTCACGTGCGCGTCCTTTTCGAGGTCGCCCGTGGTGCGCGTGTCGGCCGAGCGCGCGAAGACCATGGTCTTCGCCTCTTTGCCCGACTTTGCGACCGTGAGCGACGTCTTGTCGACGCTCGTCACCGTGCCGCTGAACTGATGCAGCGCGGCGCCCTTCTTGTGGCCCTCGCTCGCCGCTGCAGCGTGCCGCGCCGCGGCCTGCGCCGGCGCGCCCTGCAGCGCCGCCGTCAGGCTGAGCGCCGCGAGCACGGCCGGCAGGAACGAATCGATCCGCTTCATGGATATCACCTCGCTCTCGTCTCCCAGGGGCGGGATGCGCGCAAGGTGCCCCAACGCGCAGGCAGCGCGAAGCGGATTCCCATAGTCGCCTGCGTGCTCGAACGCGTCGACGCTCGTGACGCTCGCCCGCGCCCGCGCCGGGCGCAGCGCGTTGCGATCCTGGACGGTGGCAGTGTCCACGGCGTGGTCAGCGCCGGCGCCGCCCGTGTGCGCGTCGTGGACGCGGGGTGTCCACGCGGGCGACAGCGCGGATCGCTGCCGCAGCCGGGTCAGCGCGCGAGTGGGGCCGTGGCGGGCGTGGCCGGTGTGGCGGCGGTGCGCGTGCGGAATGCGCGCCACGCGTTGAGCTCATTCATCGCGACGAGCGAGTAGTAGAACAGCCCCGCCGCGAATGCATGCCACGGCGCGTCCGGCGCGCTTCTGCATGCGGTGCTCCGCGCCCGCATCAGGCGCCGCGCGAAAGCGCCTCGCGGGCGGCGCGCCAGACGTTGACGCTGGCTTCGACGGTGGTCTCGATCGGCCGGCCATAGCCACCGCCGAGCGTCATCACCACCGGCAGGTGGCGGTCGTGCGCCCACGCGAACACGCGGCGGTCGCGCTCGGCGAGGCCGTCGTGCGTCATGCGCAACCGACCCAAGCGGTCGGTGTGCAGCGCGTCGACTCCGGCTTGGTACAGCACCAGGTCGGGGCGGTGCGCGTCGAGTGCGGCCGGCACATGCGCGTCGAGCGCGGTGAGCATGGCGTCGTCGCCGGCCGCGTCCTCGAGCTCCACATCGAGCGTGCTGGTCTCTTTGGCAAGTGGGTAGTTGTGCCGCGCGTGCATGGAGAACGTGAACACGCTCGGGTCGTTCGCGAACATGGCCGCGGTGCCGTTGCCCTGATGAACGTCCATGTCCAATACGAATGGCCGCTGGGCAAGCCCGTCGCGGCGCAGCAGCGTGATGGCGACCGCGAGGTCATTGAACAGGCAGTAGGCCTCGCCGCGATCGTGGAACGCGTGATGCGTGCCCCCGGCCAGATTGCCGGCGATGCCGTGCTGCAGCGCCGCGCGCGCGGCCATCACGGTGCCGTACACGGCGGCGCGCGCGCGCACCACCAACTCCGGTGACCACGGCAAGCCGAGCCTGCGGATCTCGGCCGGCGTCCAGTCGCCGCTCAGCGTGCGCAGCACGTAGCCCGCATCGTGCGCAGCGAGCAGCCATTCGATCGGCGCGGGTTCCGAGCGCGAGAGATGTGCGGCATCCACTATGCCCTCGGCGAGCAGGCGTTCGCGAGTGAGCCGGTACTTCGCGACGGGGAACGGATGATTCTCCGGCAAGTCGAGCGTGTGATGGTCGCTCGTCCACGCCCATAACGGCGGAGCGCTCACTCGTGCGGGTCTTTCTTGAGCACGCCATACATGGCCAAAGCGCGCTCGCGCTGTACCGCGTGGTCGACGATGGGGAACGGATACGTCTCGCCCAGCGTGACGCCCACTTCGGCCAGCAGCAGTGGTGGCGCCTCCCAGGGGCGGTGCACGAACTTCGCCGGGACGGCGGCGAGTTCGGGCAGCCACCGCTTCACATAAGCGCCACCTTGATCGAAGCGCTCGCCCTGCGACGTGGGATTGAAGATGCGAAAGTACGGCGCGGCGTCGGTGCCGGTGCCTGCGGCCCACTGCCAGCCGCCGTTGTTGTTGGCCATATCGCCGTCGATCAGGTGCTGCATGAACCAGAGCTCGCCGCGCCGCCAGTCGATGAGCAGGTCCTTCGTGAGGAACGATGCCACCACCATGCGCGTGCGGTTGTGCATGAAGCCGGTCGCGAGCATCTCGCGCATCGCCGCATCCACGATCGGGTAGCCTGTGCGGCCCTGTGACCACGCGGTGAAGTGCGCGTCGCTGCCCGGCCACTGCAGCGCGTCGTACTCGGGGCGGAAACAGCCGTGCTCCACGTGCGGGAAGTGCCAGAGCACCTGCGTGTAGAAGTCGCGCCAGCGCAGCTCGGAGACGAACTTGGCGATGGCCTCGCCCGGCTGCGCACTCGCGAGTGTCTCCTGGACCACTCGCCGGATGCCGATCGTGCCGAAGCGCAGGTCCGCCGAGAGCTGCGAGACGGCGGGCGCCGAGGGTACATCGCGGTGTGAGGCGTAGTGCGCGAGGCCTGCGCCCTCCGCGCTTGCGGCGAGAAACCGCGCCAGTCGATCGTGCGCAGCGGCCTCGCCCGCTGGCCAGCGCGCCGCGGCGGGAGTTGCGAAGCCCAGCTGCGTCAGCGTGGCCAGTGGCGGCGAGGGCAGGCGGTGCGCCGCCAGCCGCGTCACACGCGATAGCGCCCGGCTCACCGCCAGCGCCTCGCACGCACGGCGGAACGGCGTGTACACGGTATAGGGACTGCCACTCTGAGTGGCCACGGCGCCCGGTGGCACGATGAGCCGGTCGTGGAAGCGCTTCACGCCGATTCCGGCGGCGCGCAATGCGCGCTCCACGTCATCGTCGCGCTGGCGCAACGGTGGCTCGTACTCGTCGTTCCAGTAGACCGCGTCGGCGCCGCTGGCGCGCGCCGCGGCGAGCACGGTGACCGTGGCATCGCCGTGCGTCAACGCCAGCGAGGAGCCCATCGTGCGGATGTCAGCGCCGAGCGACGCGAGTGCGTCGAGCACGAACTGCACGCGCGCGGGTGCCATGTCTGGCCGCCCCAGCACCGCGGGCTCGCTGGAATAGAACGGCACCACGTCGCCGTCCGCATCGCGGACGGCTTCACTCAGCGCCGTATTGTCATCGAGACGCAGGTCCTTGCGGAACCAATGGAGGATGCGCATAGAACTGTTAGAGTACTCAAAGCGCCGCGAGATGCAGGCCCAATTGCGAGGCGTGGTCGGTGCCCATGGCGCGGAACGGCGCCTTCTCGTGGTTCAGCAGCCAGGCCTTGCGCTCCAGGCCGCCGCCATAGCCCCACAGTGTGCCGTCGGCGCCGATCACGCGGTGGCAAGGCACGAACAGGCTCACGGGGTTCGCGCCGTTGGCTGCGCCGGCGGCGCGTACGGCCTGCGGGCGGCCGACGGCCTGCGCCAGATGCGCGTAGGTCCACGTGGTGCCGGCGGGGATGGTCGTGAGCGCGCGCCAGATCTCGCACTGGAAGTCGGTGCCGTACGTGCGGACGGGCTGTTGTGCCAGTGCATCAATGTCGCCGGCGAAATACGCGCGCAGGCGGCTCGCGGCGCTCGCGGCGTCGGTGTGCGGCGTGAACGTGAGCGCGCCGTGCTTGCGTTCCAGATGCCGTGCGAGATGCCGCACGACGCCGGAGTCCTCACCGTGATGACCGTGCAGGTCGACGCCCACCAGGGTGTCGCCGTCGGCAATCAGGGTGAGCGGGCCGATCGGGGAATCCATGAGCGTGAGGTCGAGCTTCATGACTTTGGAGTTCATGATTTGCCTTTCCGCCGCACCGGCGCGGCAGCCTGAGTCTGTAGGGCTTCGAGTGTCCAGAGCGCGAACGTCGCGTACGCGCGGAACGGCCGCCAGCGTTCGGCATGAGCAACGGCCTGGCGTTCGCTCGGCAGCGCGCCGCCACACGCGATGGCCTTGCGCACCGCAAGGTCGCCGGCGGGGAACGCATCGGGTTCGCCGAGCGCGCGCATGGCGATGTACTGCGCGGTCCAATCGCCGATGCCGGGAAGCGCAGTGAGCGCAGCGACGGCCTCGTCGAGTCCGCCCAACGCCTGCAGGTCGAGCGCGCCATCGGCCACCGCGCGCGCGAATCCCCGTATCGCCCGCGCCCGCGCGCCAGGCATGCCGAGCGTCTCGAGCGGCGCCGCGGCGACCGCTGCGGGCGTGGGGAAGAGGTGCGTGAGCGCGCCCTCGGGTGCGGGCAGCCTCTGCCCGCACGCGCGCACGAGCCGTGTGGCCACGGTGCGCGCGCCGGCGACGGTGACCTGCTGGCCCAGCAATGCGCGCACGCCCAATTCGAATGCATCCCACGCGCCGGGTACGCGCAGGCCGCGCCCGCGCAGCAACCGCGCGAAGAGCGGATCGCTCGCGCGCAGCTGGGCGGCGACTTCGGCGGCGTCGGTGTGAAGGTCGAACACACGCGTCGCGCGCGCCACTGCCGCGAGCAACGCATGCGGCAGCGCGGCCGACAGCCGCAAGGTGATCGCGTCATGCTCCGCGGCGGTGTCGATGGCCACGACCGTGGCTGCCGATCCCAACCAGGCGGTACGGCGATAGACGCCATCACGCACCTCTTCCACGCCGGGGATCGCGCGCGTCGCCAGGAACTCCAGCAATGGCCCAGGCTCGAAAGTCCCGCGCGCGGCGATGCGCAGCGACACCCCCGGCGTGCTCGTGCGCTTGCCGCGCAGTGTGCTGGGCGCGCACCGGAATGTCTGCTGCACGGCGGCACGCAGCTGGCGCGCGCCGCCGAAGCCGGCGGCGAGCGCGAGGTCTTCCAAGGCCAAGTCGCTTGTCTCGAGCAGCTGCTTGGCCAGATGTACGCGCCGCGTGAGCGCCACTTGTAGCGGTGACGCGCCCACCTGCGCGGTGAACAACTCGCGCAGCCACCGATCGGTCACGCCCAGGCGCGCGCCGAGTTCTTCCACCGAGCCGGAGTCGAGTGCGCCTTCGTCGATCAATCGCAATGCGCGCGTGACCGTGGCGCTCGTGCCGAGCGCTGCGGCCGTGCCCGGCGAGCTCTCGGGCCGGCAACGCTTGCAGGGCCGGAAGCCGGCGGCCTCGGCGGCCGCAGGCGATGCGTAGAACTCGCACCGGTGTCGTGCGGGCACGCGCGCGGGGCAACCGGGTCGGCAGTAGATGCCTGTGGACGTGACGCCCATGAAGAAGCGGCCGTCGAAGCGACGGTCGCGACTCACCCATGCGCGATAGCAGATCTCCGGATCGAGGTTCATGCGGGCTACTCTAGCGGCTCGCGCGGTCCCGCGGCGGATGAATTCGGAAGTGAGGGTGCGCTGTGCCTGGCGGCCTTCAGGCGTGGGCGTGCCTCAGCGCGCCAGTGAGTCGCCGGGTGCCACGGCCGCAGGCCTTGGCACCCCGTATCGCACGCGCGCGAGGATCAGCGACGGTGAGCGCCGCAGGATCTCGAGCGGTGCCTGCGCCGCGTGCAGCGCGTCGTGTTCGCGCTCGGGTGTGAACGCCACATACGTGTAGCCGTCGCGCGAGACGAAGCGCGGGAGCGTGGCAAGCGGCGGACGCAGGAGGACGAAGTTGCGCGCCAGCGCCAGCCGCAGCGACGGCGGCGGCGGGTCCAGCAACAGCAGTGCGGCATCGGGCGGCGCCGTGCTCAACATGGCGTCGGCCGCGGGTCGCGCGTCGAGCCACGGTTCGATCCGCGGCAGCACCTGAGTCTGCAGCAGCGGCGCGCCCAGCGCCACGGGCAACGCGAACAGCGCGGCGGCGAGCTTGCGGCGCAGGAGCAGGTCGGCCAGCAGCGGCGCCCAGCTCGCGAGCAGTAGCACCACTGCCAGTTGCCGCAGCGCGAGCGACGCCTGGGGAAGGCGCGGCGCGAACATGACCACCACGAGCGCGGCCGCGGTGCCCACGGCGGCTGTCATGCGCGTGGCATGCGTGAGCCATGCGCCCTCCACATCGCCGTCGAGCACGCGGTCGAGGAATCGCCCGCACAGCAGCGCGATCGCCGGCATCGCCGGCATCGCCGCCGTGAGCGGCGGGCCCGGATACAGCGCGATCGGCGCCGCGCCTGCGAACACCAAGGCCAGCAGCAGGCTTGCCACGTGACCTTCATCGCGCAGGTCACGCGGCGAGTCGGGGCGCTTGCGCTGCAACCGCGCCGTGGCATCTCGGAGCGCCGCGCCCATCACCGGCGTCCATGGGAACGACAGTACGAGCGTGAACGAGAACGCGAGCAGCGGGCCCGCGTACCACGCGCCGCGCGTCTCGGCGGCGTAGGGGAACCACAGCACATGGGCGAGGAACGCCTTGCCATGCAGGATCGCCATGGCGCCATACCACGGCATGATCAGCCCCAGGACGAGCACGCCGCCGGCGACCGGGCGAAGCGGCTTCCATCCGCCCGTGGTGCGCGCAAGCGCGAAGTACATTGCGAAGCCGGCGAGCGGCCAGAGCCCCGACAGTGGTCCGCCCGTGAGCGCGGCGGCGCCCAGGCCGAGCCATGACAGCAGCCGCGTGGCATCGCCCGAGTCGCGCGACTTCTTGGTGAGCGAGAGGAAACCGCCGATCGCGAGCCAGGCACACAGCGTTGCAAGCAACTGCGAGCCATCGGCGCGCGCGGTGAGCGGCAGCGCGACCATGCTCGCGAGCGCACACGCGCCCAGCCAGCCGGCGCGCGCGCCGAAGCAACGCTGGCCGATGATCGCCACAAGCAGCGCGAGGCCGGCCGCCAGCAACACGCGCGCCAATCGCGAGGCTGCGACGTCGGTGAGCGCGCCAGGCACCAAGGCGCGCAGGCCGCGCGCGGCGATCATCTCATGCGCGTAGCCGACCACGGGCTTCTCGAACCACGCCTCGTGGCCAAGTGTGGGAATGACACACTCGCGGCGCGTGGTGGATTCCACCGCGACCACGCCGTCGCGGGCCTCGCGCCAGTCCAGCGCAGCGATGGCGGCGATGCCCGGCAGCAGCGTGAGTCCCAACAGCGCGGCCAGCGCGAAGGGTAGCAGGCGCCTCATGCGGAACGGGCGGCGAGCGATGACAAGGGACGCGGGGGGACATGCATGGGCCGTCAGTCTAGCCGCCTGCGGCCACGAATGCGATTGACGACGCGGCAATGCGGTATCAGGCTGCCGCAAGTCCCCTTTCCGATGAGGGCTCGCATGTCGCTCCCCGCACGGTTGTCGCTGTTCCTGCTACTGGTCGCCACCGCGTTCGATCCTTCGCGCACCGCTGCGTCCGCCGCGACCGCGTTCGCCGACTGGCCATCGTTCCACCGCGCCGTCGCGGAGTGGCCGCTCGACTCCACGCGCGTGGCGCGCGTGCACAGCCTCATGATCGAACGCGACGCTGGCGTGATCGTGCTCGAGGACGGCCGCATCGTGCGTACGAAGCCGTTGCCGGGCGGCGCGCAGGCGCTCGTGTTCAGTGGCCGCGGCAGCTTCCGGTTCGAGCCGCGCAGCGAGATCGAGCGCCAACAGTTGCGCCGTTTCTACGGCGCCACGACGTTGCGTCGCACCTTCACGAGCATGGCGATCGTGTTCACGGATTCCACCGAGGCCGACCTGGCCGGACTGGTGTATGAAGCCGACACGCTGGGCGCGTTGCATCGCGCGTGGAACGCTGCGAAGCCCTACCTGTTGGTGCGCCGCACGCAGCTCGTGCGCCCGGCCGCGCTTGCCCAGACCTTGGTCGACGGCGATGCGAACGGCCTCTTCTGGTCGGTTCTCATGGACAAGCTCGATCACGAGCCGGTGTTCTTCGAGATCGATCCGTTCGCGACCGAGCGTGTGCTGCTGGGCCGCCGGCCCGAGGACGACCGCGAGGGCCTGATCCGTCACTACAACAGCGAGATCGTGAGCCAGTTCTTCGC
>JANYBS010000245.1 GCA_025360715.1 Candidatus Eiseniibacteriota bacterium | reverse complement strand
TCGCGAAGGCATCCAATCCCCACAGTGCAGCCGTATGAACGCGCGCGAGCATGTGCAGCTCCAAGCGCGGGGGCGGGCGGTGCAAAGCAAAGGCTCCCGCGGACCGCGAGGCCTTGGGGAGCCGACGAGCGCAAAGCTAGGCCGTGCGCAAGCTCGCGGTCAAGCGCGCGTGCCGAGTCGCACAAGCTCCGCTAGACTTCTGTCCCCATGCGCTCACGTCCGGCTCCCATGACTCGCGCCGTCATTCAGGCGCGAACCTCGCCGCCCGCCATCCCCCTTTGGGCGGCGGTGTGCTTCACGCTCTCAGGCGCAGCGGGACTGCTCTATGAAGTGGTCTGGAGCAAACAGCTCACGTATCTGCTGGGCGGATCGCTGCAGGCGGTCGCAACGGTTGTCGCGGCGTTCCTGGGCGGGCTCGCTCTGGGCGCGCATGTGCTGGGCGGCCGCTGGGCGAGCGGCTCGCAGCTGAGTCTGCGCTATGCCCGCATCGAGTTGGCGGTCGCAGCGCTGGGCGTGGCGGTCTTGCCGATCCTACGCGCCAGCGATCCCGTGGTGGGCGCGCTGTATCGGGCTTGCGGCGGCGAAGGGCCGGCATTCGCGCTCGCGCGCGTCGTGCTGCTGACTCTCGTCCTGGTGCCGCCCGCTGCGCTCATGGGCGCGACGCTGCCGGTGCTGGTGGCACGCTTCGAGCGCGGACGACTCGGCGCAAGCCTGGCCGGCCTCTACGCGCTCAACACGCTGGGCGCCGTCGCGGGCTCGCTGGCCGGTGGCTTCGTGCTGCTGCCGGTGTTGGGATTGCTGAGCAGCACGTTCGTGGCGGCGGCGCTGAACGTGAGCGCCGCGCTGGTCGCATGGCGCTGGGGCGGCGGCGAGACCCAGGCAGCGCCTGCGGCGCGAACCTCGCCGCAGGCGATCTTGAGTGACCCGCGCCACACGGCCTTCTCCGTGCTGGTCGGCGTGAGCGGTTTCGCAGCGCTCGCGATGCAACTGGCGTGGGTGCGGCTCTATGGCTTGGTGCTGGGTTCGTCGGTCTATTCGTTCTCGGCGGTGCTGGGCGTGTACCTTCTGGGCCTTGCGCTGGGTAGCGCGCTCATCGCCCGCGCGCTCGAGCGCGTGGCGCAACCGGCGGCCTACGCGGTGCTGCAGGCGCTGCTTGCTTGCACGGCGCTCGCGGGGCCCCACGTGTTCCCGTCGCTGCCGCGCGCCATGCTGGAACTGGGCGAGCGCTCGGGCACGTCGTGGCCGGCGCTCATGCGCGGCGAGTTGTTGATGGTGCTGCCGTGGGTCGGCTTGCCGTGCGTCTGTCTGGGCGCAGCGTTCCCGTTGGCGGCGCGGCTGCTGCAGCGTGGCGACGGTGGCGCCGCGGCGGGCTCGGCGTACGCGATCAACACGCTGGGCACGATCGCGGGCTCGCTCGCGACCGGCTTCTTCCTGTTGCCCGCGCTGGGCGTGAACGGCGTGCTGGCGCTCGCGGCGGCGCTTTGCGCGGCGGTGGCGCTCGGCTCGCTCGGCGTGGCGCCGCCGCGCACGGCGCCCGCTGCCGCGACGCTCACGCTGCTTGCCGGCGCCGCGGTACTGGCGTGGAGCACACCCGCGTGGGATCCGGTGCTGATGTCGCTGGGCACCTACCGGCCCAACAGCGCGATCCATCTGCGGCAAGGCTTCGATGCCGCGGGCGCGACGGGAGACCCCGCCGTGGTCATGGCTGCGGCGCAGAAGACGCTCTTCTACCGTGAAGGCATCAACGCGTCGGTGCTGGTGGCCAGTGACCTGCAGGGCCGCGGCCGCTGGATGCGCGTGGGCGGCAAGATCGACGCGAGCACCGGCGACATGCTCACGCAGGTCATGCTCGGCGTGTTGCCGGCCGCCATGGCCGACTCGGGCGCGCGCACGCTGATCGTGGGGCATGGCTCGGGCTTCACGGCGGCTGCGGCGCTCGCCGCCGGCGCGGGCAAGACCGACATCGCAGAGCTCGAGCCGGCCGTGGTCGAAGGCTCCCGGCTCTTCCACACGGCGGGCAGCGACCCGCTCGATGACCCGCGCGTGACGCTGCATCTGGAAGACGCTCGCACGCGGCTCGCGCACGGCGGTGGTGCCTACCAACTCATCATCTCCGAGCCGACGAATCCGTGGATCGCGGGCGTGAACAATCTCTTCACGGTCGATTTCTACCGGCTCGTGCGCAAGCGCCTCGCAAGCGATGGCGTGTTCTGCCAGTGGATCCAGATGTACGAGCTCTCGCCCGAGACCTTTCGCAGCATGCTCGCGTCATTCCTGAACGTATTTCCCGACGTGCACCTGTTCTGCCTGTGGCGGCAATCCGACGTGCTCGTGATCGCCGCGCCGCCCGGACGCGCGCTCTCGTATGCGCGGCTGCACAGCAGCGCGGTACTCGCGCAGTTGCGGCCGGCGCGCATGAGCAGCCCCGACGAGATCGCGGACTTCTACCTGGGCTCCGGCGCCGCCGTGCGCGCGTTCGTGCAGGGCGCGGCGCTGGATACCGATGACCTGCCGTTCGTGGAATACCAAGCGCCTCGGGACCTGATCGCGATCGGCCGCGGCACGAGCGATCTTGGCGATCGCCTGGCGGCCGCGTTCGGACGTCCCCTGCAGCCGGCCGCGGGCGGCCCGCTCGATGCGTGGCCCGCAGGCGCGGTGCTCACCGCGCGCGCGCGGTCACAGATCCTGACCGCCGATGCCGATGGCGCCATGCGCATCTTCGCGCAGTTGCGCGCCATGGGCGCTGGAGACATCGCCGACGCCGTGGACCGCGGCTTCCGCGCGCAGGCGGCGGCGCAGGCGGCGGCCACGCCGAAGCAGTAGCCGTTGCCGGGCACCTCGCAGCGTTCACACCGAAGTCACGCGCCCGCTACGACGGCGATACGCGACCGGGCCTAGAGTATGGCCCGTGATCGTGCCGGGGCGCATGGGCTCTGCGCGATCTCGAACCAAAGGTCGGGTGGTCCGTCACCACGCATCTTGAAGTGCCACATGGGATGGCTGCCCGATCGACGCGTGCGCCGGGGTTCCGCGCAGGGGCCTCGGCGCCGACATTTCCATGATGCAGGCCTTCGGATTGCTACGGCGCCAAACTTCTAGTGCCCGCGTTCGCTCACCAGTTCGGCCACGCGACGATGCAGCCGCACGGCGTCGAACACGTCGTGGATGGCGGTGATCACGTGCTCCGCGTGGCTCGAGTCCGCCAGGATCGAGCCGTGCGTGGCACCGGCGACGGTGCGCGCGAAGCTGTCGGTGGAGAGTCGCGAGTGGTCGCTCTGCAGGCCCTTCCAGCCGGGGAAGCGCTTGGCGCTGACTTCGGCCGTGAGCACCGCGAGCGGACGGTCGCCCAGGTCGCGCGCGGCAGCGGCCTGCGGACTCGTGAGCGGCCTCCATGCGCCCATCTCGCGCACGACGCCGTTCCAGTGCCGCGGCGAGCCGAGGAACGCGCGCTGCTCTTTGCGTGCTGCAGGCGGTAAAAGGTCGGCGTCGGTCTTCACGAACGTCAGCACGGCACGCGTGAGCCCCAGACGCGCGACCCACGGCGCCGCGGGCACGAGCGTGCGCATCACGCGCAGTACGCCGCGTGGGCCGCGTCCGCGGAACTGCGCCGCGTGCGAGGACTCGACCAGCACCACGCCCGCGACTTCATCGGGGTAACGGTCGGCGAACAAGCGCGCGAGCAGGCCGCCATACGAGTGCCCCACGAACACGTACGGACCGCGGTAGCCGGCGTTGACCAGCGCGGTGTGGAACTCGGTCACGAGCTCCACACCATCGCGCGGCATGGGGCCGGGATCGCTGTCGCCCAGACCCGCGCGGTCATACGAGACCACCGGCGCGAAGCGCTCGACCCCGCGCTGCACCCAACTCCACGTGACGCTGGTCGCGCCGCCGATGCCCGTCTCGAGCAGCACGGTCGGCCCGTTCTGCCCGGCGCCGCTCGGCAGCAGCCGCAGCCGGAAGCCGCCGGCGTCGGCGAACACGCCATGCGGCGGATGCGCACGCATCTCGAGCGCGTGCGCGATCGCCTGCCACAGCGTGGTGGCGGCGAGCAGCAGGACCAGGGCGTAGCCCAGCGTGCGCATCGGATGCCGTCGCGTGCTACTTCTTGTGCGGCACCGGCTGCACGTACTCGAGCACGAGTTCCCACGGCCGCGTGCGGCCGCGCTGCCAGATGTGCAGGTAGTAGCTCGAGTCGGGGCCGGCGGCGTTGCTGCGGACACGACTCCCAAAGGTGTAGCCCAGGTCCCCGGCATCGGCGATGTACTGGCCCATCGACATGGCCATGAATGTGCCCTCGCGTGCGAGCGAATCGCGCGCCACGGTGGCATTCGTGAGCCGCGGCATGTCGTCGCGCAGCACGATCACATCCTCGGCGGCATACCGCGCGATCGCAGCGCTCACACCTTGTTGACCCATGAGCGTGGCGTAGTCGGTGTCGGTCTGGTAGAGCGTGTGCCGCCGCGCGAGCGGGCCGCCGCCGCGCGGCCCCGGCGGAAGCACGCTGAGCGCCGCCGGACCCTCGACGGGCATCGCCGCGCGGCCCACGCCGCCATCGAACGCAGCCTTCCAGCTGCCGTCGCCCTGACGGCGCCACACCGTCACGAAGTCGCCGCTCGCTTCGGCTTTTGTCTTGGTGCTGTCGCTGCGCCAGTCCCACGGCCCGGTCGTCCAGCCCATGTCGCCGCTCGCGCTCATCACCGCCTTGACGGGATACCACGCGAGGCGCGTCGGCAAGGGTTTGCGCGCCTTGTAGAACTTGATCGCGTTCACCGGTCCGGGGCCGAAGACGATTCCGGTCGGCGCCAGCCAGCGCAGGAAGCCTTCGCGCACGCCGTGTGCGGCGACGTCGGTGGCGAACGCGTGTTCGTTGTCGATGAGCTTCTGGGCATCGGGCGCGGGCGCGCCTTGGGCGAGCGCCAGCGACGCCACCAGGACCAGCAAGAGCCAAGCGAGGAACGACGAAGCGAAACTTTTCATGGTCGAGCTCCTGAGTGTCCGGGGGATCCCAAGGGATCGCTGCGCGCATCCCCCTCCAAGGCTTATCAGACCCCAGCGCGGGATGCGAGACAAACTCTCGTCAGACTCCGGCCGGCTGCGCCTTGCAATGCGCACGCTCTCATCGTGCAGCGTGCACTCTGCAAGCTTGCATGGCTGAGATTCCTCAAGTGGCGTTGCGCGCATTCCGAACATAGGAGTCGGATGCGTGCGACGACCCCTCGCGCGCGTTCGTCCGCCGTCCCTCGGTGGTCTGGAGATCCTGCGTGCAAGAGTCGCTCGCCCGCTTCATGAAGAGGCACCGCACCCGTCTCGTGTCGGCGATGACGCAGGCGCTTCGCGATGTCTTGGGTGACGCTCTGGCGCGCGACGAAGCCGCCCGGCTCGTGAGCGAGCTCGAAAGCAGCTTCCAGCGCGATGATGACGCGGACTTCCTGAACCTGATCCGTGATGCGGTCGTGCGCTGGACGCGCGCCGGCGCGAGTTCTGAAGCGATCTCTCGCGCACTGCTCGCGATGGTGCGTTCCAAGGGGCTCGCCGACCCGGCTGCCGCACGAGACTGGATCAGCGAGTTGGAACCGTTGCTGCATTTCATCCCGGCGCCGATGGCGTTCACCGATCTCGATATGGTGATCCGCGCCGCGAATCCCGCCTTCTCGCAGCTGACGGGCGAAAGCGCCGAGCAGCTGCGCGATGTCACGTTCGCATCGCTGGTCGCAAGCGGCGCGACGAGTGAGTTGTTCCCCGAGACCGAACGGTCCCGGTTGCGACTGCTGCGGCTGGACCGCGTGCGGCTCAAGCGCCGGCCGGACCGCGAACTGCTGCTTTCGCGCGTGCCCTTCTCGCCTGCGGGCAAGCCCATGGGCTGGTTCCTCACACTGGCGCGAGACGCGGCCGAGGTACTCACCGAAGCATCGCTGAGTGAGATGCTCGAGCGCGAGAAACAGCAGAAGAGCAAGTTCGCCGCGCTGCTGACTGTAAGTCACGCCGTGACGAACTCGCTCGACCTGCAGGCCGTCGCCATGACCATCGCCAAGCAGGTGCGCGAGGTCATCCAGACCGATGAGTGCACGGTGTTCCTGTATGAAGAGCGCGAAGAGGTGCTGGTGCCGCTCGTGTGCGACGCGCTCACGTACGTGGACGAGATGATGGCGGTGCGCCTCAAGCTGGGCGAGGGCATCACCGGCACGGTCGCGCTCACGGGCCGCGGCGAGATCGTGAACGACGCCGAGTCCGATCCGCGGGCGATCACGGTGCCGGGCACGCCGCCCGAACAGATGGCGCTCATGTGCGTGCCGATGCTTGCGCAGGACCGGGTCGTGGGCGTGATCACGCTCACGCGAATGGGCGAGCGCGGCTTCCAGAACGAGGACCTGGAACTGGCGACGCTCTTCGCCGGCCAGTGCAGCGCCGCGATCGCCAATGCGCGCCTCTATAACGAGCAGCGCACGGCCTACGAAGCGCTGCGCGCCACACAAGCGCAGCTGGTGCAGTCCGCCAAGCTGAATGCCCTGGGCGAGATGGCCGGCGGCGTCGCGCACGACTTCAACAACATCCTGGCCGCGATCCTGGGTCGGACGCAGTTGCTCATGCAGCAGGGCCCCGACGAGGAGACGCGCCGGCAGTTGCAGGTGATCGAACAAGCGGCGCTCGACGGCGCGCAGACGGTGCGCCGCGTGCAGGAGTTCACGCGCGTGCGCCAGGATGAGCGCTTCGAGACGCTCGACGTGAACCAGGTGTTGCTCGGCGTGATCGAGCTGACACGCCCGGTCTGGGAATCGGGCGCCAAGCGTCGCGGCGTGAGCATCGACGTGCATCTGGAACTGAGCGCCTCGATGTCGGCGTTTGGCAATGGCAGCGAGCTGCGCGAGGTCTTCACGAACCTGGTGCTCAACGCGGTCGACGCCATGCCGATGGGCGGCGACCTGTGGGTGACATCGGAGAATGCCGCGAGCGGCGTGCGCGTGCAGGTGCGCGACACGGGCGTGGGCATGAACGAGGACGTGCGCGTGCGCATCTTCGATCCGTTCTTCACGACGAAGGCGGTCAAAGGCACGGGGCTGGGACTCTCGGTCGCGTACGGCATCGTGACGCGCCATCGCGGCACGATCGTGTGCGAGAGCGAGCCGGGCGTGGGCACGGTCTTCACGCTCGAGTTCCCGCCGGGCGCTGCCGAGATGGAGCGCTCGCCTCGCGCCGAAGCAGGCCCGCTGCCGCGCATGCGCGTCCTGGTGGTGGACGACGAACCGTCGGTGCTCGAAGTGATGGTCGACCTGCTCGCCGCGATGGGCATGGAGGTGATGTCGGCGGTCGGCGGACCGGCGGGCGTCGAGGCGATCCGCAAGTACCAGTTCGACATCGTGTTCACGGACCTAGGGATGCCCGAGATGAACGGCTGGGACCTGGCGCTCGCGGTCAAGAGCAGCCAGCCGGAGACTTCGGTGGTGCTGGTCACCGGCTGGGGGTTCCAGCTCGAGGAAGAAGCTGCGGCCTCACGGGGCGTGGACCTGGTGATCGCGAAGCCGTTCAGCTGGGATGACGTGCTGGGGGCGTTGCGGTTCGTCGTCGATCAGCGCGAGGCTCGCAAGGTCGCTTAGCGCTCGCTGGCGCCAGGCCTCGCGTACTGGCGCTGAAGTCCGCTCAGGGCCGGTTCGACGATGTTGGCATGAGTGCGTCGCCGACGGGGAGCCCGAGGGCGCTCGCGCTGGTGATGGTCCAGGAGGACTGGGGCCACTCGAAGCGGTCGCAGGCGCGCAGGCGGTCTTTTCGGTCGACCAAGAACCAGGCGGGGGCGGTGGCGCGGGTCGTGGACTCGAGGCAATTGAACTGCGCGGCGATCACTCGGCGGGGGTCGGCGATCACCGGGTAGTGCAGCCCCAAGCGCGCGACGGCGGCGCGGCAGGTCTTGCCGCCCAGGTCGAGCACGGCGACGGGGACGACGCCCATGCGCAGCAGCTGCGCGCGTTCGTGTTCGATGCCTCGGAGGTGTTCATCGCCGGCACCGAAGACGAGTAGCACGTGACCCTGTGCGAGCAGGTCGTGCAGCCGCGCGTCGCTGCCGTCGGCGGCATCGTAATGGAAGTCCGGCGCGCTCTGGCCGGCGCCGAGGTAGGCGTATTCCGACGCCGAGCCGAGCGGATAGAGGTTCTGGGTACGCGGGTCGCTGGGAGTGGTATTCGCGCCGCCGTTCGCTGCAGCCGCGCATGGGACCGCGAGCGCGAGCAGCGCGGCCGTCCCGAGCAGCAAGGAGAGCAAGGTTCGGGATCTCATTCCGGGGCTCCGGGAGTGAAGGGATGTTCGATAGGGACCCACGCATCTGCGGTCGATATCGACCTTCGCGTCGCAGGGGCTTAATCCGTGCGGAACGCGAACCCTCAACTCCCGACGTCGCCACGAGTCCCGAGGACACCCTGCAAAGCTAGAGGCCGGGCATGGCAGAACGCACGCTGGCCACGATGGCCTCGGCGGTCAGGTTCGTGCCGCGCTCGCGCGCGCGGATGATGCCTTGCGGGTCCACGAGCACCAGTCCGGTGAGTGCTTGCTGTGACGTGTCGTCCCACTGCCCGTAGATCATGCAGACTTCGCCCGAGTGATCGGCGAGCGCGCGCACGTGCAACGAGTTCTTCGCACAGTACGCGCGCAGGGCCTGGCCGTTCTCATGCACGACCGCCAACACGCGCAGGTTGAGCCCGGCAAGTGAGAGCGTCACACGATCGATCGTGGCGAGTATCGTGCGGCGGTCACCGAAGCACAGCGCCACCCAACTGCCGCGTTCGGTGGCGAGCTTGAACGGCATGCCCACCTGGTCGTCGAGAGCGAAGCCCGGCGCGACTTCACCGATCGACACGTTGCCCGTCGGGTGCGCTTGCGACGGCGCGCCAGCGGCAGCGGGTTTGACAGGATCCGGCGCGCGCATGGAGCGCACGGTCGCTTCGGGGGAATGCGGGTCGGTCTGGGCGCTGGCGAATGCGGGAACGGCCAGCAGCAGAGTGACGATGAGCGAGGTCCGCAGCATGACAGCACCTCCTCGAGGCCCCGTCCGGTGAGGACGCGGCACCAAAGGCACGTGCTACCGCTTGCTTCAGCCGGAGACGTGCCCCGGCGACTCGGCCACGCGGCGATCCTCGTTGCGCAACGCCTCGAGGTTGGCCTCGGGGGTCGTTGGCGGCATCGAGCATCCGGGAGCGGCCAGCCAGCGCCGCGCGTGAGTCGCCTCGCGCGCGCGGCGGAACTGCAACAGCGCCGGCTCTGGCGTGGAGGCCTGCAGCGCGCCGTCATGGGAGATGCCGCCCATGACCGCGCCCGGCAGGATCTCGAGCGCCTGAGCCAGAGAGAGATTTCCCGGGGCATGCGCGTCCCACGACCACGCGCCCACCGGGTGCTTCGCGAACTCGGCGAGCAGGTTGTCGCCCTTGCACACGTGCAGCGTGTGGAACGGCGACGCGCCGGCGGCTTCGAGCACGCGCACATCGTAGGGAGTGGAGAAACGCTTCACGTCTTCGGGCGTCATGAACTCGCGGCAGCCCCAGTCGACGGTGGCCAGATAGATGCCATCGGCGCCGGCATCCCTGTAGGCGCGCGCAAGCTTGGCGAAGACGTTCGTGACGACTTCGAGGGCGCGCGTGATGCGCGGCGTCTCGGTGCGCAGGTGCTCGCGCAGCATCGCGGGCGGTTCACAGAGCTCGCCCAGGATCGCGAGCGGTGTGAAGATCGTGGCGAGGATCGGCACATGCTTCGGCAGAGCGGCGCGCAGAAGCCGAACGGATTCGATCTGCTCGCCGAGCGCGCCCTGGGTCTCGTCGACCGGCGTGACCAAGTCCCAATCCGATGCCTGATGCACGGGATAGGCGGACAGCTTGGGCTTGGCGTCGGGCACACCGCTGTAAGCGTAGCGCACACCCCACGGTTCGACATGATAGTGCTTGCGAGGGTTGAGCTTGACCCAGTCCCACTCGTGTTTCGTCCAGCGTTCCATCGTGTGCGCGACGAGTTCCTGTGCGCTCGACTCACGATGATACACATGGCCCCAGAACGAGATCGGGGCACGATCGACGATGTCGCCGCGCAGGGCGGCCAGGACGCGTTGGCGGGAATCCATGGGGGCTGTCATGACGCAAGAGTAGGCCCGTGCCCGTGGCGCCACAAGCCGCACTTGCCGCAACGCCAGGGGCGCGTCAGCATGCAAAGCATGCTGCCAGGATCGCCAAGAGCCTTTGTATCCGCCTGTGCGTGCGCGCTGGCGCTCGTGTTCGCAGGCGGTTGCGGCCGCGGGCACGACGCTGCCGTTCAGCGGCCCGATCGCGCGATGCCGATCGAGGTGCGCGGGGATTCCGCGGCGAATCTGACGATGCCGGTGGCGCCCGTACGGGGTGGCGTCGCGGCGGGTGCGGCCGCATCGGCGCGCGCGAGCCTCACGCTCACCCACGTCGCGGCCTCGCGCGCGGCGCTCGAGGCCGCGCTACCCGAGCCCGCGCCGGCCGAGCCGCCCACGCCGGCGCCGCCCGCGAGCGACGCGCTGCCCACCGATGACGCGCTGCACGCACCCGTGCCGATCGCGCCTGCGCAGCTGCACCTTGCGAACGTCGGCGCGGGCGTGGTCGATGTGGATCTGCACGTGGACGAGACCGGCGAGGTCGGCGAGGTTCGCGTGGCGTTCAGCAGCGGCGCTGCGGCGCTGGTGCCTGCGGCCATCGACGCCGCTTCGGCGATGCGCTTCCATCCTGCGACGCGGCGCGGCAAGAGCGTCGCCGTGTGGTGCCGCCAGCGATTCGTGATCGATCCCTGAGACGATCCAATTCCCGATCGGACCCCCCATGAACCCCACGCCGGATCCGACTCCGGGTCTTCAGTCGATGAGTACGATCGCGCGATGGTCCTGGGTGCCGGCGGTGCTCAAGCGCACCCGATAGATGCCGGCGCGTGCGTGCGCGCCGCGGTCGTCCTTGCCGTCCCAAGCGACATCGTGGTGACCGGCGGCGAATGTACTCGATGCGAGCGTGCGGATGCGGCGTCCGGTGATGTCGAAGACTTCGAGTCGCACGACGCCCGGCTTCGCGAGGGCGAAGGTGATGCGTGAACTCTCGGCAGTGGGGTTTGGGCTGATCTTCTCGATCGCGGTACGCGCGGGCAAGACCGTGGCGAGTTCGGCGATGGGAGCGAACGGTTGGCGTTGCGCTTCGATACGCAGCTGCGTCGCGGTGGTCGCCGCCGACAGGTCCAGCCACAGCGTGTCGCCGCCGAGAAGGTGCACGCCTTCGCTTGCACGCGCGCACAGGGCGGGCGCCAAGGTGCCTTCGCGCGAGTGCTGCAGGGACTCGATCACCAGCGTATCTGAGGCAGTCTCGCCCGGTAGCGCATCGGCGTGCAGCCAGAGCGGCGTCGCGTCCGGACGCAGGCGCAAGCGCACGCGCAGGCGAATCGTGCGGCTGCCGCCCGCGGTCGATGCACCAGAGGCGCACGAGACCGAGCCCGCGCTTACCGAGGTACCCTCGGGCGCACCGAGCACGCCTGTCTCTTGAATGGCGCTGCCGCCGCCCGCGGCGGAGTCCTGCCCCGTGCTCGCGAACAAGTCGGATTCGCAGCCGAGCATGGTGCGGCGCAGGACGGGTGACAGGGCGGAGAAGTTCGGCCCCGTGCGCGCGTCATCGTTGCATGCGGCGGCGAACCAGTAGGTACGTCCGGTATCCAGCGTGAACGTGATCTGCTGGGTCTCGCCCGGAGCGCCGGGAGCCGGCAATTCGACGGGCACGGGCTTCGCTGCGCGGAACCGTGCCCATGTGTCGATCGGGCCCTCATCGGTATAGCGGATGTCGATCGCGGTGACTGCGCCGGATGCCACAAGCGTGCTGTCGTCCGCGGGAGCGGCCCAGCTCAGCCGCATCGTGCCACCGCATTCGGTGCCGCTGAGCCGCAGCGCCATGCGGCCCGGTCGCACGAGGTCGCCCGGGTCGCGCGCAGGCCCAGTGGTCGCCGTGCGGCGCACATGGATCCAGCGCGCGATCGACGGTGCCATCGCGGCGCGACGGGCGAAGAGCATGTAGTCGCCGGGCGGCAGCGAGTCCGGATCGGCGGGCACGCGAAAGGTGAAGGCGAATGGCGACTGGGTCGCTTGGCTGCGCAGGCGTGTGAGCGGAACGAAGCGCTGTTCGGCATCGAATGCGTGCGTCGTCGCCGCGGGGCGCATGAGCACGGCATCGTCGATGGCGACATCGGTGAGCAGTGTGGCCACGCCGCCATACGCGACGTCGGCCGCAGACAGACCCAGGATCACGGGTCGTGGCAAGAGCCGGTCGTCGGCGCCGAACAGATAGGGCGGCGAATAGATCTGCACGCTGTCGATATTCGCGCGGCCGTCGAAGGCTCCCGATTGGTGGAGCGTATTTCCACCGCCCACCATGACGCGGGCATCGGCCAGCAGGAATGCGCTGGAATGGTATCCGCGGCGATGCAAGAACGGATCGGAGTTCATGTCGCTCCAATGCGACGTCGAGCCGTCCTCGTCTCCGGGGTGCCACACTTCGGGCAGGTAGACGAACGGAAAGTCGGTGTCGTCGGCGTCATTGTCGGCGGTCTGCGTGATGCCGTTGAAGACCGCGACGTCGCCCGTGGGCAGTAGTACCAAGCCGTGATTCACACGCGCGGCATGCATCGGCGACTCCACATGCCAGCGCAGGCTGGCGAAGTCGCTTGGCGTGATCGCGCCCGTCGCCATTCCGCGCAGGTCCATCGTGACCGTTCTGTTGGTGGCCGGATGGAAGTGCTCCGAGTCGCGCGTGCCGCACTTGAGGATGTGGCCCACGCGGTACATGACCGCGGAGCCGCCCTTGATCAGGCTCGTGTCCCGGGAGGCATCGACCGGCTTCCACCGCGCTCCGTCCTGCGCCGCTGTGCCCAGGTCCGCCATCCAGCTATCCACTCGTGGGCCGGCTTCGAAGACGTAGCGATGCGCCCCGGAGCCTCCGAGCGTCGGGATCGCAAAATCGAACGGATACCATTCGGCCAGATGCGGGTCGGAATCCAAGCGCGTGAAGTGGTTGGTGTTCGCGGGCGCATGCGGGTCGAAGATCTCGGCGAAGCGCGAATAGGAATCCGAGAATGGCACCGCGGCGCACGCGCCGCTCAAACCGTGAGGCAGGCCACCGGAGCCATATTCCACCCATGTGGGAGTGGGAGCGATGCGGGGATCGTCGTAGAAGGGCATGAGCGCGGCGCGGATGTCGTGCGAGATGCCGCCACTTGCCGTGCGACCGCCGAGCGTGATGAGCCGAGTGGTCTCACGGTCGTACAGGAGCGCCGGATCCAGCGCAGCCACAGGCGTGGAAGACGATGGCGGCATCGCGATCGGCTGCCAGTACACCCCGAGCGTCGCAGTCTCGGTGCGGAAGATCCAGAGCGCGAGCAGGTCCGAGGTCACGCCCTGCGCCGTGCGACCGCCCTGAAGGACGAAGCGCATCGATTTGGGTACCGGTGCGCTCAGGTATTCGCGCGGATCGACGGCCAGCCCGGCACGCGCACGTGCGACGCCGGCAGCGGAGCCTTGGACCTCGGGGACGACATTCCAATGCGCGGTGTAGAAGCCCGGTGCGGATCCGTCGGGCTCGTGCCACAAGAGCGAGAGATGGTAGACCGCGGCATCGCTCGGCGTGGCATCGGCGCTGGCCGCGCCGCCGAAGAAGTAGATCTCGTGGAACAACGGATCCGTCCACATGGCGGCGCCGCAGCGCGCGCCAAGATCGGCATCGCCGCGCTCCGGAAGGTTCTCCATGTGTACGCGATACCAACGGTTCTCGCTGCTGTTGCCGTAGTGCGCACCGCGGCCGACCCACAGGTCCGACAGCGTGCTGTCTCCGGCCGCGGTCGAGGTGAGACCACCGAAGACCACGAGATCATCGAACATGTCGAGCGCGGCGCTCGCGCGGTAGCGCCCCACGGGCGTATCAATTGAAGCGCTCAAAGAAGGATCGCCAGCCAATGGCTTCCTCAGCCAGGTGTAGTCGTAGTCATTGCTGTTGGCTTCGGACGGATGATCGTCGCTGCGGTAGAGCCACCAGAGCTCATTGGAGCATCGCGATGCGGGATCCGCGACAGCCGGGTCGCATCCGCCAAAGTAGACCGTGTGATCCGCACTGATGGACAGCATCGCGTTCCCGCCTTCGCGCGGACGCGGTGCAGTCACTCCGGCCGTGAGCACGGGATACGGGGAAGCCGGAGTGTCCCACTCGCCGTGCGACGAGAAGCCGAGCCTCTGCACGAGCGGCGGGGCCAACGCCCTTGTGACGCCATCGTTGCGTATCGAGTCCGTGATGCCACCGAAGATCAGTGCCTGCACGTAGCGGCTGCCGCTGTGGATGAACACCCGGCCGTCGCCCAGCAGCGTGCCGGTCCCATACCAGCGCCGATCATGCATGCGCAGATGCGCATCGGGCTGCAGCCAGGTCCGCGAACCGTCGAGCATGATCTCGTTCTGGGTCGTGCCCACATCGGCGTCGGTGCTTTCGGTGCCACCGACGATCATCGTCCCCGAGTCCTCGAGCCGCACCGTGCCCGCGCAGAAATCATTCGTGGGACCGGCTTCTGCGGGCCGGTCATAAAACAGGGATTCCGGGAACGCCGCCGAGGCGAGGGAGCCCGTTGGCGGCTCGCGGAACGCACGCTGGAACAGGAACCCGCCGTACTTGATGCCCGGCCCCTCGGGCATCGAGCGCCACCACGAGATCGTCGAGAGCATGCCGGCGCTGTCACCGGGTGAAAGCACGAAGTGCACCGGCACGGTCCCGAGATCGTGGCCATTCGACCACACTCCGCCGATGTGCGCGGGACTGGCGGGGGCCGGCGATGCGATCGCCATCGCGGCAAGGCTCGTGAGCGCGAACGAGACGCGAGAGCGAATCAGGCCGAAGCAGGCTGAGGACAGGGGCGTCTGGCGCATGGAGGGTTCCCGGTGCAAGTGCAAGGCGTCGAGGCAGCGAACCGGGGGAGGAGAGCGCCCGAGGATGGAAATACGACAATTGCATCGCATTCGTACCCGACGAGTCAATAGCCGATTTCGAGGATCATCTCGCCCCCACCAGCCCCTGAGCGCCGGCGCGCCGCGGCCGGCGCGGCGACGGGCGATCGAAGGCGGGCGGTACGACGCGCGTCAGCATCGGATCACACCACGTCGTATGCGGCGCTTTCCGCCATGCGGGCTTCGAGCGTGCGGAAGTTCGGATCGAGCACGTTGACCAAGCAGTAGAGCACCAGCACGCCGGTGAATCCCGAGACCAGCATCCACGGTTCGATGCCCGCGGCGAGCCAGCCCGCGATCATCGTGCCCACGGGGAATGCGCTCTGCGCGATGAATCGCCGCGTGGACAGCACGCGCGCGAGCAGATGCGACGGCACGAGACTCTGCCACAGCAGATACGAATGCCCGTTGAGCATCGGTACCGGGATCTCGCATATGAAAAGAGCCGCCGCCATGACCCAGACCTGGCGCGAGAGGCCCGCCACGCACACGCCGGCGCCGAGTACGATCATCGACAGGACCATCGCGTAGGTGCGCTGACGCTTCACGCCGCCCCAGGTACTCATGATCACGCCGCCGAGCACGCCGCCGGCGCCCATGGCGGTGCTCACGATCGCGAGCGTGGCTTCGTAGCTCAGGTGATGCGCGGCGCGGTCGGTGGCGAGGCGGTCGCGCACGAGCAGCGGCAGCAGAAGAACGAGTGGCGCGAAGCTGAAGTTCGCCAGCGCACCGAACTGCAGTAGCCACACGAACGGCTTGCGCTTGACGATCCAGTGGATGCCCTCGCGCACGTCGGCGGCAAGGCTCGCACGCGGACCCTTGCGCGGTGGCGGCGACGGGATGCGCAGGCTCGCGATCGCGATGGCGGCGATCAGGAACGTGCACATGTCGGCGGCGAACGCGAACGGCACGCCGTCGGAGAGATGCCCGAGCCACGCGGGAGCGGCTTGGCCGTGCGCGAGCAGGCTCGGTAAGCCGATGAGCGTGGCGGCGACCGCCGGCGCCAGCAACTGCGAGAGCGCGAAGCTCGTCTGCATCATGCCGTTCGCGCGCCCGAGCTGTTCGGGCCGCACCAACAGCCCGTACGACGAATCGAACGCCGCGCTGTGGAAGGATCCCGCGAGCGAGTAGCCCACCAGCAGGATGGCCGCAAGCCACAGCGGCAGGTGATGGGTGATCAAGAGCGCAAGCATCGCGCCCGTGAGCAGCGCGGAACTCATATTGGCCACGAACAGGATGAGTCGGCGGTCGTGGCGATCGGCGAATGCGCCGGCGATGGGCATGCCCAGGATGAGCGGCGCGCTCGAAGCCAGCGTCATCACCGTGAGCGCGAGCGCCAGAGGGGTGCGCTGCGTGGGCAACGGGTACAGGTCGCGCGTGAGCCAGATGTTGATCGCGAATTGGGTGATGAACGTGCCGAACAACGAGATCGTCTGCGTGCTCCACAGGAGCAAGAAGGTGCGGAAAGATGGCTGCGGCGCGGCCGCGTTCGCCCCCGTCACGCGCTCAGCCGCTTGCTCCACACGCGCCGCGTGCGCGTGACGGCGAAGCCTTCGCTCTTATACAGAGCGAGCGCGCTCTCGTTGTCGCCATCGACCAGCAGCGTGACAGGCGTCGTCGTGTGTGCTTCGAGCCATTGCACGCCCCAGCGCAGTAGTGCGCGGCCCAAGCCGATGCCGCGCGCGGCGTGCACCGTGCCGAGCACGCCGATCTCGCCGCGCAAGCCGAAACGTTCGCAGCGGCAGAAGCCCACGGGAGCTTGGCCCCGATAGGCGACGCACAGCTGTTCCGGCGTGCTGCCTTCGCGCGTCATGATGCGGCGAAGCGAGTCCACGCTTCCGCGAACGAAGCGGTGGTGCTGCGCGAACGAGTCATTATATGCGGCGACCGCGTGTTCGAGCATGGCGTCGCTGCCGTCCCACTGGCGCGTGCTCACACCGGCGGGCCAGCCGGGCGTCGCCGTGCCCCCGCGCGGGCGCTCCATGAGCCAGTACCAGCGCTCGTGTGCATAGCCCGCGCGCGCCGCCAGGACTTCGGCGGCCGGCTCGGGTACCCACGCGCTGGCGGACTGCTCGCCGATAGGCAGGTGTGTCTGGCGGGCCGCCCAGGCCTCGGCACTGGCCAGGAGCGCTGAGCCGATGCCCCGGCGACGGCTCGGCTCGCGCACGCCGATGCGGTGCATCGCGAAGGGCGCGCCGTCATGCGGCAACAGGTAGGTGATCGCGAAACCCGTGGCGTCGGCTCCGGCGTCGGCTCCATCGAACGCCATGCGCACCGCACCGGGATACAGGTGGGGGTCGCTCAGCATGCGCTCGAGCCCGGTATCGCCTTGAAACTTATCGAATTGCGCGGCGATCCCTTGCGCGGTGATGAGTGCGCGCAGACGCTCGAGGTCGGTCGCGGTATACAGGCGGATGTCGGCGTTCATCCACAGACGCTAGTCGGCGCTCCAGACCTTCGTCAATTGTGCAGTACCTCTCGATCGTGGTTCCGGTTCCAAGCCGTTTTCACGCTAACATGCATGTGGGTGTGTGGGCCCGAGCGGGTTCGCGCATCCATGCAACAGCGCTGTACGACTCTCAGCGAAGCGAAGTCTCACGCACGCGGGCCCTGCACCAGGATGGTGCGGGGCTCGTGCTTTTCTTGCCCGGCCCGATTCGCATGCAACCTTGGCGCGCCTCGTTCGTCCAGACCTCACCCTGGCGCATGATTCGAGACGCACGCTGCAAGGAGGCCACATGCCGCGAATCGAGAACTGGAACCGTCGCTGGATCGCTGCTGCTGCGTTGACGTTTGCGCTCGCCGCAGCGGGGAATGCCAGTGCACAAGGTGCGCCGCAGGCCGATGCCGGCCGCACGCCCACGCCCATGCCGCCCGACATGCCCGCGCGCATCGCGCCCGGTGCGAACGACGCGGACCCTGCGAAACCGCGGCTGCAAGGGCTGTGGATGTTCGACGCCAAGGCGAGCGATGACCCCGCCAAGTTGTTCGCGGGACGTGGCGGCGGCGGCGGCGAGCGTGGCGGCATGCGCGGCGGCGGTGGCGGCGGCAGGCACGGCGGTATGGGTGGCGGTGGCATGGGCGGTGGCGGCATGCGCGGTGGCGGTGGCATGGGCGGCGGTGGTGGCATGGGTGGCGGCGAGGGTATGGGCGAAGGTGGCCCGCCCCCCGACGCACCGCAGGGCGGTGCCGGCCCGGAGGGTGGCGAGAATGCCGATGGCGGCCGCGGCGGCCGCCGCATGGAGCCCGCACAGAAGCTGGTGATCGACCAGTTCGACGATCGCATCGAGATCGGCGAGGACACGCGAGCGCCGCGCGTACTGCTGCTGGGTGACGCCGCGGCGGATGCGAAGCCGGTGCAAGCCAAGCCTGCTGACGCCCCTCAGGGCGACGGTGCGCGGCCGCGCACGCCGCCGCCGGTGCATGCGCAGTGGCACGGCCGCACGCTCGTCGCCGCACGCCCGATGGGCCAGCGCGGCACGCTCACCGAGAGTTACGAGCTGTCGAAGGATGGCAAGACCCTCACGATCACGTCGACGTTCAGTGGTGGCGAGCGCGACATGCCCGGCCTCAAGCGGGTGTACCGCCTCTATACGGGAGACTGAACGAAGCTCGTGAGGGGAAGAGCGGCGGCGGTGGGTGCGCGGGACTGGGGAGCCCCGTCAGCATCGCCGCCGTCGTTGCATTGTTGCGGTGGTCTGCGGCGGCGGCTACTTTCCGAGTATGTCTGCCACTGCGTTCGCTTTGTCGTCGCTCGAAGCCATCGTGAGCCGGTTCGCCGGCCGGCGGCTCATGGTGTTGGGCGACCTGATGCTCGATCACTATCTCTGGGGTCGCTGCGAGCGCATCTCGCCCGAGGCTCCCGTGCCCGTCGTCGACATCGAGCGCGAGAGTAGTTCGCTCGGCGGCGCGGGTAACGTGGCCGCGAACCTCGCCGCGCTCGGCGCCGAGCCGGTGCTGGTGGGCGTCATGGGCGATGACCCGCGCGCCCAGCAGCTGCTCGACGCCTTCGCCGAGCGCGGCGTGAACACCCGCACGCTCGTGCGCGACCGCACGCGCCCGACCACCATCAAGACCCGCATCATCGCCCAGCATCAGCAGGTGGTGCGCGCGGATCGGGAATCGCGCGCCGAACTCACTGGTGATGCGCTGCAGGACACGCTCGACGTAATCGCGCGCGAGATGGCGCGCTGCGAGGCGCTCATCATCAGTGACTACGGCAAGGGCGTGGTCACGCGCGAGACGCTCGAACAGGCCATTCGTCTGGCCAAGGCACAGGGCATCCCGATCGCCGTCGATCCCAAGGAGAGCCACACCGACGCGTATCATGGCGTGAGCATCGTCACGCCCAACCAGCACGAAGCCGGCTGGGTCATGGGCCAGCGCGTCACCGACGAGGCGAGCCTCCTGAACGTGGGCTGGGGCCTGCAGAAGCGCCTGGATTGCGAGTGCGCGCTGGTCACCCGCGGCCCCGATGGTATGAGCCTCTTCGAGAAGATGGGCCGCTACACGCACCTGCCCACCGTGGCGCGCGAGGTCTTCGATGTGACCGGCGCGGGTGACACTGTGGTGAGTGTCGTCGCGCTGGCGCTGGCGGCGGGCGCGGACTACCCCGAGGCCTGTTACTTGGCGAATCACGCCGCGGGCGTGGTGATCCGCGAGGTGGGCACGGCCACGTGTTCGCCCGCGCAGCTCAAGGAATCGCTCGCGGGCGCGCTGGCATGAGCGCTTTCGCCCTGCCGGAAGCCGCGCAAGCCAAGCTGGCGATCTGGCGCGCGGCGGGCGAGAAGGTCGTTTTCACGAACGGCGTCTACGACCTGCTTCACCGCGGGCATGTGGAATATCTTGAAGAGGCCCGCGCGCTGGGCGGCCGGCTCGTGGTGGGCGTCAACAGCGATGCCTCGGTGCGGCGCCTGAAGGGCCCCACGCGACCGATCATCCCCGAGGACGAGCGCGCCGAGTTGATCGCCGCGCTCGCGTGCGTGGACCTGGCGGTGGTCTTCGGCGAGGACACGCCGCTGGCGCTGATCGAGGCGGTCGCACCCGATGTGCTGTGCAAAGGTGCGGACTGGGCGGCTGACGCGATCGTGGGCAGCGAGTTCGTGACGGCGCGCGGCGGCCGCGTGGAGCGCATCACGCTGCGCGAGGGCTTGAGCAC
>JANYBS010000208.1 GCA_025360715.1 Candidatus Eiseniibacteriota bacterium | reverse complement strand
GCCAGCACGCGCTGGCTTGACGCTTCGCGAACCGCCCGCTTACTTTCATCCAGTCGGGACCCCACGGACCGGGCATGTGGTGGAGGGACATGGAATCGCTCCATGAGCCCCTCACAGCTCGCCACATCGTTCCCGCCGTGAGCGCCCCACAGGAGGCCACATGCTCCGTCCCCTGAGGACCATCCTCACCCTGGTGACGCTGCTGGTCGCATTCGCCACTCTCTCGCCACCGCGCTCCGCGGATACGCTTCCCCTGTTCGCACGCGACCGCAAGCTCCCCTGCTCGGCCTGTCACTTCGCATTCCCGCGCTTGAACCAGCTGGGCATGCACTTCAAGCAGAACGGATATCGCATGCCGGGCGAGATGGGCACCTCGCCGTGGGAGAAGGAACACTTCCCGATCTCGCTCATCGGCAATGTGGGCGCCAGCTTCACACGCACCGATGTCGATACGGGTGGCGGCAACCGCGTCACCGCGACGAACTCGGCGTTCCAGCAGAACTGGGTCGAGTTCCACACGTGCGGCACGCTCGCCGAGAAAGTCACGTTCCACTTCGACAACGGCTTCGCCAACGACACGGGCCTGCTCACGAGCGGCATGGCGTTCGTGCAGTTCGACGACGTGGCGAAGGACGGCCTGCTCAACGTGAAGGTCGGCATCTTCGACGGCGAGATCCCGTATATCTCGGATGCGCGCCGCACCACCATGGCCGGCTATCTCACGAGTTGGACGCAGGACAATCGCGGCATCGAGCTCAATGGCACGAAGACCGCGTGGACCTATGCGGCCGGCGTCGTCAACAGTGACCGCACCGTGGGCAAGGCCGACTCGCACACGCTCAACCAGTTGGAGAACGTCTACGCGTGGCTCATGCGGGACGTGGGTAGCAACATGGTCACGGCGCGCGTGCGCATGGAACGTCAGGACCCGCGCGTGGCCAACAAGGACGCCTCCACGCATACGCAAGCGGACGTGAGCGCCTACATCAGCCCGTCCTCCGAGAAGTTCGCGGTGATCCCGGGCTTCACGATGGAGCACTTCAGCGACCAGGACACGCAGAAGGACATCAACACTGCCATGGTCGAGGCGATCGCCAAGCTCGACAAGGATGCGAAGTGGGTCGGCACCGGCCGCTTCGAGCAGCAGATGATCCCCGCAGCGGGTGGTGCTCCGGCGCTCAACAACACGCAGGTCGCGCTCAACCTGGCGTACTACGTGAACCCGAATGCCCGCGTCGCACTGGACTGGACGCACCAGTCGCAGGATCAGGGCGGCCCGAAGGTCGACCAGATCCAGGCGTTCGTGCACGTCGGCTACTGATCCCTCGCCACACCGCCACAACGAACCGGCGCCGGCCCCCCGCAAGGGACCGGCGCCGGTTTCGTCATCGCCAGAGGGCGGGCCACAGGCCCAGAGCATCTCAAAGCCGCCCGCGTCAGCTCACAACGCCGCGGCACCCTTCGCGGCAGTGGTCGCAGGCGGCACGGCGGCGACCGCGCCGTGGGGCGCGGCCACGATACCGTCCTCCAGCCAGATGTAGCGGCCCTTCAGCACACTCATCGCTGTGCCGTAGTGCTCCGTATCGTCGTTGCTGACGATCGCTTGGAAGAGCGCCTCGATCCGGCGGCGCGACGCCTTGCAGAAGTCATCGGCCAGCTCCATGGCCGTGCCGCCGCCGATGCCGAGCTTGGTGTCACGCATGGCGCGCGAACACGTAGCGGCCATGGCGAAGAGCTCCGCGCCGATGTCGACCGTGCGGAACAATAACGACTGGCGCTTCTCGAGCGCCGGCCCGTGCAGCACCATCAGGTGGAACTGCTGGCGTGCCAGACGGCGCGAGGTGCCTTCTATCCAGCGCATGTGGCCGGCGAGGACGCCGAACTCGCCGTACTTGGGCCACGCCGCCCAGCCGAACCACCGCGACGGATACCAGCCGGCGTAGAAGATTCCCGAGCGCACCATGCCCGAGAGGCGCTTGTCCATCGGCACGCCGGGCATGACCACGTCACCGGCCACGCGCAGGTGCACGTCGAGCGCCTCGCGCGCGATGAACAGCCGCATCACCTGGTTCGAGCCTTCGAAGATACGGTTGATGCGCAGGTCGCGCATCGCGCGTTCGAGCGCGATCGGCGCTTCGCCGCGCGAAGCCAAGCTCGGGCCAGTCTCGTAGCCGCGGCCGCCGCGGATCTGCATCGCATCATCGCACAGCGCCCAGCCCAGATCGGTGTTCCACAGCTTGCCGATCGCGGCTTCGAGACGGATGTCGCTCTTGCCCTGGTCGGCCAGCAGGCAGCCCAGGTCGGCGACGGCTTCCATCGCGTAGGTGTCGGCGGCCATCTTGGCGAGCATCTGCGCCACGGCGTCGTGCTTGCCCACGTGCTTGCCCCACTGCTGGCGCTCGTTCGCCCACAGCCGGCAGACGCCCAGGCACCACTTACCCAGCGCCGCCATGGTGGCCGGCAGCGTGAGGCGGCCCGTGTTGAGCGTGATGAGCGCGAGCTTGAGGCCCTTGCCCTCGCCCCAGAGCAGGTTCTCCTTGGGCACGCGCACGTTCGTGAACTTGAGGCACGCGTTCTCGATGCCGCGGATACCCATGAACTCCAGGCGGTTCACCACTTCGAAGCCCGGCGAGTTCGACTCCACGATGAACGCGCTGATCGGCCCCGGCTTGCCGTCCTTGCCCGGGGTGCGCGCCATGACCACCATGAGTTCGGCGATGGTGCCGTTCGTGATCCACAGCTTGGCGCCATTCAGGATATAGGCGGTGCCGTCGCTCGTCGGCATGGCGGTCGTCGTCATGCGCGCGGGATCGGAGCCGACTTCATCCTCGGTGAGCGCGAACGCCGAGATGGCGCCCTTCGCCAGCCGCGGCAGGAACCGCTTCTTCTGCTCGTCGGTGCCGAACATCTTCACCGGCCCCGGCACGCCGATCGACTGGTGTGCCGACAGCAGCGCGACCAGCGACGCGTTCACCGTCGACACCAAGCTCATCGCGCGGCAGTAGGTGTACTGCGAGAGCCCGAGTCCGCCGTACTCGCGCGGGATCTTGATGCCAAAAGCTCCAATCTCTCGCAAGCCTTGAATGACGCTTTCGGGGATCTTCGCCTCGCGCTCGATGAGTTCGCCGTCGACCTTCTCGCGCATGAACCGCTCGAGCGTTGCCAAGAACGGCGCGGCGCGCTTCTGCTCGTCGGCGTCGGGCTCTGGAAACGGATGGATCAATTCAAGGACGAGCTTGCCGAGGAACAACTCGCGCACGAACGAAGGCGCTTCCCATGTGGTCTCGCGCGCTCCTTCGGCGACGGCGCGGGCTTCGGACTCGCTGACGTGCGGCTTGGTCTCGCTCATGGCGGGCTCTCTTCTATAAGGAGGAGAACGTGTGACGACGCTCGGTGTGCGCACGGGCGCGGGGCCGGCCATGGGCCGCCCGCGGATCCGTCCGCGAGGCTTCGCGTCAGGTTACTCCCGGCAGGCCGGGGGCCCAAATCGCCGCCGAGCACACCGGCCCTGCTGCGAAGCCTCATCGGTGGGGTCATCGGCCTGCGAAGCGGGTGACTACACTCCCGGCGTCAGCCGTCCCAGCGCACCCAGCCCTTGCCTTCGTGCCCGAACCGGAACGCGTCCGGGTGCAAGGCCTCGGCCAGGATCTCGAGGGTCTCGGCCACTCGCGGGCCGGGACGGTTGAAGTAGGCATTCCCATCGCCGAGGAAGACCCGTCCTTCCCGGACCGCGCGCAGCGCGCGCCAATCCGGCTTCGCAGTGAGGACGGGCAGTTCGGCGATGGTCCGCTTGAGGTCGAACCCGCACGGCGTGATGAAGATCACATCGGGATCTGCATGGCTGATGTCGGCCAGGGTGATGGACCCGGCGTGCTGGCCGGGACGCCCCAGCGGGTCGTCGGCGCCGGCCAGCTCGAGCAACTCCGGCGTCCAGTTGCCTGCCGCCATCAACGGCTCCATCCATTCGATGCACACCACCCGCGTTCGGGGTCGGGTTTTCGTTCGTTCGCCGATCGCGCGCAGGCGGTGCCGCAGGCGAGTGACCAATTGCACGCCGCGCTCGGGCACACCCAGCGCATCGGCGACCCGCCGCATGTCCTTCCACAGGTCGGCGAGCGCGTCAGGCTGCAACGCCACCACGACCGGCCGGCTGGGCACGGTCTGGCTCAGGGCCATCTCGACATCTCTCATGCTCACGGCGCACACCTCGCACTGGGTCTGGGTGATCAGCAGGTCCGGCGCGAGGCGGGCGAGTGCCTCGGCGTCGACTCGGTAGACGGAAGCCACCTGTTCGACCAGCGCGCGCACTCGCGCATCGATCTCGCCCGAGGGCAGGTCGATGGTGAACTTGGGGGCGGTGATGGCAGGCAGGTCCTTGACCCACGCCGGGTGGTCACACTCATGCGAGCGGCCGACCAGGTGGTCGCCGCATTCCAGAGCGCAGACGATCTCGGTGCTGGAGGCCAGCAGCGAGACGACACGACGAGGGGCCGACAGGGAGTCTCCTTCGCAGAGGCGGCACGGGGCACATGTCTTACACCGGCAAGCCCCTGCGGGGTCCCGGAGACTTTTCGATAAGCCGCTCGCGCCGGGAGGGTGCATCCCCTAGTGTGTCTCACCATGCTCCGGCTCCTTCTCCTCGCGTTCATCATCGGCGCCATCTGGCGCGCGTGGCGTGCAGGCGCCGACCTGGATCCCTTGCGCATCACGCGCACGCTCTGGCGCTTGGGTATCACTGCAGCTCTCGCCCGTATCCTGCTCGCGTCCATCACATTGCCGATTCCGGCAATGTTTCGTGAGCCGCTCATCCTGCTGGCCGGTCTGGCCGGCGCAGTGGCGCTGGCCGAACTGGTGTGGCTGGTTGAGAAGAAGTCGCGGCCGGTGGACCACTGGGTACGGACGTTCGCGCTGATCGGTATCCTTGCCTCGACAATGGGCCGCTCGCCATCGACGGGCCCGGTGACCGGCCTGCTGCTATTCGGCACCTTGGCCTGGCGCTGGCGCGACGCGCTGCGCACGCGGGCGCTCTCGGCCAGCGCGCTCGGCGCGATCGGGCTGATCGTGGTGGCCGCACTCACGGCAAACATGCCGGAGCCGCACGGCTTGAGCGGGCTTGGCGAGGCCAGTTGGATGCTCTCGCGCGTCGCGTGGAGCGTCGCACTGGCCTACGCCGTCATGGGCCTGTTTCCCGTGGTCGGCGCCTTCCTGCGCGACCCGAGCCTGGGCATCCACACGGTGCGCCGCCGGCTCGCCCTCTCCCACCTGCTCGTGCTGCTCGTGCCGTTGCTCATCACCATCGCGCTCTGGATCCTCACGACATGGCTGGGCGTGGGCGCCGAGCGCGCCATGACGGGCAAACGCGTGATCGAGCATCAGGCGCAGGCACTGCGTGGTGAACTGGCGGCGCAACTCGCCTCGCCGACGGCCACGGCCGATGCGCCGGCGATGCTCGCACGGCTGCACCATGCCGAGTGGCCGCACCTGCGCCTGTGGCGCGTGGCCGATGGCGCGGCGTCATTGCTTGTACGCGCGATGGGCGACTCGATCCCGCGCGAAGCACTGCTCGCCCGCTGGCTCGCGAACGCGGACTCGCTGCCGCGGCAAGGCATCGTGCAGCTCGGCGGCCACCGTTATCTGGGCGCGCTCGCGACCACTCCCGCCACCGGCTCGCTCTTGGCGCTCGTCCCCGTGAGCGACCTGCTGCCCGGCGCGCCGAGCCGGCTCTCGGGCGCGAAGATGATCATGACCGAGGTCGTCGCGGCTGCCGACACCAGCGAGCCGCGCAACGCGAACCGCCCGCGCGTGCGTATAGCGCCGTCGCAGAAGAAGCCCAGCGTGGTCGTCTACGGCGCGGGCCGCGATACGATCGAAGCGAACGACGCCACGTTCAGCGAGAACGGCATCCAGGGCATGGCGCTGATCGCCGGCATCCAGGATCGCAATGGCGCCTTCCATCGCACCGATTTCTCCCTGCGTGCTCAGGTGCGTTTCGGCGATACGTTGCTCGGGCTCTACCAGAACCTGCGCGAGAACCCGCTCAGCGTGGTGCCGATCGCGATCCTCACGCTGCTCGTGGGCCTGCTGCTGCCAGTGGCCATCTTCAACTTCCGCCTGGTCGGAGGTCTCGGCCGCAGCTTCACGGTACCCGTTGCCGCGCTGCGCGACGCCACAGAATCCCTGGGCGCCGGCCATCTCGATCACCGCGTCGCCGTGCAGGGCGACGACGAGCTCTGGCAGACCGCCGCCGCATTCAACACCATGGCCGAGGGTCTGGAACGCGCGCGCACACGGGAACAAGAGCGCGTACGGTTCGAGAACGAACTCGAACTGGCGCGCCGTATCCAGGAGCGGCTGCTGCCCGCGGCACCGCCGGACGTCGCCGGACTCGAGATCGCCGGCGCAACGGAGCCGGCGCGCGAGGTCGGCGGCGACTATTTCGACCACCTCGTGCTCCCCGACGGCCGGGTGCTGCTGGTGATCGCCGACGTCTCCGGCAAGGGCGTGCCGGCCGCGCTGCTCATGTCTGCATTCCGCGCTGGCGTCATGAGCCAGGAGGACGCGCTCACCGAACCCGAGCGCCTGGCCGAGCGGCTCAACGCGTTCCTATACCGCAGTGTCGAGAGCGGAAGGTTCGTGACGGCGTTCTTCGCGTTGCTCGATCCGGCGACCGGTGCCATGCAGTACGTGAACGCCGGCCACAATCCCGCGCTGCTGCTTCGCGCGGATGGCCACGCCGAATGGCTCATGGAGGGTGGCCTGATCCTGGGCATCATGCCGGCATCCACATTCACGCGAGGCGAGACGCGGCTCGCATCTGGCGACCTGTTCGTGCTCTACACCGATGGCGTCACCGAAGGCGCGAATGCCACCGCCGAGCAATTCGGCGAAGTCCGCTTGCTTGAGGCCGCCCGCCGCCTGACGGGCCTGCGCTGCGCCGCGGCGGCGCAAGAGCTGGTCCGCGAGGTCCGGGCGTTCGAAGGGGCCACAGGCCCCGCGGACGACATCACCGTCCTCATCGCCAGGACCCGACCCCGCAGCTGAGCGCGGGCCTGGCCCGGGCCCCCCCCGGGCCGCTGCCCTGCTGGCAAGCGGCATCCCACCCCAGCGGCAACGCGGCCGTGTGATACGCCTGAACAATTCGTGTGCGTTTTTGGGAGGGGATGGCGTTCTTCCATTGGGATGGTGTCTGTCAAGGCTGGGACCGCTAAGCTCATGAACGCCCCGGCCCCATGATCCCCCGCGATCCCGACCGGCACTCGTCCCGTTTCATCGAGTCCGTGACACTCCCCTTCCGTTCCCCGGAGGCCTCATGCGTTTGCTACGCGCTCTGTTGCTCGCTCTCCCGCTACTCCTCCTGGGAGCCGTCGTCCACGCCCAGACGGTCAACATCACCTCGGGCATCGCTGCCGACCAGACCTGGGGCCCCACTGGCACCGTCGTCGGGCAGACGTTCTGGATCAAGAACAGCATCGCCATCAACGCGGGCGTCACGCTCAAGATCCAGGCCGGCACCGTGGTCAAATTCAACCCCGGCGCCCAGCTGCTCGTGAACGGTGCGCTGCGCGCGATCGGCTCGGTCGCGGACACGATCGTGTTCACGTCGTACAAGGATGACAACAATCGCGGCGGAGATACGAACGGCGACGGCAACGCGACGCAGCCCGCGGTCGCTGACTGGAACTCGATCGTGTTCCCGAGCTCCAGTGTGGCGTTCGCATCGCGTCTGCACATCTGCGATATCCGTTACGGCGGTTCCAGCAGCTACGCCGCGCTCACGTTCCAGAGCGCTTCCGACAGCATCTCGAACTGCGTGATCCGGCGCTCGTACTACGGCATCGATTGCCAGGGCACCGCAGCTCCGGTGCTCGCGAGCACGTCGATCGAAGCGTCCACCTTGACGCCGATCGTGCTCGACTTCACAGCGACCCCGGTGCTCTCGAGCCTCGTCTTCTCCAGCTCCAACAACGGCTATGACGCTTTCGGCCTGCGCGGCGGCACGCTCACGAGTACGGCCGTGTTGCCCAAGCGCGGCGCCACCGTAGGCGTGAACCCGATCGCGAATGTGACTTATGTGCTCATCGGCGGACTCACGATCAACCCCGGCGCCAGCCTCACGGTCAACCCCGGCGTGGTGATCAAGCCCACCGCGGGCGCGGCGATTGGCGTCCTGGGCAATCTCACCATGAACGGCACCGCGGCGGCCGGCGATACCATCACCATCACGTCGATCAACGACGACAACTTCGGCTTCCCGAACGACACCAACAACAACGGCTCCATCACGGCGCCGCAGCGCGGCGACTGGGGCTACATCAACTTCGCCGCAGGTTCCACGGGTTCGATCTCGCGTTGCCGCCTCAAGTTCGGCTCCACAGGCGGCGCGAACGGCGTCGTCAATATGACCGGTGTCCCGATCCCGGTGAACAACTCGCTCATCAGTGACGCGGCGCACGGTATCGGCATCTTCGGCGCGATCACGCCGGTGATCACGAACGTGCAGATCAATAATTGCACGTCCACGCCGATCCTGATGTCGGTCGCGGCGAATCCCACCTTCTCGGGAATCGGCTTCCTCGCGAACTCGATCACCGCCTTGGGCCTGCAGTCCGAGATCGTCTCGAACGATTCCCGCATCGCGGTCCGCAGCCTGGGCGGCTACGCGAACATCACGTACTGCGTGCTCAATGGCGGCATCACCATGCAGAGTCCCGCCAAGCTCACGATCGATCCGGGCATCGTGATCAAGAATCAGCTCAACACGGGCGGATTCCAGATCGATGGCGCGCTCGTCGCGAACGGCAAGCCCGATAGCCTGATCGTGTTCACGTCATTGTATGACGATCAGTACGGCCTGCCCGCCGACACCAACGGCGACGGCTCCACGACCACGCCGGGGCAGGGCAACTGGACGTACATCCACTTCACGGGCACGACGAACGACGCCATCTCCAAGCTGAACTGGTGCCGCATCACCTACGCCTCGTATGGTCCGTTCGATGCGGGTCCCACGGGGCTCTGGCTCACGAGCGCAGCGCCGTCGATCAGGAACTGCTTCATCTTCAAGTGCGCCTACGGCATGCGCTTCGATGGCGACGCTTCGGCCAGTGTCGACAGCACCACGTTCGACAACCTGCAGTACGCGCCGATCATCATGAGCGTGCTCTCCGACCCGCAGATCGGCCTGCACAACACGTACTCGACGAACGGCTACAACGCGCTCGCACTGCTCAACGAGACACTGTCGCAGAACGCCACGATCAAGTACCGCCCGGGTGTGGGCAATGCCGCCAGCCCGACGTTCTGCTACTTGCCGGTCGGAACGATCACCGTGCCGGCGGGTGTGAACCTGGCGATCCAGCCGCAGGTCGTCATCAAGCCCGCGAGCTACTTCACGATCTTCGACGTCTCGGGCTCGCTCAACATCGTGGGCTCGAACAATACGACCAACCGTGTGTTCTTCACCTCGCGCCGAGACGACGCGCTGGGCGGCGACACTTCCCCCACCGATGCGAGCACGCCGCAGGCGGGCGACTGGTACGGCATCAACTTCAACGACCCCGCCACCGATGCCGCCTGCATCATCCGCAACGCGAAGTTCCAGTTCGGCTCGACGGACTTCAACAACGCCGTCTTCACGATGACGAGCGCCGGGCCGCGGTTCGCGAATCTGGAGTTCTTCCAGTGCGGTGCGAACTTCACGTTCAAGGGCAACTCCACGCCGTCGCTGGACTCGCTCACGATCCTCAACTCCACCACGATCCCGATCACCTCATCGCTCGTGAGCAGCCCGACGTACGGCGCGAACATCACGTTCGCGAACTGCAAGTACCTGGGCCTGGGCATCTTCGGCGAGACCATCGCGCAGAACGTGCGCACGCGGATCGGCAAGATCGGCGCTTACGCCAACATGAACTACATCGAGGCGGGAACGGTCAACATCGCCTTCGGCGCCAAGTGGACCATCGATCCGGGTGTGGTGATCAAGTTCGGACGTATCTTCAACGAGGGCTTTGGCAGCAGCATCGGCGTCGACGGTGCAATCTCGGCGCGCGGCAAGCCGGACAGCCTGATCATCTTCACGTCGCTGGCCGACGATCAGTTCGGCCAGGATGTCGCCAGCGACGGCGTCGCGACCATACCGCAGCCGAACAACTGGTATGGCATCGCTTTCACGGCGATCAGCAATGATACGGCGAATGTCTTCACGAACTGCCGCTTCCGCTACGGTAGCTATGCCAACTACGGCTTCCTGAACATCATCAACGCCGCGCCGAACTTCACGAACTGCCAGTTCACGCAGTCGGGCAGCACGCAAGCGTGGATCTCGGGCAACTCCACACCGATATTCACGAATTGCGACTTCGACTCCACCGCGACCGAGCCGCCGGTCTATCTCTCGCTGGTCTCGGATCCGGTGTTCACGAACTGCCGGTTCCAGGGCGACAAGATCACGGCGCTCGGCGTCATCAATGAGTCGATCGCGCAGGACGTGCTCTGGAAGATCCGTCCGGTCGCCGGCCGCAATAACATGCCCTTCTACTTGAATGGCCAGCTCACCGTCGGCTTGGGCGCGACCATGACGATGCAGCCTGGCGTCATCGTGAAATCGGGCAACAGCGGTTCGATCTTCGTGCAGCGCGCGTTCTACGCTCAGGGTGGAGCCGCGCCCGAGAGCTTGATCGTGTTCACATCGATCAACGATGACTTCTACGGCGGCGATACCAACAACGACGGGGCTGCGACGGTGGCCTCCCAGGGCATCTGGGGTTACGTCACGATCGACGGCACCGCGATCGACGCGAACGTCAAATTCAAGGATTGCGTGTTCCGCTACGGCGGCAGCGGTACGACGCTTGGCGCGCTCCGCTGTGTGAATTCCTCGCCGGCGATCGATTCCTGCCTGTTCGCCTACAACTCCGTCGGCATCTCGGTCGAAGGAGCGAGCAGCCCGACGATCCAGCATTCGTCGCTGTACGGGAACTACTACTACGCCGTCAACAACACGGGCAACGCGTTCTGCGTCGCCGCCGACCACAACTGGTGGGGTGCGGCGTCCGGTCCGAACGATGCCAGTGCAGTGGCGGACCTGTGCGCATTGGGCAGCAACGCGGGCACGGGTGACATCGTCTCGAACAACGTCAACTACACGGGCTTCCTCACGACCGGGATCCAGAACCCGCTGCTCGGCGATGTGAGCTTGAACGGGCAGGTGCTGGCCTACGACGCTTCGCTCATCCTGCAGTACACGTCGCTCACGCTCGTGCTCAACCCGCTTCAGCTCGTGGTAGGTGATGTGAGTGGCGCCGGCGGCGTGACGGCACTGGATGCCACCTACATCCTGCAGTGGGTCGCGGGCGTCATCCCCGCCTTCCCCGGCAACGCCAATGCGGCCCACCGCGCTCCGCGCGGCGATGATGCGGCGGCGATCCCCGCGGGCGGCCACTTCGGCCTGACCCTGGGCTCGGCCGTGCGCGTGGGCGATGAGTGGCAGGTGCCGGTGCAGATGTCGGCCGACGTGCCCGCGTATGCGTTCGAGCTCACCGTGAGCGGTGGCGATGCGGCCACCTTCACCAGCGCGTCGCCGGCCGACGGCGGCCGCGTGCTGCACGCCGATGGCGTCACCAATGGCCGTGCTGCCACGTCCATGGCGGCGATCGCGCCGCTCTCGCTGGGCACGGTCGCGACACTGCACTTCGCTGCGGGCGCGGGCGACTTCCACGCTCCGCAGATCGCGTTCGCCCGCGTGAACGAGACGATCGTCACCGCGCAGGCGCCGGTCGTGCCGAGCGCGCCTTCGGTGAGCTTCCTGGGGCGGCCGTCGCCGAACCCGGCCAAGAACTCCTCGCACATGGAGCTCGCCATCGCGCCTTCGCAG
>JANYBS010000156.1 GCA_025360715.1 Candidatus Eiseniibacteriota bacterium | reverse complement strand
GCTACTACGACCGGCGCGAGCATGCGCCGGGAACGCACAAGGCGAGGCCGCACAGGCTGAAGAACGCCTACTGAAACCAAAAGCCGGGCGCCCTCGCGGGCCGCCCGGCTTCAGGTCATCCACATTCTTCGCTCCACAACCAATTACTTCCGCCGCACCGTCACGAGGACGATGCGGCGCGAGGAGGATGACTCTGCCGGGCCAACCCCCAAGGGGGGACGCGCCATGCGCGCGTACGAGAAGACTATCAGGCCCGGCAGCCGCGCTGCGAGCGGTGATTGTGCGCTTTTCGTGAGTTTCACGAGCACCGCACAACCGTACTGCACCGTGCGTGCGGTGGGGGCATCTCACCCAGCGGTGGTACGTCATTCTCCTATGCTAGTTTGCGAGGTCCATGTCCGCTCTCGCCGCATCCCGCGCCACGCTCGCCACCAGCCTTCGCGCACTTCGCCACCGCAACTTCCGCCTGTACTGGGTCGGCCAGATGGTCTCGCTGATCGGCACCTGGATGCAGAGCGTGGCGCAGGGCTGGCTCATGCACCGGCTCACGTCGTCGGCGCTCATGCTGGGGCTGCTCACCTTCATCACCTTCCTGCCGGTGATGTTCCTTGCGCTATGGGCCGGCGTGATCATCGATCGCGTCGACAAGCGCAAGCTGTTGCTGGTGACGCAGACACTCATGCTCGTGCAGGCGACGGCGCTGGCGATCATCGTCACGATGGGCATCGTGCAGCCATGGATGGTGCTGCTGCTCGCGTTCTTGGGCGGCGTCGTGAACACGTTCGACCTGCCGGCGCGGCAGTCGTTCGTGATCGAGATGGTGGGCCGTGAGGATCTCTCCAACGGCATCGCGCTCAACTCGGCAGCGTTCAACGTGGCGCGCATCCTGGGGCCTGCGATCGCTGGGCTGCTGCTTGCTTCGATCGGTGAGTCCGGCTGCTTCTGGCTCAACGCGTTGTCATTCCTTGCCGTGCTCGCGGGGCTCTGGATGATGCGCTTGGAGCACATCGCCAGCACGGACACCCGCTCGACCCGTTCGACGCTGCGCGATGGAGTGGCGTACGCGTGGGGCATCCCGAGTATCCGGACGCTGCTCGTTTTGCTCGCGATCTGCGCGGGCCTGGGGTTTCAGTACAACGTGCTGCTGCCGGTGTACACGCGCGATCTGTTGCACGCAGGCCCGCGCACGTACGGCGCGCTGCTTGCGGCGTTCGGGTTGGGCTCGCTGCTGGCCGCGGCGCGCATGACGCTGCCGCAGGACCGCTGGGCGCTGCGCCGCAACCTGCTCACGGGCCTCACCGCGGGCGGTTTGGGTTTTGCGGTATTCGCGTGGTGGCATTGGCTGCCGGCCATGATGGCGAGCGGGTTCGTGGCGGGCTTCGGGCTCATCTTGTACGTGTCGAGTACGAACATCCTGATCCAGATGACCACCGAGGATCGCTATCGCGGCCGGGTCATGAGTCTGTACACGCTCATGTTCGTGGGCACTGCGCCGATCGGCGGCCTGCTCGCGGGCGCGATCGCGCAGAAGTTCGGTGCGCCGGTCTCGACGAGCCTCTGCGCGATCTTCCTGCTCGGCGGCGCGCTGTGGGTGTCGGCGCGGTTGCGCAGCATCGCGGCGCGCGAAGAGGAAGCGCGCGCGGAGCAGGAGCCCGAGAGCGCGGCGTAGCGGCTAGCCCGGCGCGGCGCCGAGCTTGGCGGCCACGACAGCGGCATGATGGGCGTCGTGGTAAAGCATGAAGTACAGCATCTCGCGCATCGACAGCGGCCCCAGCAGCGGATGGCTCACCGCGCGCGCGTCGAGTTCCGTTTCGCTCCACGAGTCTGCGGCCGCGCACAGCAGCGCGTGCGCGTCTTCATAGCGCTGCACCACCGCGCGCGCGCCGCTGCCCGTGTGGACTGTGGGCGCGAACGGATTCGCGCGCAGGAACGATGGCGGCGTCGCCGCAAGAGTCGCGCGGTACGCGTCGCGCACCTGGGCATAGCTGCGCGACACGCCGCTCGCGTGCGCCGGCAGGCGGCTACCCGCACGCAGCCCGCGCGCCACGGTCGTGTGTGCGAGCGCAAGATGCTCCACGTGATGCGCGGGGCCCCAGTCGGCATCGCCGCCCGCGAAGAAGCGCGGCTCCGGCACGCCGCGGAAGAAGGCCGCCACGCGGCTCCCATCGTTGCGCAGCGCGGCGATCGCCTCGGCGGCGGTGCGCAGGTCCCATGCGCGCAGAGCGGAATCTCCGGTCGTCATGGATGCACGCGATCGCCGCCCATGAGCCGGCGCACGCCGCGGGCATCGTGCGCTGTGAGCAGGCTGCGCGCGGCCGACCACCACAGGTCGCTGCGAGAAAGCCGCGGGCGCTCAGCGCTCCAAGGAAACGCGGGCTCGCGATGCGCCAAGCGCACGCTCGAGCGCGCCCACATGGCTGGCCACAGGCAGAACAGCCGTATGCGCACCATGCGTGAGGGGAGCGTGTCGAGATAGTCGGGCACCTGATCGAGCGCGGCGTGCGCGAGCGCCTCGAGGCGCAGCGCGAGCTCGCGGACATCGGCGATGCGCGCGTCGGTGAGCTGCGCCGGCACCAAGCCGTGCCGTGCGAGCCAAGTGGCCGGCACGAAGCAGCGGCCCTCGCGCACGTCGGTGGGCCAGTCGAGCAGGATGTTCGTGAGCTGCAGCGCTTCGCCGACCGCGGGCGCGAGCGCGCGGCGGGCCTCGCGGCGCGCGGGCTCCTCGGGACCGATGCGCGTCTCGAAGAGCCGCGTGAGCATCACGCCCACGCAGCCCGCGACCACATAGCAGTAGTCGTGCAACTCGGCGTCATCGTCCAGGTAGGGCAGAGCCACATCGCGCGTGGTCGCGCGGACAGCGTAGCGGCACATGCCCGAAGCCAGAGTGCGTACGCCGTCTCGAACGGCGAGGCGGTCCGAATCCGGGAGGGCCTGATGGACCGACAGTACCCGTGTCAGCGCCGCGAGCAAGGTCAGGTCGCTGCGTCCGGCGGCGTGGGCTCCGGCCTCGCTTGCCAGGCCCCGGGCGGCCGCGGCGTCTCCGTCCAAGGCGGCCAGGAAGGCCTGGAAGCGGGCCTCGAGATCGGCGCCCGAGCCGCCCCAGGAGTCTTCGATGGCGTCCGCAGCGCGGCAGAGCAGGTAGGCGATCCGAACGGATTCGCCAAGAGATCCGCCCAGAAGCCCGATATTCAGGGCGAATGTGCGCGAGACCCCGGGCAGCACGCCCCGGCAGAATTCCCGGTCGGCTGCGAGGCTCTGGGCAGGCTGGGGGTTCATATGCGCTTGGGGTGCTCCGGGGGCCAAGGACAGGGCAGCGAAACCACGGGTGAGTCGCCGTTATCTCGTGATTCCATTCTCTCTTCCGGGAATGGCCGCCCGCCCACTATACTCCTTGCCACGCATCCTGGAGGGCCGGCTTGCAGGCGGCCGCATTTCATCGAGGAGTCCCCCAAAGTGAGTGGTCTTCCCCTCGGCCGCCGAGCCATCGCAGCGGTCATCCTGCTCTCGCTGAGCGCAGCCGTCGCCATGGCGGCAAATGCCCCCGTCGCCCCGCATGGCTATCCGCGCCTGGCCTTCTACGGCTCGATCCGCGGCAACGGGTACCCCTTCTACAACGCGCCGCTCGACAGTTCGCTCAACGACACGACACTGAATGCCGTGTCGCGGTTCGAGGAGATCATCCTCGACATCAACCCGATCTGGCCGTACCGACCCGACGTGGTGCGCGAACTGCGCCGCCGCAACCCCGACGCCAAGATCCTTGCGTACGTCGTGGGGCAGGACATCTGGAACGCTCGCGACGTGGACTCGCTGCGTCACTACCCCACGCGCTATCGCCGGCTGATCGATAACAACAACGGCTGGCTGTACTCCAAGAAGACCGGCCAGAAGTACTTCGCGGGCAGCGTGAACCTGGCCAAGAAAGACGGCACGGGACGCTATGTGATCGCGGATTCGCTGGCGCTGTTGTGGAAGGAGAACTCGATCGATCCCGGCAACAAGGTCTGGGACGGCATCTTCTACGACATCCTCTGCGACGACATGGCGTGGCCGCTGCTGAGCGGTGACACCTTGGACTACGTGCGCGCCGGCTATGCGTCGTTCGACGATTTCAACCGCGGCTGGCATGCCGCGACCGACACGATCGCGACGCTCATGCGCAACTGGGGCGGGCCGGGTTTCATCATGGTCGGCAACTGCGCGCTGGGCAGCAAGTACAGCACCTTCAATGGCTGGATGCGCGAAGGCTTCCCCATGCAGGCCGGCGGCGACTGGTACTCGAACATGTTCTGGTCGCCGGGCGGCTATTTCACCGACGACAAGAGCTTCCTGCAGCCGCGCCACAACTACATCTTCAGCTTCCAGGTCGGCCTCGACCAATACTCTTACAACAACTGCCGCATCATGCGTCTGGGGCTGGGCAGCGCGTCGCTTGCCGATGGCTTCGGAGTCTTCGGCGGCCAGGACCGCGATGCGTTCCACGCGGACTATCACCGGTGGTGGTACGACGAGTACGCGGTCGATCTGCAGGCCGGCCGTGCCTCCGACAAGCGCGCGGATACGGGCTGGCTGGGTCAGCCACTCTCGGACTACTACCAGATGGTCTGGGTCGGCGATCAGCCCGAAGGGATCCAGAACAACGACTTCGAAGGCAACAACTACGTGAACCAGTGGACGTTCCATCAGAGCAACCCGGCCAGGGTTTCGCAGGACACGACGACGTCGGGCCACGGCAAGTCCTGCGCGCGTATCGACATCCCGCAGGCGAATCCTGTGGAGTGGACGACCAACCTGGCGGCAGCGATCCAGTTCCCGCTGCAGCCGTACACGACCTACTCGGCGACGTTCTGGATGAAGGCCACGACGCCGCGCTCGATCCCGGTGATCGTCGGTGTGCCGGGTCAGCCCGCCATGTTCACGCGCAATGTGTCGATCGGAACGGAGTGGCGGCAGATCCAGGTGCCGTTCACGACCGTCGACCAGACGGGCAACGTCTCGCTCACCTTCTTCTTCGCGCGAGACGCGGGCACGGTGTGGATGGACGACGTGCACTTCCAGCAGGGCATCAGCACGGTGTATCGCCGCGACTTCCAGCACGGCTGTGTGCTCGTGAACTCGTCGACCGACAACGGCGCCGATGTGAAGATGGAGCGTGCTTTCCACCGCATCCTGGGCGTCTCGGATCCGGCCACCAACGACGGCTCGATCAGCGTGCACCAGTACGTGCCGCCGAGCGATGCGCTTTTCCTGCTGGGCGATGACGTGGCCCCGCCGGAGCGGGTCAAGGATCTGCATCAGGTGAACGTCGGCGGCCATTAGGCTCTGCCGCAGTGGCTTAGGGCCCCCGCTCGCACGGCGTGAGCGGGGGCCTTCTGCGTTTGGAGAGCAGCCTCAAGCGCTCTGGTTGCAGGGCCGATAACATCGGCGTCATGAACACACGCCTCGTCACCCGCCTGACCGCGGCCGGCCTCGCCGTTCTCGCGCTCCTCGCCATCGGCCTGCCGGTGAGCGCGCAGCCATTTCCACGTTTGGGCCTGTACGGTTCGGTCACGGGAAGCGGCGCGCCCTTCGTGAAGCTCGACGGCACACTCGACGCTGCGGCGCTCGATCAGGTGGCGCGGTATCACGAGGTGATCCTGGACGTGAACCCGCTCACGCCATACCGCCCCGACGTGATCGCGGCGCTGCGTCAGCGCAATCCCGACATCCATGTGTTGGCGTACGTGCTCGGTCACGACATCTGGAACGCCGCCGACGCGGATTCGCTCAATCACTATCCGACACGGTATCGCCGTCTGGTACGCGATCTGGGTGGCTTCCTCTACAACAGGTACGACGGCCAGTTGTATCCCGGTGCCGACGTGAACCTGGCCAAGCGCGACGCGAACGGTCACTACGTCGTGGCCGAAGGCCTTGCCGCGCTGCTCGACACCGTGGTGGTCATGAGCGGAAGGTGGGACGGCATCTTCTTCGACGTCTACTGCCAGTCGTTGCTCTGGACGCAGGACGCCACGCACCAGCTCGACTACTCGGCCGCCGGCTATCCGTCGCTCGCCGCGTTCGATACCGGCTGGGCCGCCGGCGCCGACACGCTCGCGAACCGCATCCGCCGTCTGGCAGGCGGCAACACGATCCTCGTCGGCAACTGCGCGGGCAGCGCGCACGAGGTGTCGTTCAATGGCTGGATGCGCGAGAACTTCCCGTTGCAGAACGGCGGCACGTGGTATTCGAACGTGACCGACCTGCCGCATGGCTACTTCGCCAACGACGCCAACTTCCAGCAGCCTGCGCACAACTACATCTTCAGCGCGCTGCAGGGCGCGAACGGCAATCAGTATTCGAGCGAGAACGCTCGGCGCGTGCGCTATGGGCTCGCGACTGCCGCGCTCGGCGAAGGCTATGGCGTGTTCGGTCCGTCGAACCGTGACGTGAGCACGGCGCCCTATCACCAGTGGTGGTACGACGAGTACGCCGTGGACCTGTCCACCGGCCATGCCGCCACCGACATCGCGCACACCGGTTGGCTGGGCCAGCCCGTGGCGCCTCGCTACCAGCAGATCTGGGCCGGCACGAACCAGGACGCCGTGAGCAACTCCGGCTTCGAGACCAATGTCACGAGCGGCTGGACCTTCGGCACGTTCGCGCCCGCGGTCGCCACGATCAGCCGCGATGCGACCACGGCCGCCGTCGGCAGTGCGTCGTGTCACCTCCAGATCACCACCGCGAGCACGGTGGACTGGCACGTGAACCTGACCAGCACCGCGACGATCCCCGTGTTCGTGGGCTACAGCTACAGCGTGACGTTCTGGGCCAAGGCGTCCGCGCCGCGCACGTTCCCGATCACCGCGACGCTCCCGGGCGGCGGCGCCGCAGCAACGAGCACCGTGACGATCGGCACCACATGGAAACAGTACCAGATCATCCTGCTGCCGACGGCGAACGCGAGCAGTTCACTGGAGTTCTTCCTGGGCACGCAGGCGGGCGACGTGTGGCTCGACGACGTGCACTTCCAGCAGGGCTCCACGAATGTCTACCGCCGCGATTTCCAGAACGGCACCGTGCTGGTGAATCCCTCCGACCAAGTGCTACAGGTGCCGGTGGGCGCGGGCTTCAAGCGCATCCTGGGCACGGTGGATCCGCTCACGAACGACGGCGCGGTGGTGACGACGGTGACCGTGCCGGCGGGTGATGCGATCTTCCTGGTCGGGACGGCGGGCGACCACATTCCGCCGGCGAATGTGCAGGACCTCATCATCAAGCCCTGACGCTTGCGGTAAGCTGGCGGTATGCACATCCGCTTCGATGACCGCACCGCCATCGTCACCGGCGCCGCCCATGGCTTGGGCCGCGCGATCGCGCTCGAACTCGCCGCGCTGGGCGCACATGTCGTGGCGTGCGACGTGCTCGCCGATGAACTGCGCGAGACCGCGGCGTTGGCAGCCGGCGCGGGCCACCGTGTGGACGCGCGCACGCTCGACGTGACCGACCGCGAGGCTGTGCACGCGCTGGCGCGGGAGACGCTTGCTGCGTGCGGGCGCATCGACGTGCTCGTGAACGACGCCGGCGGCGTGCTGGGACAGACCGGGCGCGCGCTCGAGGAGATCTCGGAGGCCGACTGGCGCGCGATCTTCGCGGTGAACCTCGACGGCGCGTTCTACTGCAGCCAAGCCGTGGCGCCGGCCATGAAAGCCGCGCGCTATGGGCGCATCGTCACCATCTCGAGTGGCGCCGGGCTGGGCGTGAGCCTGACCGGCATACAGGCCTACGCGAGCGCCAAGGCCGGGCAGATCGGCCTCACGCGCCAGCTCGCGCATGAGCTGGGCCCGTGGGGCATCACGGTCAACGCGGTGGCGCCGGGCTTCGTGCGCAGCAATGCCAACACCGAGCGGCAGTGGCACGCGATGGGCGGGCAGGGCCAGCAGCGCTTGGTCGAGAACATCGCGCTGCGCCGTCTGGGTACGCCGGCCGACATCGTGGCCGGTGTCGTGTTCTTCGCCAGCGAGCAGGCCGGGTGGACCACCGGCCAGACGCTCGCGATCGACGGCGGGCGCTGAAGCACACGCGCCCGCGTCGATCGTCCGTAGCGCTTAGCGGACCACCGCCAGTCTGCGCGTGATCACATGGCCAGCGGTCTCGAGCCGCACGAGGTAGAGCCCGGCGGCCAACTCGCGGCCCGCTTCATCGTGCAGCGCGAACGCTTCACGATGTGAACCCGCAGCGGTCTCGGCGTCGCGCAGCGTCTGTGCGCGGCGGCCGGCGGCGTCGAAGACGCTCAGGCGCACGTGGCCCGCCTGCGGCAGCGTGAACTCGAGCATGGTGCTGCCACGCGCGGGGTTCGGGCTCGGCGGCGCGAACGCTAGCTGCAGCGCCGCACCATCACCTACGCCGAGCGTGCCGGTGGGCGTGAGTGTGGCCACCGGCGACTCGTTGCCGTGCGAGTCCACCGCCATGAGCTTGTAGATGTAGGGCGCGGCTGCGGCGTCGATGTAGCCGGTGTCGGCGAGTGTGCTTACGAGATTGCCGGCGCCCGGCACGAACGCGGCGTTGCTGCCGCGATAGAGCTTATAGCCCGCAAGGTCGGCCTCGGTATTGCGGTTCCAATGCAGCTTCGCGGAGCCGGCGCTGTACTGCCCCGTGAACGGCGCCGGCGCGGCCGGCGGCAGGTTGTCCACCGAGTAGCCGCTGTCCGGCTGCGAGAGCCAGAACATCGAATTCGCCGAGTTGCGCGCGACGACCATGAAGGCCGTCTTCGGATTATTCGCGCTGACCGAGTCCTGCAGCGTCGTGCCGATGTAACTGTACGTCGAGATGTAGTGCAGCGCGCTCAGGCTCGTCACGCGCTCCCAGTAGTAGACCTGGCCGTTCATCGCGAGTGCGATCAGATCGCCGTCGGCTTTCATCTGCTGGAGCGATGCGGCGAGCGTGCCGCCGCGACGCAGTCGGTTCGCGGCGATGCTGCCCGGGACCGAGCGCAGCACGTCGTACACGGTCATGTTGGGATCGCTCAGGGCATCGAGATAGCTGCCCTGCCACGACACCTTCACCATGCTGCCTTGATCGAAAGGCACATCGCGCACGCTTGCGAGCGTGGGCTCGGCGGCCAGATAGCCGAAGGCGTCGACGCGCTGGGAGTAGATGTCGGTGCCTGTGAAACTGCGGCTGTCCTGCCAGGTGACGATGGCACCACCGCCGCCGTCGGAGGTGATGGTGGGGTTTGCTTGGCTGCCCATCGCGGTGCAGAGCGCGGCGCCGTCGATCGTCCACTGGAGCGTCCCAGCGGCGCTGATGCGCTGGGCGTAGATGTCGTAAGCGCCGCTACGGTAGTCCATCCAGGTGACGATGGCGCCACCTGTGCCGTCGGAGGTGATGGTGGGGTAGATTTGGTCACTCGCCGCGGTGCAGAGCGCGGCGCCGTCGGCGGTCCACTGGAGCGTCCCAGCGGCGCTGATGCGCTGGGCGTAGATGTCATAGTTGGCGCCGCGGGCGTCGTACCAGGTCACGATGGCGCCACCGGTGCCGTCGGAGGTGATGGTGGGACTGATCTGGTTGCCCACCGCGGTGCAGAGCGCGACGCCGTTGGCGCTCCACTGAAGCGTCCCTGTGGCGCTGATGTGCTGGGCGTAGATGTCATAGCTGACGACGCGGACGTCGTACCAGGTCACGATGGCGCCGCCTGCGCCGTCGGAGGTGATGGTGGGACTGTACTGGTTGCCCACCGCGGTGCAGAGCGCGACGCCGTTGGCGGTCCACTGAGGCGTCCCTGCGGCGCTGATACGCTGGGCGTAGATGTCATAGTTGGCGCCGCGGGAGTCGTACCAGGTCACGATGGCGCCACCGGTGCCGTCGGAGGTGATGGTGGGGAAGACTTGGTCACCCGTCGCGGTGCAGAGCGCGACGCCGTCGGCGGTCCACTGGGGCGTCCCTGCGGCGCTGATACGCTGGGCGTAGATGTCATAGGTGGCGCCGCGGAGGTCGTTCCAGGTCACGATGGCGCCGCCTGCGCCGTCGGAGGTGATGGTGGGACTGTACTGGTTGCCCACCGCGGTGCAGAGCCCGACGCCGTTGGCGGTCCACTGGGGCGTCCCTGCGGCGCTGATGCGCTGGGCGTAGATGTGGAAGAAGACGCCGCTGCGGTAGTCCCGCCAGGTGACGATCGCGCCGCCTGCGCCGTCGGAGATGATGGTGGGGTAGGACTGGTCACCCGCCGCGGTGCAGAGCGCGACGCCGTTAGTGGTCCACAGAGGTATCCCTGCGGCGCTGATGCGCTGGGCGTAGATGTCGTAGGTGCCGCTACGGTTGTCCATCCAGGTGACGATGGCGCCGCCTGCGCCGTCCGAGACGCTGGTGGGGTTCGTCTGCTCGTTCGCCGCCACGCACACCGGCACGTTCGTGCTGGCGTCATGCGGCCACGCGGCGTGCGCCGGCCGGGCGAAGACGATCGAGATGGCCGCGAAGGCGGCGAGGGCGGCAAGCAGGCGAAGTCGTGGCATGGGCGCTCCTGGACGAAGGCGATCCGGCGGTGGTCTGTTGCAGGTGGGACCGCCGGACCGCCCCGGAATCACAGGGGGCGCGTCGATTCCCGCCGAAGGCTACTCCTCGGTGATCTCCGCCGTCCAGCTCACCGCCACCGCGCCCTTGAGGCTGGCGGCCGTGGGGCACTTCTCCTGGTGCTTGGCCAGCGCGCGGTCCACGCTCTCGCGGGCCGCGGCCGGGATGCGCAGCCGATATGCCACACGGATCTCCGTGAGGACGGGCAGGCCATCGCGCACCTCGTTGATGCCTTGGACGTCGCACTGCAGGGCGTCGGAAGCCAACTTCACTTGGCGCACTTCCAGTGCACCGTTGAGGGTCCCGAGCATTCAGCCGCCAGCTGCGGCGACGATGAAGTCGACCGGAAGCGGCAGCTCGTGCTCGGGGGAGAGTTTGTAGTGGCCCACGATCGCTCCGTGCACACCCATGTCGGCGACGGCGCCCAAGGGCAGGTGCGCCCGGCGGTGGAGTGAGCCGAGTTTTTCCAAGCGGACGTGAGAATCGTAGAGCGGTTCGGCCATTGGGCCTCCGGAAGGATGGGGTAGAGAAAGACTGCGGTTGCCACTGCATCCCGCACGTCTTTGCCGCATCTTCTCTTAGTGCTACATTCCCGCGCCAGTTCTAGACCCGCGGCACCATCTGCCGCTCCCGGGTCGAGGCTCGTCCGGCCGCACGAACCGGAACGCGCGGATGCATCTGTCTGTGGCTCAAGCCTTCCCCGAGGTCTGCATGTCGTCGACTCGCGCGTTCAACAACGTCGCGCGCCTTGCTACGATCACCGCCTCGCTCATGTTCGCGCTCATCGTCGTGGGCTCGGTCGTGCGCACGACGGGCTCCGGGCTGTCGTGTCCGGACTGGCCGTTGTGCCATGGCAAGCTCATCCCGCCAATGCAGTTCAATATCTTCATGGAGTGGGTGCACCGCCTGATCGCGCTGCTCGTGGGCGTGTTGCTCTTCGGGACCTCGGCCACGATCGCGATGCGCACGCAGACGCGCGCCAAGCTGGGCGGGCTCGCGCTGCTGGCGGTGGTGCTCTATTTCACGCAGGCGCTGCTGGGCGCGCTCACGGTGTGGAAGCTGCTCGACCCCTCGGTCGTGAGCGGGCATCTGGCGGTGGGGTTGCTGCTGTTCTCGACGCTGGTGACGACCGCCGTGCTGGCGCATTTCCAGGTGTCACCCCCAGTGCCGCAGGGGCCGGCGGCCCCTGCCTCCGAAGGCCTTCTGGCCCTGCTGAGCGTGGCGACGCTGGCCGTGTGGCTGCAGGCCGTGCTCGGCGGCATGGTGAGCACGAACCACGCGAGCTTGGCGTGCCCCGACTGGCCCAAGTGCAATGGCGAGTGGTTCCCGCCGCTCGTGGGGCTCGTGGGGCTGCAGGTCGCGCATCGCATCGGTGCGTACCTGCTGACGATCCTGCTCTTCTTCGCCGCCTTTCGCGCGTCCCGCGCCGGTGACCCCGTCGTGCGCTGGGTGGGCCATCTGGTGCCGCGGCTGATCGTGCTGCAGATGGGCATCGGCATCGCCAATGTGCTCATGGGCATCCCCGTGTGGGTTTCGGCATTGCATCTCGGCAACGCGGCCGCCATCTTGGCGCTGCTGCTGATCGCGACGCTGCGCGTTGCGGCGACGAGCGTTCGTACCCCTGACCTGGTGGAGGCTGGCGCCCGATGAGTATCGCGATCGAACAGGCGACCCCCGCGCGCACGATGCGCGCATGGCTGGAGCTGACCAAGCCGCGCATCGTATTACTGGTGCTCTTCACGGGCCTGCCGGCGGCGCTGCTGGCAGCGCAGGGCCATCTGGCCGCGCGCGTCTTCTGGGGCGCCGGCATCGGCATCGCGCTGTCGGCCATGAGCGCGGCGGCGTTCAATCACTACTACGACCGCGACATCGACGCGCTCATGATCCGCACGCGTACGCGGCCGCTGCCCATGGGCACGCTCACGCCGCCGTCGGCGGCGGCGCTGGGACTGCTGCTGGCGTTCGTCTCGTACACGATCCTCACGGTGTTCTGTAATCCGCTGGCCGCGCTGCTGGCCATGGCGAACATCTTCTACTACGCGGTCATCTATACGATCTGGCTCAAGCGGCGCACGCCGCAGAACATCGTCATCGGCGGCGGCGCGGGCGCGTCGGCGCCGATCATCGCGTGGGCTGCGGTCACCGGGCGCGTGGAGCTGCTGCCCGTGCTGATCGCCGGCATCATCTTCCTGTGGACGCCGCCGCACTTCTGGGCGCTGTCGCTCTATCGCCGCGACGACTACATGCGCGCCGGCATCCCCATGATGCCGGTGGTCAAGGGCGAAGCCGAGACGCGCCGGCAGATCCTGCTGTACTCGCTGGCGCTGGTGCCGCTCACGCTGGTGGTCGGCTTCATGGCCCATCTGGGCGCGCTCTATCTGTCGTCGGCCGCCGTGCTGGGGGCGCTGTTCATCGCCGGGGCGGTTCGGCTCTTCCGCTCCCCGAGCACGCCCAAGGCCGTGCACTTGTTCCGGTACTCCATCGCCTACCTGTTCGTGCTCTTCCTCATGATGTCGCTGGACGCTTGGCTGCGCCTGCGGGCGTGAGCGATAGTCCGCGGTCAGGAAGTGGTGAAGTGCTGCCGTATCGTGTATAAACCGCATGCTTGTAACAGGTTCAGCAGGACTGACCATGACGCCCGATGGCGTCCGGCGGGCCTGTGAGAGCTCCCCATCGGGACCAGGAGGATGCCTTGCTGCAAAGGGCCTATGCCGGCTTGATCGCGGCCGCTGTGATCTCAGCGTTCCTTGCCAGTTGCAGCGCGACGCCCAAGACCGGCATTGCGCACGGCGAGGAGCTATTCCAGAACTGCAAGCCCTGCCATGGCGAAGCGGGCCATGGGAACCTCGAGCTGCGCACGCCCGCGATCGCGGGGCTGCCCGATTGGTACATCATCGAGCAGGTGACCAAGTTCAAGGGCGACCTGCGCGGCGCCAATCCGGACGACATGGAAGGGCATCGCATGCGGCCGCTGGCGCGCACGCTCTACCATCCGGGCGATATCGAGAACGTGGCGGCCTATGTGAGCAAGATGCCTTCCCAGTGGATGCCGCCCACGTTCACCAAGGGCGACACGGCGGCCGGCTCGGTCACGTTCAACGGCGTCTGCATCACGTGTCACATGGCCGACGGCAAGGGCAACAAGGACCTGCACTCACCGCCGATCGCGCAGCAGAGCGACTGGTACCTGGTGGCGCAGCTCAACAAGTTCCACCGCGGCTGGCGCGGCTATAGCCCCGAGGACGTGTATGGCGGCCAGATGCGCGCCATGGCCCTGACCCTTGCGGACTCGACCGCGATGCACAACGTGATCGCCTACGTGAAGACCCTGCCGCACTGACCCTTTCGTCTGAAGAGGAGACCGCTCCCATGGCCGGTCACGAAGAACGCCCGAGCGACGATTGGGCCAATGAAGTCGCGAAGTGGACCTTCATCTTCACCGCCATCCTGACTGCGCTCTATGTCGGCGCCGTCTTCGTCTACGTGATGTGAGCAAGGGGACGCCGACCGATGCTTGAACACTATCTCCCCAGAGCCTCATCATTCGCGGGTGACATCGACCAACTGGTCTGGATCATCGCGTGGATCGTCGGGGTCTGGTTCGTGGTCGTCGAGGTCATGTTCTTCTGGCTCATGTTCCGCTTCCGCAAGAAGCCGGGCGTGCCCGCGCGGTACATCACGGGCAAGGAGAAACACCTCAAGAACTGGATCAACATCCCGCACAACATCATCCTCGTGCTCGACGTACTTCTGATCGTCGCCGCGATCCGGGTGTGGGTGCTGATCAAGCAGACGATGCCGCCGGCGGATCACACGGTGAAGGTCATGGCCCAGCAGTGGGCGTGGACGTTCACGGACCCAGGTCCCGACGGCAAGATCGACACGCCCGATGACGTGCGCACGACCGACGAGATGCACGTCGAAGTGAACAAGACGTACCACTTCGTGCTCGAGTCCATGGACGTGGCGCACAGCTTCTTCATTCCGGCGTTCCGCTTGAAGCAGGATGCCGACCCCGGCCGCGCGTACACGGGCTGGTTCAAACCCACGAAGACGGGCACGTTCGACATCTCGTGCGCCGAGATCTGTGGCATCGCGCATGGTGTGATGGGCGCGAAGCTCGTGGTCGAGACGACGCAGGAACACACGGCCTGGATGCAGGCCCATGCCGCCGACGCGGCGACCGCGGATGCCGGCGCAAGCGCGCCCACGGATTCCACCACGGCCCAGCCGGCCAGCCAGTAGGACGGGGACTGACATGGCAGACCACGCGACCCACGACGCTCACCCGGCAGCCCACGGTCACGACGACCACGGCCACCACGGCGAGCAGAATTGGTTCCTGAAGTACTTCTGGTCCACGGACCATAAGATCATCGGCTTCCAGTACATGTTCACCGGCATGGCCATGGCGCTCGTCGGTGCGTTCATGGCCTACGTGTTCCGCATGCAGTTGGCGTTCCCGGGCGCTCCGGTTCCCGGGTTCGGCGTGGTGTCCTCGACTAACTACAACATGCTGATCACGAACCACGGTTCGATCATGATCTTCTGGGTGGCGATGCCGGTGTTGATCGCCGGCTTCGGCAACTACCTGATTCCGCTCATGATCGGTGCGGACGATATGGTGTTCCCGCGGCTGAACCGCCTGAGCTATCAGTTGTTCCTGCTCAGCGTGATCATCCTGATCGCGTCTTTGTTCGTACAGAATGGCGGCTTCGGTGGGGCGTGGACGGCGTATCCGCCGCTGTCGGCGAACAAGAACTACAACCTGACCCCTTGGGGATCCACACTGTGGCTGCTCGCGGTGGCGGTGGAGTTCGTGGCGTTCCTGCTGGGCGGTATCAACTTCATCGTCACGTCCATGAACTCGCGCGCGCCGGGCATGAAGGCGTTCGACGTGCCGATCGTGGTGTGGACGATCGTG
>JANYBS010000132.1 GCA_025360715.1 Candidatus Eiseniibacteriota bacterium | reverse complement strand
GTGGCGCTGGCGGAGAAGCGCACGGCGACGTTCGCGAGGCGCAAGGTGCTGCTCACGAGCACGCCGACCATCAAGGGCATCTCACGCATCGAGCGGGAGTTTCTGCAAAGCGACCAGCGGCGCTACTTCGTGCCGTGCCCGATGTGCGGGCACTTCGACTACATGACCTGGCGTGACCCCGCGCATCACCGGATCGAGTGGCAGGAGCTTCAGCCCGAGACGGCGCATCTGGTGTGCGGCTCTTGCGGCGAGCGCATCGAGGAGCGGCACAAGCCCGAGATGCTCGCGCGAGGGGAGTGGCGGCCGACGGCGGCAGGCGACGGGCGCACGGCGGGCTTTCACCTGTCGGCGCTGTACTCGCCTCTGGGGTGGAAGTCCTGGGCGCGGTGCGCAGAGGAGTTCGCACAGGCGAAGGAGGATCCGTTCCGGCTCAAGACCTGGGTCAACACCGTGCTCGGCGAGTCGTGGGAGGAGCGAGGGGACTCCGTAGCGCCCGGCTCACTCAAGGCCCGGCTCGAGCGCTACGAGGCCGAGGTGCCGGTCGGCGTGGGCGTCCTGGTGGCTGCCGTCGACGTGCAGGGCGACCGGCTCGAGGTGGTGGTCAAGGGATACGGCGCCGGCGAGGAGTCCTGGCTGATCGCGTTCACACAGCTGCACGGGGACCCCGCGACTGATGCGATCTGGTTCGAGCTCGACCGATTCCTGCAGCAGGAGTTCGACCACGTGAGCGGACAGAAGCTGAAGGTCGAGTGCGTCACGGTGGACTCCGGCGGCGCTCACACCGAGCACGTGTACCGGTTCACGAACGCGCGCCTGAATCGCCGCGTGTTCCCGATCAAGGGCGGCACGCTGACCGGCAAGCCACTCGTGGAGCGGCCGTCCAATCACAACCGCTACCGCGTGCCTCTGTTCGTCCTCTGCGTCGACACGGGCAAGGACCTGGTGTTCTCGCGGCTGCGGATCGCCTCGCCGGGGCCGGGGTTCATCCACCTGCCGGGGTGGGTGGACGAGGAGTACCTCGCGCAGCTCACGGCCGAGAAGGCCATCCGACGCTACGTGAAGGGTCGCGGCGCCGTGCGCGAGTGGATCAAGCTGCGCGAGCGCAATGAGGCGCTGGATCTGGAGGTGTACGCGCTGGCCGCGCTGCACATCCTGGGGCAGGCGTTCATCAAGGCGCTGGATCAGCGTGCGGCTAAGTTCGCGGTGCCGATGCTGGAGTTGGGGGCGAGAGCGGTGGAGGATGCCGCCACGCCCGCACGGAGTGTGCGACGCGGACGCTCTGGTTGGGTGAACAACTGGTAGCCGGGGTGGGAACCTGTCAGTTGACGACCACTACCTTCGCGGTCGCATGCTGATTCGCCTGTGTGAGCGTCGCCCAGTAGATGCCCGCGGCGATCCTCTGCCCGTCGCCCATTCGCACGAGGTGCTCACCCGCGCCGAGGGTGCCCACTTCGCGCGAGAGTAGTCGCCTGCCCGTGACGTCGTAAAGATTGAGAATGGCGGGAGCGGAACGCGGCAGCATGAAGCGAATCGCCATCTCGCGGCCTGTCGCCGGGTTGGGTGTGGCGCCGGCAAGGGCGAAGCGTGGCGCACCGGCTAGAGCGAGCCAAGTCTCGGATGTGAATGCCGTCGACCCTGCAAGTGAGTAACCGAGACGGTAGTCGTACTGAGTGCCGGGAAGCACGGAGTGATCTTCAAGCACGATGTTGCCTGAGCCATCCGGCAGCAAAGTGCCAAGCGAGAGCCAGTCGGTGTCGGCGGTTCGGCGATAGGCCTGGATCTGCTGGACGCCGGATGCCTCAGTGCTCCACTCGATGCGAACGCCGCCATCGAGCGGCTCCCAACTGACGAGCGAGAGCGTAGTGGGAACAGGGGCATCCTTGCCGATGTGCTGAGCAAAGACGCCACTGATGTAGAAGGAATGCAGATCCAGCGCCGTGATCGCACCGCCGTTTCCATCGGAGATGACTGAGCGATTTCGCATCGTGGCTCCGGAAGCGGCAAGAGAGGAGAGTACCTCCCCCGCGGGATTCCAGCCCGGCGCCACCATTCCGCCCGCGACCATGTGCTGCGCGCTGACGCCCGAGTTGTCGTCGTAGAAGGTCACATACGCTCCGCCAGTTCCATCGGCGACGACATACGGAGCGTCCTCGAATCCGAAACCGACGGTCGCTTGAGCGCCGTTGAGAGGCCACCCGGCGCTGACGTCACCCGAGGCGTCAACATGCTGGACATAGACGTCGCTCGCTGCTGCGTTGTAGTACCGGTAGTCGCTCCAGGCCGCGAAGAGACCTCCGTGGCCATCGGGTGTCACCTGGACGTCGCTCTGCTGATTCTGAACGCCATACAGGTAGTATTTCGGTCCTGAAGTCCAAGCGGGAAGTCGATTTCCGAAGTAGTCCAGCCCAAGCGTGTAGGCATTGACGTCAAATTGGTTATAGCCACCAAGTGAGACCATGCCGAAAATAAAGCCGCCGGTCGTTGGGCCGATCCCCACGACGCCGGAGCTAGCGGAGAGGCCGGTTACAATCGCTTGGCCGCACGCATCCCAACCGGCCACCCGTTCGCCAGTCGCGTCGATACGTTGGATCCTGACCGCCGCCGGGGAGACTGCTCCATCGCCCCAAGCGACTACAAAGCCACCAGCTGAGTCTCTTGCCGCGCAGTATGTTTCTGCCCTGTTCTTGTCGGGACAGGTCACGATGGGTTTACCGGAGCCGGGCCACCCGGATGCGTAGGCACCAGTGGCAGTCAAGTGCTGAATATATATGTCGAGGCTCTGAAAGGCGGCATAGTCACGATTGTCAAGCAGAACCACGTACATGCCGCCCGAACCGTCTGGGAACATTTGTGGAAGGCTCTGATCACTGGTACCGGCAATCACCTGCACTCCGTTCGAGGGCCACCCAGGCGCGATTGCGCCGGAGTACAGGACGTGCGAAGCGAACTGTCTGTTCGCAGGAAAAACAGGCTCTTCCGCCCAAGAGAGAAATGCTCCGCCGCTCCCGTCGCTAACGATGAATGGATCATACTGCGAATGATTGCTGGTGCTGACCCGCAACCCGTAAGTCGGCCAGCCTGGCACGATGTGCCCGTACCTATCGAGGTGTTGCAGGTATGTATGCTCGCCGGATCGGGAGTCGTGCCAGACGACATACCCACCTCCCAAACCATCCGAGCAAACTTGAGCAGCATCCGCGTCATTGCCGGGAGGGGACAAGTCAACACCCGTTGGCGACCACTGTGCGTTAGCAATTTGGGGGCACGAAACCAGAAGCACGCTTGCTAATTGCAAGATTACTAATCGCTTCGACATGTGGCCTCCTCGCAAGCGTGGCCGCTTGGACAAAACGAGCTTCGTACATGAAATGATACCTTGACTTCTCTTGAACACTCAACAAGAATCTGTGAGCGAGCGAAGCTCTCGCTGCCGACGCCTGCCCCACATCGTGCCAAACCTCCGCGCGTGCTTACCCGGTTTCCAACCCGTGGGGGGGATGGTATGGCCGACGGAATGATCGGGATCAGGCTCGAGAACGTGAGTGCGCGAGCTGGCGGGCGGCGAATTCTCGCGTCCGCCTGTCTTTTCGCAACGTTCATTGCGTTCGCGTTCTCATTCGCCGCATTGGATGACGCTCGCGCGACAAATGTGAACAATGCCTACGGCAAGTGGAGTCGGCCCTTCCAGCTCGCCTCGACCCCCGTACACTTCGTGATCGGTCCCTGTGACAGCAGCCAGCCCAGTGCCCCGCGAGATACATTCCATTCGCAGATCATGTGGTTTGCCGGTTCGAACACGGTCCATCCTTACGGCGGGCTCCTTTTCTGGAAGAATCCCACCACGGCGTCGGACGGTTTCTCCGACGATACGCTGACCGCATTTCCGGAAGGGAATATCTACTCGCGCCTGATCTCGGCGGCAGCTCGAAATGCATTTTGCGGCGGTATGAGCCGGCTCGGATCAGGAAATGTCTTCATATCCGGCGGAACTGAGGCCGGTTCCGACGAGGTCGGCATCACGGACAATACCGTGTTCGCGATGGCGACACGGACATGGGACACCTCGGTGGACCCGATCACGATGGCGAATCGTCGGTGGTACAGCACGGCGACGACGCTTCCCAGCGGGAGGGCGCTCGTTACCTCGGGCAGCATCTACCGGCACCTTCATTTCTTCGGTGGTACTTACGACAATGACACGACGGTGCAGGCCGTCCCAAACGTTATCACGAGGCTCGGGCTCTCCGCCAAGGGTGACTGGGACGGGCAGGTCTCTGATCCGTCGGCCGATTCCTCCGGCGACACTCTGCACCTTCCGCGTCCACGGGAATTCCATACCTGTACGGCTGCTCCTTCAAATGCATGCGACATGTATTTTGGCGGACGATTCCTAAATGGGACGTACGATCGAGCCTTGAATGATGTCTACTGGGCTTACCGAGGGGAGCCAGTCAGCGAGAGCGACTATCGGTACACCTGGGTGCGGCTATCGGTCGGAGGTACTGCGCCAGATCCCCGTTACTTACACGCAGCAAATGCCGATTCCATCAACAATCTGGTGGTCTTTGGCGGTGCAGTCGATATGCCAGGTGGGTCGTATCGGGCCTTCAACGACCTATGGGTTGTGCATGCAAGCGGCGGCCCGCCGGCTACTTACACGTGGTTCAAGGCCAGGCAAGACACGTTCGCTATACATCCTGGACATCGCTGTGGAGATGCGATGTTCAAAGATGAAGAAACTCAGACCTTCTACGTCTTCGGCGGCAGTACCGATCCTGACGCGGCGCCAAGCGATTCGACGGTGTACTCACTAAAGCTATCCTTTAACGGCACGTTTTACTCAGCCACGTGGGACACGCTCCACGTGGTAGGCGCTTCGCCGCCGCCTCTGACAAAGTTCGCCTACGCGATGGATACAAGCCCCCGGCTCTTTGGGCACACCGGAACCACGCCGAAGTTCAATCGGCGCGCCTTCGTCTTCGGCGGTCGCGACAACTCCGGCAATCTCTCGAGCGACCTCTGGCAGCTCTGGTTCGTAAAGGATAGTTCCGCCGCGGGAGTGCATGGCCTGTGGCAGAAGATCACCGCCTCGGGCAATGCGCCGTCCGCACGCATGAACGCCGCGATGGCGATCGAGGCAAACTTCGATCGACTCGTCGTGTGTGGCGGCGATACTACTTTGGGGCGGGCCCGCAATGGTGCGAGCAGGGCTATGATTGTTGATGAAGTCTATCCGGGGAGCTCTGGCACGCCCACCTGGACCGTGTTCGGCTCCACGGGCACGAGCCCTCTCAAGAAGTTCTCTGGCGCCACACTTCACGAGTGGGGCAACGAGTGTTTCGCGCGAGTGCCCGAGATCTATGACCCGGCGCCCGGGGCCTCGCCGAAGGTCACCGCAGATGCATCGGATTACCACCTCTCGGACTGGTACCCGCAGATGTTCGTCCTGCCCGATACGGCGACGACCCATCAGCTCGTCTTCGAAGCGGGACCGCGGAAGGACTCGTGGCTCTTCGACGTGGATGGGACCGCAGGGTCGCGTTGGCAGCCGGTCGACACCACGATTCCCACGACGACAGCCTTTCGTGGCGGAACTTCGGTGCTCTACCGCGTCGGTGGCACCGACCGCGTGTTGAAAGTCGGCTCGAGGGATACTGACGGCCCCGACCGGCGAGACGCGGTGGACACGACGATGAGCATCAACCTCGGTGGCAGCCCGAGCACCTATCGAAGCCTTGTTCGGTGGCAGGTGGAGTCCCCGATGCGCTACCGCCGCGTGAATCACAATCTGGCGCTGTTGCCGACGGGCGACGTGCTGGTCGTGGGCGGGACGAGGCAGTTGGGGAACGACATAGAGGGAAACTCGGGCTGGCAGAGCATGCCGTACAATTACACACCCGAAGTCTGGCATCTGGTCTCGGGCGCGATGCGGTGGGACACGCTGCTCGCCGATCCATTCCACTATCCCCGCGGATATCACTCAAGCGCGGTATTGCTACCTGATTCTCGTGTATTGATAGGGGGCGGGAATACGATCTACGACTCGACCTCGATCAAGCTCTGCAACAGCGTGCAGATCTTCTCTCCGCCCTACCTGTTTGGCTCCAACGAGAAGCTGCTGCCAAGGCCACAGTACATAACGGGCGGCGGGCCGGCAAGCTACTTCGGTGGATTCGAGACGTTTGTCTTCGATACGACCGTGGACAGCCTTGTGATGATCCGAGGTACTGCCACGACGCATGCATTCAACATGGAGCAGCGGCGTATCCCAATGTTCCGGGACAACTCCTCGCGCTCGGATACGAACTTGACTGGTTATCACGAGTTCACGGTTGCGATGCCAACTGATTCTGCGCTCGCCCCGCCCGGCGACTACATGGTGTTTGCGCTGAAGGCGGGCTATGCCCCTTCAATCGCCCGGTGGATCCGCATCGCGGCGTCACTGGGATACGATCCGAACGACATGCTTCGTCCTGGGCGTCCTGAGTGGAGCAGCGATCAATCCACGGATTGCCCGTTCACGCATGCCTTCGAGTGGACGGCCCCGGCAGACGACAGCACCTACGCAATCAGTGGCAAGGTCGGGGGCTATGTCGTCAAGTACGCCACCGGCTCGACATCGCCATGCAACACGTGCTGGTCAACGTTCAACTCATCGATGACGACGTACGTCGACGGCCCACTCACGGGCGCGGCTCCGGGCTCGCCCGAGAGTTTCACAGCGAGCGGCCTGACCGTCGGGTTGACCTACAAGTTCCAGGCGCTCTCCTATGACGATCGGCGCCCGTCGCCCTACCAGACTTCCCGCCTCAGCACCGTGGTCACATTCCATGAGAATGGTTGCGAGGAGGACCTGATGGCGGGTGGCGGCGATGGGGGAGGCCTCTCCGCGCGCCGTGCGGATCCGCGGGGAAGCGTGGCCGCGGGACGTACGGCGGCTACGGTGACGGAGAACACGGTGCTCGACGGCATCGGCAATTCGGAATCGCGAAGCGAACTGTTGCCCTTGCCCACGGGGCCACAATCGGTGAATGGCGCGCTTCGCGTCCATCTGCGCCGGGGCAAGCAGGGCAGGAATGTCGTTTTGGGCGGCGTTCAACTGGTCGGCGTGGACGTCTCCGCCAATGGCGGAACGCCGGTGCTTACGGATCGCAGACTTCTCGCCGGGCAGGTCCTCGCCGTCACGTCGGTCATGCGTGCTGGAACTCAGATGCTCTCACAGCTGACCGGCAGCGATTCGAACCCGCTGCATGGAATCGCTGGCGACACGCTACTCGCGACATTGCCGCAGCCGGAAGGCGTTTCGATCGATACTCCGCTTCCGGTTGTTATCCGGGCCGGCGGAGTGCCCACGGCGGACGCCGGCTCGAACTCGGGGATCCTCGTTCAAGTCCCGAACGGGACGGGCGGCTGGCGCACGCTCGGCCGAGATGTGCCGCACGCCCAGTTCTCGACATTCGGGACGGATTCGGTGGCGGGGACGGTACTTCGTCTGGTGCTCCTTAGCGACCTCGACATCTCGTCGGTTGGCCGACTCGTCCCAGGCTCAGGCTCGGTCACCCAGATCTCGCCGCAGCTTGCGGGTGTCCATCACTCTCGTCTTGGGGACCTGGGGGCGAACAGTCTGAGTCTGGGAGGCTCGGGGGTCGCTATGGCGGCGCAGGACACGCTGCTCCTCGACTTCGCAGACGTCGCTGCCGCCGATACCGTCACTCGTACGTGGTACCTCAAGGTCACCGGCACTGGCGGAGGCACGGGTGCCGCCGATGCTCGCGCTCAGCGTGTCGCCGCGATCCCGACCGCGTTCTCGCTGGGTCAGAACCGGCCGAATCCCTTCACGGGCGCCACGCTAATCAGCTTTGGCCTGCCGCGGGCGAGCCATGTGCAGCTCGAGGTATTCGATCTGCTCGGCCGTCGCGTCCGCACTCTCGCGGATCGGCAGTTCGAGGCGGGATTCCAGGAAGTCGCCTGGGATCGCAGGTCATCGAGTGGCGATGCAGTTCACGCGGGCGTCTACTTCTACCGCATGACCGCCGGCACGTTCCGGGCCGACCGCAAGATGATCATCTCGCCTTAGCTCTGGGCTTGTCGCCGGATGAAGCGCACGAGTAGTGTGGAGTCTCCGTCTCCGCACTACTCGTGTTGTTTGCAGAGAGGTTGCATGGAGGCTGCATGAGGCCTGAATGGACTCCTGAGGGCACCGCGTGAAAACGGGGTCGTGGTCATTTGCGCGTGCGATCGCCTTGGCAGTATGCGTGACCCTGTGCGCGAGTTGCGGTCGTCGTGATTCTTCTCCTCAATGGTCCCAGCTCTCACACGCCAAGGTAGGGGATCTGGAGATCGCGGTGTTGCCGAGTCCGCCGACTCCTACCCAGGGCGACAACCGCGCCACGGTGCTCGTCCGCACCCGCGACGGCGCGTGGGTTCGTGGCGCTCGAGTGCAGTGGGTCGCCAGCATGCCCGCCATGGGCGCGATGCCGTACATGGAGAGCCGGACCGATGCGAGCGAGAAGGGCGAGGGCGCCTACTTGGCCAAGTACTCGCTCGCGATGGGTGGCGAATGGGACGTCGCTGTTAACGTCCAACCTGCCGGCGCTGCGGCCGTGGAGACGCATTGGAAGCTGAGAGTCGGAACGCCTGGCATCTCCTGCTTGGATGCTGACTCCGGATCTCGCCAAGCGGCCGAGCCAGGGAACCATTCGGCTACGGCGACCGGGACAATGTCGATGTCGTCTTACGCCCCGACGAGTTCCGGCGCAGTACATATTGATAGGTCCCGATGGGACGCGCTCGGCATCCGGATCGCCTCAGTCGAGTCGGGCGCGGTCTCGGGTGCTCTCGAAGCCGTCGGTACCGTCACGTTCGATGAATCCCAGCTCACCGAGGTCGCCGTTCGCTTCGGCGGACGAGTTCGAGAGCTCTCGGCGGATCACGCCGGCGCCGTCGTGCGCCAGGGCGAGCCACTGTGTGTGGTGAGCAGTCCCGAGCTGGTCGACCCCGAACTCGAGTTCATCACTGCCGCACAAGCCGCTCGTGTGAAGAAGGAGCCGGTCGCCGCCGCGCAGGAAGCCGCCGCTGCCCTTCGCTCGGCGCGACGGAAGCTGGTGGCGTTGGATGTGCCCGAGGTCGTCATCGACTCGGTGCAGGCGAACTCGAAGCCGATCTCAGACATCGCGATCCCCGCTTCGACCTCGGGCATCGTCACGGAGAAGAGCATCACGCGCGGCAGCCTATTCAGTGCGGGGCAGATGCTCTTCCGCATCGCGCCTCTGGACCTCGTCTGGATCGTCGCCAGCGTCACCGAGCGCATCGCTCCGCAGATCGCGCTCGGGGACGCCGCCCGGATCGAGGCCTCGGGTGGCCTCGCAGAGAAGACGGGTTACGTCACGTCGGTGGCGCCAAGCGTTGACGCCGAAACGCGTACGCTGCAGGTCCGCATCTCCTGCCCGAATGCCGACGGGTCGCTCCGTCCGGGAATGAGCACGCGAGTCCGCTTCGCGCGAGCCTCGCGAGAGGGCGCGGTCATCCCGTCCGCGGCCTTGTTCCAGGGCCCTGATGGTCCGAGCGTATTCGTGGCGGATTCGGCGCGAGGCTTCGAGATGCGAGCGATCAGGCTCGGCGCTCGCTCGCGCGAGCGAATCGCCGTCCTGAGCGGACTCTCGCCGGGCGAGAGCGTCGTGGTTCAAGGCCAGTTCCTCATCTCGGCCGAGCAGCAGACCCATCAAGGGATGCGTGCGAACTGAGGTGAGCGCGTGATCGCTCGCACTATCGGGTGGTCCTCGCGCCATCCGTGGACCGTGTGCATCGTGGTCGCGCTAGCCGCGGGAGTCGCGCTGTGGTCGGTATCGCGCACGCGGCTCGACGCGCTGCCCGATCTCTCCGACACGCAGGTGATCGTATCTACCGAGTGGCCGGGACATGCGCCCGACCTGGTGGAGAGCCAGGTGACCTATCCGCTCGTGACCGCCCTTCGCGCAGCGGCGGGGGTGCGCTACGTCCGCGGGCTCTCCATGAGCGGCGACTCGTTCGTGTACGTGGTCTTCAAGGACCAGGTGCCCTCCGACGCTGCGAGG
>JANYBS010000084.1 GCA_025360715.1 Candidatus Eiseniibacteriota bacterium | reverse complement strand
GGCTGCGCCGCAAGCATGAATCGAAACCTTTCCGTGATTCAACATGACGTCACCCTCCGTGACCAACCGCGCCACTTACATCTTCCCCACCACCACCAACCTCTGCTCCCCACTCCGCACCAGCAGACCCGGGTCGTACATCGGCCCTGTGCTCGCGGGCAGCGCGGTGAACGTGCCTGCGATCTCCGGGCGGATCAGGTACTCGAGCACTGTCGTGCCCTCGTCCAAGCCGCCCACGAAGAACACCGCCTTATCGTCGCGCGCTTCGGCGGACGTATCCCAAGGCCGGTCGGCGCCCTCGGGGAGCACCTGGTCGATCTCGAAACCCGCGGGCTTGGGATCCTCGAGCATGCAGTGATCGAGTGCCTTCTTCGCATCGAGCGTGAGACGCACCAACACCTCTTCGCCAACACGGATCGGATCCTTGTCGGTGACCGGCGTCACCAGCCAGCGCGCGCGGCCGCGGCGGTCAGCCGTGCGTGACGCGTGCAGGTACTCGCGGCGCACGCTCAGGCGCGGGTCGGTCGTGACCGGCCCAGGGCTCGGCACATTCGCCCGAGCGCTCCACGCCCAGTAGAGCGTGCCCGCGCCATCGCGCGTGAGCGCCAGCTCATTGTCGCCCGCGCGCAGCTGAGCGCCGCTCAGGTGCAGCGTGATGCCCGGCGCGAACGCGTTCTTCGCGACCGCGCCATCGAAGAGCGGTGCGCCGTTCCAGCGCGCGCTCACGTGCCCCGGCGCCGTGAGGTCCGCCGGATGCGCCAGCAGATACGTGGCCAGCGCCTGCGCCGCGATGCCACTCGCGCGCGTCGTGCGCCACCCACGCCCGTGCCGTTCGCGCGCGAGGGAGCGCATCATCGCATCGGCGCGCGTGTCGGCGGGCGAGATCGTCGCCAGCGCCAGCAGGCCATACGCCGTGTTCTCGGTCGCATCGCCGTACCAGCCCGCGTCAGGGTCGCCGGGCAGCGCCAACAAGACGCCCGTGCGCACCGCGTGCGTGAGCATGGCCTCGAGCAGCTCGCGCGCCTCGGCCGTGTGGCCGGTGCGCTGCAGCGCGATCGCTGCGCACGCCAGACCTGCGATGCCCAGCTCCTTGCGGCGGTCGCTCAGGCTGCGCGCAGTCGCGTCGATCAGCGCGCGAAGTTCCTGCAACTGCTCGCCCAGCTCCGGCACGGTCATGAGGCTCGAGAAGTGCATGGCACAGTACGCTTCGCCATCGGCGCTGCGCACGTCCTGGAAGAGCCGGCCGATCGCATACTGCGACTGTTCGATCGTGCTCAGGCACGCATCGCGCTGGATGCCCGATGCGGCGGCGCTGGCCAGCGCGTCGATCGCGAGGGCGCTCATGTAGGGATCGCTCTCGGACGCGTTCCACCAGCCCCACGCGCCCTCGCTCGAGCGCAGCGCGAACAGGCGCTCGACCGCGGGCGTGAGACGCTTCTGCGGATCGTCCCACCCCGGCACCGGCACCTTCGCCTGCGCGGCCGCGGCCAGCAGCGCCGTCGCAGGCAGGATGCGATTCGCCGTCTGTTCGGTGCACAGGTAGTCGTAGCTCATCAGCGATTCCAATGCCGCGAGCGCCAGCGCCGCCGGCGCCGGCGAGAGCTCGAGCGCCAGTTCGCTGCCGCTACGCACGAGGTCCGCAGGCATCGCCAGCTTCTCGCTTGACGCCGCCGTCTCGAGCGACCCCGCGCCGCTCAGCGGCAGCGCGACCGCGCGCGGCAGCACTGGCACGCTCTGCTCGATCGCGTCTGCGTCGGCCTTGGCGCGCGCGCGGAACGTGAACGTGGCGCGCGCATCCGAACCATCGGTTGGCGCCAGCGGCGCCAATACCACATTCCAAAGACTTCGCGACTCGCCGCCCGATGGCATGCTCGTCGTGGCGCTGGTCGCGCCCACCAGCGTGCCCGCACCCGCCAGCTGCAGCGATTCAGTCACGCCCGTGAGCGGCTGCGTCGTACGGTTGTTCGTCACCGACACGAGCGTCGCCTGGTCGCCGGCGATGAAGTTGCGCGGCACCGCGAGGCGTGCGACCACGTCCTTGGTGACGAGCGTCTTGCTCACCGCCGTGCCCACGAGGGTCGCGTCGCTCACGCCGCGCGCGGTGGCGCGCCATGTCGTGAGATTGTCGGGGTATTGCAGCGACACTTCCGCGCGGCCATCCGCGCCGGTGCGCACGATGGGCGCCCAGAGCGCCACATCGCGGAAGTCCTTGCGCGGCTCGTTGTGATCGCCCTTGTCGGCGCCGCCGTAGTAGAGCGTGGGAAAGCTCACGACCGTGGTCACCCAATTCGCGCGGCGGCCGTAGAAGATATCGCGCGGGTCCGGCGTCTGGTCGGCGCGCAGCGAATAGATGGATTCGTCGACCACGCCGAGCGCGACTTCGGCGCTTACCGGCTTGCCCGCGGCGTCGCGCGTCTCGACGGCGATCTTCGCCTTGGCTTGGGGGCGATACACCGCTTGATCAGGCGTGAGCGTGATCGCCAGGTCGTGCGATTCGGCTTTGACCTTGAGTTCGAGCACGCGCGAGTGCACCTCGCGGCCGCGGCGCACGTGCAGCGCCACGAACACATTGGGCGCGTACGTGCGCTGCATGACCACTTTCACGAGCCCCGTGTTCCCGAACAGGTGCTGGATCCTGTACTCGTGCAACTCGCGGCCCTCGACCGACACCAACAGCGACGCATCTCGTTGGTCGGTGTTGACAAGAATGCGCGCGGTGTCACCTGCGGCGTATTCCGCTTTGTCGGGGAGTGCTTCGAGCGACGGATAGCGGTACGCGTATTCCCACACGTTCTCGTCGAAGTCCCAGAACGAGCTCTCGGCCGTGATGCGGTTTCCACGTGCGTCGTCGGCGTGCGCGCGAATGGTCAGGTAACCCGAGCGCGCCACCGCCGGTGACACCGTGATGCGCGCGAAGCCCTGGCTCGCGCTGGTCGTGGCGTTCGTGGCGGCCAGCGCCCGACTGCTGCGCGTGTAGCGGCGTTCGAGCGGGTTCCACACGTCCTGGTCCAGCTCAAGAGTCACCGCCGCCGACACCGGCTTGCCCGTGTGATCGAGCGTGCTCACGTCGAACACCAACGCCTGTCCCGCCATGAACAGCGGGCTCACCGGTGTGACCGCTACCGTGAACAACCCGCGGCCCACGATCGCGCTGCCGCGGCTGCTCACCTCGCGCTGCGATGCGTCGACCACTTCGACCTCGAGCGACAAGCGCCGGTCGTACGCCACACGCTGCGGCGTGAACGTGAGCTGCACGCGGCCGTCTACGTCGGTGCGCGTCTCGCCGGATTCAAGCATGCGGCCGAAGCCCGCCGCACTTTCGCCGCCACCGCCGCCGCCCTCTTCGCCCTCCCCGCCCTCCTCGGCGGCGCGCAGTTCATCGGCATGCAGGCGCGTCTCGAATAACGTATAGCGCACGGTGGCGCCCACGACCGCGGCGCCGAAGAAATAGTTCGCTGCCACGCGGAAGCGCACTTCGTCGCCATTCACGTAAACGCTCTGGTCGGGCGTCACGTCCACCTTGTATTCCGGCTTGCGATACTGCTGCACGGCCAGCGTGGCGCTGCCATGCGCGTTGCCCGCGTCGGCGCTCAGCGTGTAGTCGCCCAGCGGCGCGTCGGCGGGGATCGACACACTTCCGTCGGCGGCGCCCGAGGCCGAAAGCGTCTTGCCCGTGACCTCGATCTCGGAACCATCGGGCCCGGCGAGCTTGAGCGTCGCCGCGCTCTGGTCGGGCATCGCGTACGCATCGCCCTGTGCTCGACGCGCGAAGAGCTTCCAGTACACCGTCTGGCCCGGGCGATAGATCGGCCGCTCGGTGAAGAGGAACATCGCGTCGCCACCCTGCTTGGCCGCTCCCGACAGCGGCGACTCGGCCACCGCGACGCCATGATCGTCGGTCACGGCGATGATGCGCGAACGCGGCGTGGTGCCCGAAGGGAATACCAACAGCCCGTCGGCGTCGGTCACCATGCGGGCCGTCTTGGCCGCCGAGACCGCAGCGCTCCAGTCGTTCCCGCTCTCGATGGTGCTGATATCGCCCGCGCTGCCGCCCGCGAAGACGGCCACGCCCTTGAGCGGCAGACCCGTCTTGATCGAGCCCGCCCAGACAAGCGTCTGCCCCGCCGAGCGTTTGACCAGCAGGCTCAGGTCGCTCACGAAGAACATCTGCCGGTGCTGGATCGTGCCCGCGCGGCCCACGAGTACATAGGCGCCTGCGGGCAGCTCCTGCGGCAGCTTCATGTCCTGCTCGCGCCACGCGAACGGCGCGCCATCGGGCAGCCGGTGTGTCCACGACTGCACACGCTCCAAGCCCGTGGTGTCGGCGCCCGTCACGTACGCAGCGCGATAGTCCTTCTTGGTATCGAGCAATCGCGCCGCGGGCACGCGGTAGACCGTCATGGCGATCTGCGCCAGACGGAACGCGCGCAGTCCCACGGACTGCTTGTCGTCGGGCGCGAACACCTCGCGCTGCAGCACGAATGCGAAGCTCTGCGGCTTGGGCCGAACCGTCATGTCGAGCTTGTCGCGCGACTGGCCTTCTGCCAGTACCACGCCGTCACGCGCCACGCCCGGCTCGAAGCCATCGTGCTGCACTTCGATGCGCCAGCGGCCCGGGCCAAGGTCGCCCAGCGCGTAGTAACCGCTCGCGTCGGTTGTGGCTGTGGCCTCGCCGGGGCCGCGCGCGATCACGTTCACGCCGGCGACGCCTGTGCTGTCGGCGAGCTTCACCTGGCCCGCCAGGCTTGCGGGCCGCGTCATGGTGATGGGCACCACGCTCGCCTCGCCGCGGCGCACCGGCACGCGGCGCGCTTCGTCGGCGCGCAGGCCGCTGGCTTCGACCTGCACCGTGTATTCGCCTGCCGAGAGACCGGTGAACACGACGCGGCCATCCTTGCCCGTATAGCGCGGCTCGGGATCGCGGCGCGAGCTTTCCCACCACGAACTGCTGCGTTCGCTGCGGATGCGCACGCGCGCCGCGTTCACGCCGGTCTTGGTGCCTCCGCCCGTGACGCGGATGTCGAGCGTGCCCGCCTTGTCGAGCGGCACCGTGAGCGAGACCTCGTTCTGGCCCGCCGGGAACTGCCAGCTCTCGAGCGCCCAGTCGGCATACCCCTCGGCGCCGACGGTGAAGAGATACCAGCGGTTCGTCGTCACGTTCTCGATGGTGAACGCGCCTTTCGCATCGGTATGCGCGCGGTGATAGCCCGGGCCGCCGCCGCTGTTCTGCAGCTCCACGTCGGCGTTGGCGATGGGCTTCTGGGTCTCGGCGTCGACCACGATGCCGGACACGCGCGTGGCGGCGGCGAAGGCGGGCGGTGCAAGTACGATCGACAACACGGTACACATCGCGAGTGCGATACGAACGGCGGCGCGGATCATGATGCTCTCCTTAGCGTGGGGCGGCCGCTGCGCGGCGCGCAGGGCCTTGGATCACGACGACGTTGAAACGGCTGTAACGGGCCTCACTGTCGCGGCCCGAGATCACGCCGATACGGCGCGCTTCGCGCTGTGCCCATGCGACCGTGCGCGCTTCGCCCGGAAGAAAAGCAACGCTGCCTTTTTCCGATTCGATCTTGAGACCCTCGTGCATGGGATCGATCGCTTGCGGCTCAGCGACCGGCTGCGGGTCGCCCGCGAAGGCCACCACCAGCCGCAGGCTGTCGAGCTCCTCCACGCGCAGCGGCGGATGGCGCAGGTCCTGCGTAGCCAGTTGCTCGCCCAGCGCGCGCAGCGACTCGGCGAGCGTGCCCGCGAGCGGCGTGTCGGAGCCCACGCAGGCGCGCGTGATGCTGCCATGCGCAAGTGTCACGTAGAGCGGGCGCGGCGTGCCCGGCCAGTCGGGCGCAGCGGGTCCGGCCGGCGAGGCCGCCATCGCACTGTCGCCCAGCGCCTGCGCGAGCCCGGCGCGCGCCGCGTCCAGCCATTCCGCGCACGCCTCGCTCACACGCGTGGCCTGCACGTAAGGAGCCAGTTCGCGCGTGGGGCGGCCGTGCAAAGCGCCCACGACCAGCAGCGCGAGCGCGGGGTGCGACAAGGCCAGCAGGCGTATCAATGCTCGCTCCGCCGTCCGATCGACGGCGGGTACACGTCGCGGTGCACCAGTTCGCGCACCGTGGTAGCGCCCTTGTCGCGGTGCACGCGATAGAGCTCGATCTCACGTCCGGGAACGGCGCCTTCCGTGCCGGGATCCGCGGGCAACTCGCGCTCCTCGGTGGCCAGCTCATAGCCGATTCGACTGGGCTCCTCGCCGTCGATCGCCACGCTGAGCGTGTTGCCGAGTACACTCACGCGCAAGCGCACGCGCTGGGCAAGATCGTTGCGCATCTTGAGGTCCTTGGCGCCCCAGACGATCGTCGCATCCTCGCCCAGCGGGATGTAGTCGATGGGCGAGCTGTGGCGGTAACGCTCCACACTCGAGAGTCCCGACAGCAGCCCGGCCACGAACAGCGTGCTCGCCACCTGACACACGCCGCCGCCCGTCTGCAGCTGGCGCTCCTCGTGCAGGATGACCGGCGCGCTCTGATAGCCACGCGCGATGCTGCGGTCGCCCACGATCGCATTGAACGACAGCACCTCGCCCGGCGCGATCACGCGGCCATCGAGCGCCTGCGCCGCCAGACGGATGTTCGCCGTACGCGCCGCGCGGCTGCCGATGAGTGTGGTTGTGAAACTGCCCAACACGACGGGGAACGCTTCGGGCTCCGGCGGCGCGTTCTCCTCGGCGCTCATGCTGGAGTCGGCGTCCGCGGGCCGGCTGAGCGAATCGCGAGGCGGCGACGCCGCGAACTCGCCCGCGCGCGCGTGTTGCGCGAGCAGGCAGAGCATCAGCGCCGCGACAAAGGCGCTGGCTGGCATCCATGACCGGCGGGACATAGCGGCGATGCTAGCAGATACGCGCCCGGGACCTTAGAGTATGGAAATGGCTGAGCCCCCTCTTCTGCCGCTCGACTTGCCGCCGCTGCCCGCGCCGGTTCAAGCTCCGGTTCAAGCTCCGGTTCAAGCTCCAATGGACCCCAGCACGCGCTTTCCCCTGCGCACATTGCTGCTGTGGCTGCCGGCGACCGCCCTCGTGTGCTTTCCGGCGGTGGGCCTGATACTCGGTTGGCACGTGCTCCGGATCCAGGAGCATGCCTTGGCGCTGTTCTCACTTTGGTTCTATCTCACCATCCTCGCGTGGATGTTCGTGAGTGCCCGCCGCGCCGGCCTGTCGCTGCGCACGTTGCTGGGGCCATGGCCGCACTCGGAACAGTGGCTCGACGTGGGCGTGGCGCCGGCATTGCACCTGGCGTTCTCGGGAACGCTCATGCTGGCGGCGTTCTCATGGCTCGCGCGGTTCGCGCCGCACTGGCTGGGCAAGCTGCTGGGCAACAACAAGGCGTTCGACCTGGGCGGCACGCCAGTGCTGGCGCAGTGGCTGCTCATCGCAGTGCTGGCGCCCATCGTGGAGGAGCTGTTCTTCCGCGGCATCCTGCTGCACCGCGCGATCCGGCACTGGGGCGCCACGCGCGGGTTGCTTGCGACGTCACTTCTGTTTGGCGCGCTGCACATGAACCCGATCGGCATCTTCGCATTCGGACTGCTGCTGGGGGTGCTCTACCTGCGCACGCGCTCGCTCTGGGTGACCACGTTCGCGCACCTGCTCAACAACACGCTGCCGTTGCTGGCCATGGCCGCGCCGCATGAGCCCGGCGGCGCGGTCGAGCCGTTCCCCGAAGCGCTGTTCGCGCGCATGCTGCCCATGACCACCTTGCTCGCCGTGGCCATGGCGGTCGCGATCGCAGGCATGCTGCGATCACGCTGGCCGCACGCAGCGGTCAGCTTGCCTTGGGCGCCGAACGCCGGTTGAGCTCGGCTTCCACGTCGGCCAGCGTGCCACCGGCGGCACGCAGCGCGACGAGGGCGTGATAGAAGAGGTCGGCGCATTCCTCGATCGCCCGCGGCGCATCTTGATCCGCGCACGCGACGGCAAGTTCGGCGGCTTCTTCGCCCAGCTTCTTCAGGCGCTTGTTGCGATCGGCCAGTAGCGCGCTGGTATAGCCCACGCTCTCTGGCGCGGCGGCCCGCTCGGCGATGGTGGCGTCGAGCGTGCGCAGTTCGCCTGCCGCCAGCGTGCCCCAGCAGGAAGGGTCGCCGTTGTGGCACGACGGGCCATTGGGGATGACCCGTGCGAGCACGCTGTCGCGGTCGCAGTCGGCGGCGAGCGAGACCACGCGCTGCGTATTGCCGCTGGTGGCGCCCTTGTGCCAGAGCCCGCGCGAGCGTGAGCGGTAGTGCATCTCGCCGGTCGCGAGTGTGCGCTCGAGCGCTTCGCGGTCCGCGAACGCCAGCATGAGCGGCGCGCCGGTGAGCGCATCTTGCGCGATGACGGTGACCAGGCCCCCGCCCTTGGCGAAGTCCAACGTGTCCAGATCCAGCATCACGACGCTCCTTCGGTCCGATCGAGCAGCTTCTCGCGGATCGTCTTCGCGAGCGCAGCGTTGGTGGCGATGGCGCCGGAGCCGCGGAGCGTCCCAACACCGTTCCAGTCGGTGAACACGCCGCCGGCTTCTGTCACCGGCAACTGCACCGGCGCGGCATCCCAGAGATTGAGGCGGCTATCGGTCATGAGTTCGGCGCGGCCGGTGGCGACCATGAGGTAGCCGTAGCAGTCGCCCCAGCTGCGCAGGATGGCAGTGCTCTGGGACAAGCTGCGCCAGCGTTCGCCGCGGTCCGGGCGGTCCTGGAATGCGGCGTCGGTGCAGAGCAGCGTCGCGCGATCGAGCGAGTCCACGCCGCTCACGCGGGCACGGCGGCCGTTCCACCATGCGCCGCAACCCAAGCCCGCGGCCAGATGCTCGCCCACGGCGGCGAAGTCGCACGCCGAAGCCAGCACCTGATCGTCTTCCATGACCGCCACCAGCGTGCCCCAGAGCGGCACGCCCTTCACGAACGACTTGGTGCCATCGATGGGGTCGACGATCCACTTTCGCCGCGCATCGCTCGCCGAGTCACCGAACTCTTCCCCGATGATGCCATCACGCGGGAAGTGTTTCTCGAGCCAGTCGCGCGCGGCCTGTTCGGCGGCGCGATCGGCGATGGTCACTTCTGAACCGTCCGCCTTATGCTCCACGCTGAGCGCCGTGCGAAAGTGTTGATGCGCGATCGCGCCGGCCAGCGTGGCCACTTCCGATGCTGCCTGCATGAGTGCTTCAGTCGTCACGGATGCTCCTTTGCTGCGGCGTCAGGCCACCGCGCGCACGAGGATCCCGTGCGCTGCGAGCTGGGTCTTCAGTGCTGCCACGGTCGTGGTGCCATCATGCAGCATCCCGGCCACGAGCACCGCATCGGCGCCCGCCTCGAGTGCCTGCGCCAGATGCGCGGACTCACCTGCTCCACCCGAAGCGATCACGGGCACGGCCACGGCGCTCGAGACTGCGCGCATCAGGTCCAGGTCATATCCACGGCGCGTGCCGTCGGAGTCGACGCTCGTGAGCAGGATCTCGCCCGCGCCGCGGCGCACGCATTCGCGCGCCCACTCCACCGCATCGCGCGTGGTCGGCGTGCGGCCGCCGCGCGTGACCACGATCCAGCGCGGCGCGGCGGCATGGACGTCCGCCGGCGGCGGCACGCGCTGAGCATCGATGCTCGCCACGGTGCACTGCGCGCCGAAGCGCTCGCTCAGTTCGGTGAGCAGTTCGGGCCGGTCCACGGCGGCCGTGTTGACGCTCACCTTGTCGGCGCCTGCGCGCAGCGCCTGCGCGGCATCATCGACGCTGCGGATGCCGCCGCCGAGCGTGAGCGGGATGCTCAAGCACGAGGCCGTGAGCCGCACTTGTTCCAGCACCGTCGCGTGGCCCCCGGGTGTGGCCGAGATGTCGAGGAACACGATCTCGTCGGCACCCTGGGCCTCGTAGCGCGCAGCCAGTTCTTGGGGAACCCCGCGATCCTCCAGGCCAACGAACTTCGTGCCCTTCACGACGCGGCCATCGGCCACATCGAGGCACGCGATCACGCGCCGCGTCAGCATCCGCCGCCCGCCTGCACGCGCACCGCGCCCTTGGTGCTCTCGATCTGCAGGGACGGCGCCAGAGCCTCGCGCAGCGCGAAGCCCAGCGCCTTGAACGCGGCTTCTATGATGTGATGGCGATCGCTGCCGCGCTTGCATTCGATGTGAAGTGTGATGCGCGCGTTCTCGCACAGCGAGCGGAAGAAGTGCGCGTACAACGTGCTGGGCACGCGGCCCGCATAGAAGCTGCGGCCGCCCGCATCGAGCGTGGCCGCGACCAGTGCGTCGTCCATGGCCACCTGTGTGCAGGCAAAGCGCACGATCGGCGTCTTGGTGAGGGGCAGCAGCGCTTCGCCCAGCGTGATCGCCACGTCCTCGATGAGGTGATGCTTGAGGTCACCTTCCGCCTGCACGTCCAGGTCGAGTTGGCTGTAGCGCGCGAGCGTCACCAGCATGTGGTCCAGGAACGGCTCGCCGGTCGTGACGTTGGCCGCGCCCGTGCCGCGGGCGACGCTCACGCGGACCTTTGTCTCGCGCGTCTCGCGTACGATCGCGGTCATCTCGAATACCCCGCCGCCGCGCGCGCGTCGATACGGCCGGTGTACAGCGTCATGCCCAGGACACAGGCGTCGATGCCCAGCGCATCGAGAGCTTTCAGGTCTTCCATCGTCGTGATCCCTCCGGAAGCGATGAGTGCATGCTGCGTGAGTGAGCGAAGGTCTTGAACCAGCGCCAGATCGGGACCCGCCAACTGCCCTTCCACATGAACGGCGGTGACGAGCACGCCCGCGAGCGGTAGCGGCGCGAGTGCTGCGAGTGCCTGATGAATATCCAGCGGCAGCGCCTGCTGCCAGCCGCGAGCGAGCACGGCGCGGCCGCGCACGTCGGCCGCCACCACCAAGCGCCCGGGCCAGCGCGCCGCGGCCGCCGCGAACCACGCGGGATCCGCGAACGCCTGCGTGCCCACCACCGCGCGCGCGGCGCCGGCATCGAGTGCGCGCGCCAGGCTCGCGTCATCGCGCAGGCCGCCGCCGAGCTGCACCGGCAGTCCCGTGGCGATCAGCCGCGTGATGACGTCCCAGTTCTCGCCGCGGCCCGTGGCGGCGTCGAGATCCACCACGTGCAACTCGCGAAAGCCCGCCTCGCGCCATTCCTGCGCCACGGCCACGGGGTCGTCGCGGCGCACGCGCTCGTGGGCATAGTCGCCGCCCACCAACTGCACGCATACGCCGCTTCGCAGGTCGATCGCGGGGATCACACGCATGCCGCCGCCTCGCGCACGAAGGCGCGCACAAAGTTCACGCCCTGCGGCCCGCTCTTCTCCGGATGGAACTGCACGCCCAGCGTACGCGCGGTCCGCACCGCGGCCACGATGCGCTGGCCGTGTTCTTCCGTGACCGCGGTGACGACGGCCGGGTCAGCCGGAACGCACGCGAAGCTGTGCGCGAAATAGGCATACGAAAGCGGCGCGGTCTCGAGCAACGGCTCGTTCACATCGCGCACGACGTTCCAGCCCATGTGCGGCACGCGCGGCAGTGCCAGACGCTCCACATGGCCGGCGATCAGGCCCAGCCCCTGGCCCGCGCCTTCGGCGCTGCGATCGAGGAGCAGTTGCATGCCCAGACACACGCATAGGCACGGCACGCCGTCGCGCAGGGCGGCGAGCAACTCCTGGCGGCCGGGCGCGAGCCGCTGCGCCGCCGCGCCGAAGGCGCCCACGCCCGGCAACACGATCGCGTCCGCCCGCGCCAACGCACGCGGATCGGTCTCGAGCGCCGGCGTCAAGCCGTCCACCGTGAGCGCGCGCAGCAACGAGTGCAGGTTGCCCGCGCCATAGTCGAACACTGCGAGCGTCATGACCGTGGCTCCCAGGTACGCGCTGCGGCTGCGTGCCCCGGCAGGCCTTCGAAGTCTGCGAGTCGCGCGGTATCGGCCGCGATGCGCGCCGCGCCCTCGGGTGTGATGCGCTGCCAGCTCGTCCAGCGCATGCAATCGAGCACGCCCAGACCGCTCCACGCGCGCGCCGCGCCCCCGGTGGGCAGCACGTGGTTGCCGCCGCTGCGATAGTCGCCGAACGCCACGCTGCTGGAGGGCCCCAGGAAGATGGCGCCCGCATTGCGCAGGCTCGCCAATGCGTCATCGGGGTCGGCGAGCAGCACCAGAAGATGTTCGGGCGCATAGGCGTTGGCCGCAGCGATCGCCTCCTCGCGCGTGCTCACGCGCAGCACGCCGCCCTGACGCGCGAGCGCTTGAGCCACGACCTCGCGGCGCGCCGCGAGTGGCACCGCCACTTCCAGTGCTGCGGTCAGCGCATCCGCGGCCTGATCGCCCACGGCGAACGCCACCGCGCAGGCGTCGGGGTCGTGCTCGGCCTGCGCGATCATCTCGCACGCGGCGATGACGGGATCGCTGCCGGCGTCGACGAGCACCGCCAGCTCGCTGGGGCCTGCCGGCGAATCGATCGGCACCATTCCAGCGACCTGGCGCTTGGCCTCGGCCACGTAGGCGTTGCCGGGGCCGACGATGCGGTCCACGGCGGGCACGCTCGTGGTGCCGAATGCGAGCGCGGCGATCGCGCCTGCGCCGCCCAGCGCGAACACGCGCGTGGCGCCGGCGATCGCGGCTGCGGCAAGCACGGCGTCGCTGGGCATGCCGTCCGGTCCCGGCGGCGAACACACGAGCACCTCGCCCACGCCCGCGACGCGCGCGGGTACGACGCCCATGAGCACGCTGCTCGGGTACGCCGCCCGGCCGCCGGGCGCGTACACGCCGATGCGCGCGAGCGGCTCGGGACGGCGCGCGACGGTGACGCCGGGCTCGACCTCGACGACCACTTCGCGCGGCAACTGCGCGCGGTGCGCGGTGGCGATGGCGCCCGCGGCGCGCTCGAGCGCCGCGCGCACGCTGGCGGGCGTGCGCGCGAGCGCGGCGTCCCACGCGGCGCGTGGGACCTCGAGCGCTCGCAGCTCCACGTGATCGAACTCGCGCGCGTACTGGCGCAGCGCGTCGTCGCCATCAGCGCGCACGCACGCGAGGATGGCCGCGACGCGCGTGGCGACATCCGGGTCCTGCGACGCGGCGCGTTGCATCAGGAGCATCCGTGCCGCCGGCCCGAGCGCGTCGAGAGCGCCCGTGAAGCGCAGTGCGATGGCCGCCGGGGTCATGGCACCAGCCTCTCGATGCGCGTCACCAGGATGCCGTTGCCGCCCAGTTCCTTGATGGCGCTGATCACGGTGTCGAGGCCTTGCGAGGGCACGACCGCGTGCACCGCCACCATGGCGCCGCCGTTCAGGACATCGACCACCGTGGGCCCCGACAGCCCCGGCAGAACCTTCTTGACCTGCTCCAGTTGCGCGCGCGGCACGTTGGCCATGAGGTAGCGCTTGCCGCGCGCCGCGATCACCGAGCCGAGCACCGCCTCTAACCGCGCCAACGCTGCGGCGCGCGGCGCATCGAGCGCCCCTTCGGGCGCCGCGACCAAGCGGCACGTGGAATCCAGCAGCGTACTGACCTCGCGCAGGTGGTTCACGCGCAGGGTCGAGCCCGTCGAGACCAGATCCGTGATCACATCGGCGATCCCTAAGTGCGGCGTGATCTCGACCGCGCCGGAGACCGGCACGACTTGCACGCGTTTGCCCGCGCGTTCGAACGCCTGCTGAGTGAGCAGCGGATACGTGGTGGCGACGCGCGCGCCTTCGGGGATGTCCTGGAGCGTAGAAACGCCGGACTCCTCACGCACCGCCAGCACCAGGCGGCAGCGGCCGAAGCCCAGGTCCAGACGGTCGACCAGCTCGCGGCCGGACTCCATGACCTGGTCGAGACCCGTGATGCCCGCGTCGGCGGCGCCGTCGGCCACGAACTCCGGAACGTCCTGCGCGCGCACGAACAGCGCCTCGAACGTGTCGCCGAGCGTGGCGCGCAGGGCGCGCTCGCCCGGCGAGCGGATCGGCAGCCCGGCGTCTTCGAGCAGGTCGCGCAGGTCGTCGTAAAGCCGCCCCTTGTTCGGCATGGCGATGCGGAGCATGTGGTGCCTTTCGTATGGTGAGCAAGAGCGGGCCGGAGGCCGAGGTCAGCGAAAGCCGGCCGGAGGCCGGGAAAGCCCTAAAAAAACCCGAGACCCGTCGGGAAGACGGGCCTCGGGTCTCGGCTGCCGCTGCGGCTGGTGCTGCTAGCCGCGCACGCGCGCGCGATCCCGGCCCGTCGGGCCGTGATGACGATGCGCATGATGCTGCAGGCAGGCGATGAACATGGCTGAATGATACGGGGCTGCGGCTCGCATGGTCAAATCGCCGGAGATGGCGCTCATCGCGAGGGCCGGACTCGCAACTCCGGGTGCCCTTTCCGCCCCAGCCTTTTGCAGGCCTCGTAGCGGAAGCAGTCTGTGACGTGGTCGTTCACCACGCCGATCGCCTGCATGTAGGCATATACGATGGTGGTGCCTACGAACTTGAAGCCGCGGCGCTGCAGCTCTTTCGAGACGCGGTCCGAAAGCGGCGTGCTGGCCACCAGCTTCGATCCGGGCTTGCGCGCGTTCTGCACCGCCTTGCCGCCCACGAAAGCCCACAACCAGCGCGAGAAGCTGCCTTCTACTTTTTCGAGCTGCAGGTACGCTTTCGCGTTCGTGATGCTGGCGGCGACCTTGAGCCGGTTGCGCACGATGCCGGCATCTGCCAGCAGCCTCGCGCTCTCGCGCTCGCCCCAGCGGGCGATGCGGGCGGGCTCGAAGCCCTGGTACGCGGCGCGGTAGTTTTCGCGTTTGTTCAGGATCGTCTCCCACGAGAGGCCCGCCTGCGCGCCGTCCAGGATCAGCTTCTCGAACAACGCGCGCGAGTCGTATTCCGGCACGCCCCATTCGGTGTCGTGATAGCTCACGTAGAGCGCGTTCGTGGGCTTCGGCCACGCGCAACGGCGTTTTTCGGGAGGGGGCTTCGGCATGCTCAGCCCCCCACTCCCGCGGGCGCATAGCCGATGAAGCTGAGCACGAAGCCGGCGAGCGTGATGAGCACACAGAGCCCGGCGAGGATCCAAGTGATCGCGCCGTCGTTGCGGCCCGAGGTGGGCATGAGCTCGGCGGCGAGGAACCCGCCCGCGAAGCCGCCTGCATGCGCCCAGATGTTGACCGACGGGATGATGAACCCCGAGGCGAACATGACGACCGCGCTGGTCATGAGTTGCTGCGTGACCTGCGACTGCCCGGTGCGGCGGCCGTAGCTGATCAAGGCGCCGAAGATGCCGAAGATCGCGCCCGAGGCGCCGACCGTGAACGCGATGTGCATGAGGATGCTGGCCAGATAGCCCACGACGCCGGCGACCATGAAGATGATCACGGTGCGCGCGGTGCCGAAGAGCTGCTCCAGCATGGGCAGGTAGCGCCGCATGATCACCATGTTGAACGCCAGATGCAGCAGGCTGCCGTGCAGGAAGCACGCGGTGAACACGGTCCACCACTGCCCGAAGACCATCACCGCGGTGCCAGTCGCGCCCAGGCGGAAGATCGCGCTGGACGACGGCGAGAGGATGTCCCAGAGCCCGCGCATCTGCATGGCCGCGCGCGGATCGAGCGCCAGCGAGAGGACATAGAGCACCACGCAGAGCCCCGTGATCACGTTGGACAGGTCGACGTTGCCGAACGTGCGCTGCAGCCACGGTCCGTAGCCGAACATGCCTGGACGCCACGCGCCGCAGAACGGACAGCGTTCCTCGGTCGCGCCGACCAATCGCCCGCAGCTGGGGCACTGCACCGCTCCTGTGGATCTTCGCATGAGGCGGGACATTACTCGACGCGGCGCGTGGGCGCGAAATGCGGTGGGATCCGTGCGGTACACGCTGGGGCGGCGGCGCGCTTGCGCGCTGGGCGGCCGCCGGGCACGCTGCGCGCATGAGCTTCCTACTGCCGCAGGACCGCGCCGCGACGGTGAACGGCGTGAAGGCCGTAGACATCCACGGCGACCGCTATCTGGATCTGCTGCTGGCCTACGACGGCGAGAGCGAGCCGCACATGGCCCGAGTGCCGCTCTCGGAGTGCCCGCAAGGCCTGGCGGCTGGCGAACGCGTGAACGTGCGCCTTGTCATGGGCGTGGTCACGAGGCTCGCGCGAGCCTGAGCGGAAGCTTTCTGGCTGACAACGTGATGGGCAACAGAAAGGCCCTCGCTTGCGCGAGGGCCTCCTGATGATCTCGGGTACGAGCCGGTGTTACCGGTACGACTGCTTGAGCTGGCCCCACGTGGACGTGCGGACCGGCACCGGGCAATCGATACGCGCCGTGATCGTGATCACGTCGCCCCAGCTACCGAACGTACGGGTCGGCGCGCAACCCGGCGCGAGAAGCGACGGGTACTGGCCGACCGGGAAAGCGCCGCCATCCGTGTCGCCCTGGCCGAAGCCGTTGGCGATCGCGAACGTCAGGTTGCAGTTGCTGTTGTCGAAGTGACCCGACGTGTTGATGTTGACGACCGACGCCATCGGGATGTTCGAGACGTACTGGACCTGAACCTGCTCGAGCGTCTGGTTCGTCAGACCCGAGCAGTTCGCAGCAGTGCACCACGGGCCGTTGGCGAAGTTATACGTGCCGCCGACGAACGTGTTCGTGAAGTACACGACGCCCGTGCCGGCGACGCGCGTATCAAGAACCGACTGCGGAGCGTTCTGCAGGCCGCAGGTGAAATCCCACTGCGTACCCAGCGCGGCGCCGTTCCACGACTGCGCGTGGTAGACGTCACCGTTGCCGTGCAGGGCGTTGGCAGCAGCGCCCCACGACTGCGAGGCACGGCCCGTGAGAAGGGCGCCGCCAAGGTCGGTCGAACGATAGGTGCCGATGACCGGGCCGCCGGCAGCGCCGGCAACGGACGAGATCATCGCGGTGAG
>JANYBS010000077.1 GCA_025360715.1 Candidatus Eiseniibacteriota bacterium | reverse complement strand
GCGGCGACAGTGTGCAACTGCGCGTCGTCTCGCCGCAGTCGCCGAGCGACGACGCACGTGCGGCGGCCCCGTCGCTCGAGGACGCGTACCTGCAGCTGCTGCAGGCTTCGCGCGCCACGGCCGCGGCATGAGCGCCGTGCTCGAGGCGGCCGCGCCGGTGATTGCGCCGCGGCCGCGGCGCAGCGGCGGCATCGGTGAACTGTGGCGCTTGGCGCGCGCCGATGTGCGTGAGCGCACACGCCGGAGCGGCTTCATCGTTTCGCTACTCGTCATGGTCTGGCTCGCGCATGGCATGATGCCGCCCGATCATGCGGGCTATCGCACGTTCGAGCTCAACGACCTGTACCGGCCCGCCTACGGTGCCGCGTGGGTCGGTGCACTGAGCGCGATGCTCACCACGGTCTATCTGATGTTCGTCGGTTTCTACTTGGTGAAAGGCTCCGTCGAACGCGACCGGCGCACGGGCGTGGGGCAGATCCTCGCGGCCGCACGAGTCGGTGGCCTGCGCTACCTGTTCGCCAAAGCGCTCAGCAATGTCGTGGTACTCATGGCCATGGCGGCGGTCGTCGCGATCGTCGCCCTCGGCATGCAGCAGTGGATCGGCGAGGACCGCCGCATCGATCTCATGGCCACAGCGCTGCCATTCCTGTGGCTCACGCTGCCCTCGGCCATGTTCGTGTCGGCGTGCGCGGTGTTCTTCGACTGCGTGTCATTCCTGCGCGGCGGCCTGGGCAATGTCGTGTGGTTCTTCCTGCTCGGCTTCATCCTCTCGAGTGGACCGATGCAGGGTAAGCATGCGTCGCCCTTCCTGGACATGACGGGCGGGGTCCAGATCACGCGAGCGGCGCTTGCCGCCAATGAACTCGCTTATCCCGGTACGACCGCAGGTATCGGCGACCACGTGGGCATGGGCGTGAACATCAACCCGCGCTGGAAGACGATCGAGACCATCAAGTACCCGCTAGGCCGCCTGGACTGGGGCCCCCAGGCCATGCTGCCGCGTGCTCTCTGGATGCTGATCGCCTGCCTGATCGTGATCGCGGCGTCGCTCTTCTTCGATCGGTTCGACCGCGCGGCGGCGCCGTTCGGGCGCGCGCGAGCGCAGCACGAACCCGCGCCCGCGCCGATGGCGATCACGGCCGCTACGCCGCTGCGGGCGGCACGCCGCGCGAATGAACTCACGGTGGCGCCTCGGTCCTTCGCATTCGGGGCGCTCCTGCGTGCCGAGATCCTCTTGCTACTCAAGGGCCATTCCCGGTGGTGGTATCTGGGCGTCCTCGCGGCCCTGATCACCGGCTCACTCGTGCCGCTCAAGGGCGCGCGCGAGTTCCTGCTGCCCATCGCGTCGCTGTGGCCGGTGCTCGTGTGGTCGGCGCTCGGTCACCGTGAGCGCCGCGACAACGTGGCGCCAGTGCTCTTGTCATCGCCCCGTCCGCTGGGCCGCCTGCTCATCGCGTCGTGGTGCGCCGGCACGGTGCTCGCGCTGGTGATCTTCGCGCCGGTGTTCGTGAGGCTGGCCATCGCCGGCGAGGGCGCGTTCTTGCTGGGCGGCATCGCGGGTGCGGCGTTCATTCCTGCGCTGGCGCTCGCGAGTGGCGTCTGGACCGGCAGCGCGAAGATGTTCGAAGCGCTCTACCTGATGCTCTGGTACATCGGTCCCATGCATCACCTGCCGGAGCTGGACTATACGGGCGTGACCATCGCCCGGCCGCTGACCGACACGGGCGTCGAGTTCGGCATCATCGTGGCGCTGCTGGCGCTCGCATGGGCCGGGCGGCGGCGCCAGTTGCAGAACTGACCCATCCCTGCATTCCGGCAAACCTTGACGATTCACGCTTTCTCGCATTGCCGATGTGATTCATGCGTTGCGAGTGTGAACTGAAATCTCAAGCAATCTTCAAGCGCCCGGCGTTCGTACTCACGCCGGGCGCGTTCGTGTCTGCCGTGAATCGTGGACTCACCCATCGCATCCATTGGAACTGCGCGATGCAGGCTGCGTGGCGCGCCATCTGACCTGATCCATACCATCTTCAAGGAGAACAGCGATGAACTTCCGTAAGAGTGTGCTTGTGGCGATCGCCCTCGTCGCGGTCTCGGCCGCGCCGGCCTTCGCGGCCAAGGGTTACTACGGTCTGGGCTACTTCCGTCCCGAGGCCCCTGTCGGCGGCCGTGTGTGGTTCACGGACAAGGTCGCCGGTGACCTGGGCTTCGGCTTCTCGTCGCTCACGCCGAATAAGGGTGATTCGCAGAGCTCGTACGTGATCGACGCGGGTGTGCCGATCGTCGCGGCCGAGTCGGGCAACGCCAAGTTCTTCGTCCGCCCGGGCTTCACGTACGCGTCATCGCCGAACCCGACGCAGACGGATGCGAACAACAAGACGAAGCAGTTCTGGGTCAGCGGCTCGTTCGGTGTCGAGTACTTCTTCACCGATCGCTTCAGCATCCAAGCCGCGCACGGCGTGCTGTTCAAGTCGGTCGATCCGGGCACGACGGACAGCAAGTACACCGAGTTCGTTAGTGAGGATTTCGGTATCTCGAACATCGGCTTCCACTACTACTTCGGCGGCAAGTAAGCGCCGAAATCGAGTCCGGGACTACGAACACGAAGGCCCCGGTCCATGAGGGACCGGGGCCTTTCGTTGTCTCCATCGCCTGTCGTCCTATGGCTGCACTTTGTACGGCGGCCGCACCGGGCGCACGACCGGGTGCGCCTTGAGCTGCTCGAGTTCGTACTCGATCGCCTTCTCGAGCTGCAGGTCGTGCCCGTTCACGACCGACTCCGCGGTGTTGTCGATGTCGAAGTCCGGATCCACACCGTGGTTCTCGATCATCCACTTGCCGTCGGTCGAGTAGATGCCGAAGTCCGGCATCGTCACCGAGCCACCGTCCACGAACGGCAGGTCGACGCTGATGCCCACCAATCCGCCCCACGTGCGCTTGCCGATGATCGGGCCGCAGCCCTGCTGGCGGAAGTAGAACGGGAACGCGTCGCCGCCGCTGCCGGCATATTCGTTGGCAAGGATGCACTTGGGCCCATCGATCGACTGGCCCGGTGTGCGGAAGCCGCGGCCATCGCGGTTCGACCAGTACGACCACGTCTGGCGCTTGAGCCGTTCCACGAAGAAGTCCGGGATGAAGCCGCCGCCATTGAATCGTTCATCGACGATGATGCCGTCGCGGTCGACCTGCGGGTAATAACCCTTGCTGAACTCCTGCATGCCTTCGATCGCGGTGTTCGGCACATGAATGTAGGCGATGCGGCCGTTCGTGGCCTTGTTCACCTTCTCCCAATTGCTGCGCACCCACGCGACATAGCGCAGGCTCGCCTCGCTCGCGACCGGCTTCACCGTGTACGTGCGCGCGTGGGCATCGTTCGCCGAAGCGCCGACCTTGATGGTGGTCTGGTGGTCGGTCGTCCCGATGAACGCTTCGTACACGTTCTGCGGCGCGCGCAGCGGCCGGCCGTTCACCTCGAGCAGGTACTCGCCTTCCTTCGCGCTGATGCCCGGCTCACCGAGCGGCGCGCGTACCGGCGAGTTCCAATCGCGGCCGCGGTAGATCCGCTCGAACTTGTACAGGCCCGTCGCGGCATCGAGCGCGTAGTCCGCGCCGAGCAAGCCAGTGCCCACGCGGTGGAGCTGCGGCTGGTCGCCGCCTGAGACGTACGTGTGCGACGTGGACAGTTCGCCGATCAGTTCGCCCAGGATGTAGTTGAGGTCGGAGCGATGACCCACGTACGGCACCAGCTGACGGTAGCGCTCGCCGATCGCCTTCCAGTCGAGGCCGCCCATGGCCGGGTCGTAGTAGTAATCCCGCTCCAGTCGCCACGCCTCGTTGTACATCTGCATCCACTCCTGACGCGGATCGACCCAGGCCATCATGCCGCTCGTGTCGAGCTTGCCGTCGCCGACCTTCTTGCCATCGGCGAAGTCGGTGATGCCGATGGTGTCGCCCTTGTGATAGAGCACCTTCGAGCCGTCCTTCGACAGCGAGTAGCCGCCGTCGAGGCCGGCGAGCACGGTCTTGTCCTCGCGCTTCTCCAGGTCGAAGAAGTGCAGGCTCACCGGCGCATTGCCGTTGTCATCGGGCGTCTCGTCCTGCGCCAGGAAAGCGAGTTTGCCCTTCGTGCCGGTAAGGCCCTGATAGCGGCCGGCGCCGATCGGCAGTTCCGCCGCACGGTCGGCGATACCGGCCAGGTCGATGCGCAGGGCCTTCTCGTCGGCCTTCGGGTCCTTGGCCTTATCCGCCTTCTCGCTCTTGGCGCTTTTGTCGCCGTCGTCCTTGGCGGCGTCGGCGCTCTCCTCGTCGCTCTGCGGCGCCACCGGCGACGCAAGCGTGTCCACGAGCGTCACGGCGTACAGCTTGTCGGTGGCGCTGAATTGCATGTTCAGCTCGAAGCCGCCGAACGTGGGAGTGAACGTGCGGCGCGAGACGAAGAACAGGTAGCGGCCATCGGCATCGAACGCCGGCCAGCCGCTGTCGAACATGCCATCGGTGACCGCGGTGCTCTTGCTGCTCGCCAGCGAATACAGCTCGATCTGGCCGAAGTTCGCGCCCGTGTTGTGCGTGTACGCGATCCACTTGGAGTCGCCCGACCAATCGAAGCCGGTGAATCCGCCGAAATCGCTGTGCTCGATCGTCGTGACCTTGCCGGTGGCCACATCGACCCAGTGCAGCGTGTTCGTCTTGTCGGCGTAAGCGAACTTCCTGGAGTCCGGTGCCCACTGCGCGACAAAGCGGAACGTGGGTGTTTCCTTGGTGACCTGGCGTTCGGGTGTCTTGCCGTCGGCGGCCATGATGTGGAATTGGTATTCGCCGGACTTGTCGCTCAGGAACAGGATGCTCTTACCATCGGGCGACCACTGCGGATCGCGTTCGCGCGAACCGGGCGAGTTCGTGAGGTTGCGCACGTCGCCCTTCTCCGCCGGCACGGTGAAGATGTCGCCTCGCGCCTCGATCGCCGCGCGCTTGGCGCTGGGCGAAAGGTCCATGCCGCCGATCCACGCGCTCACGTTACGGTACTCGGGCCGCGTCGCGGGCTTGTCGCCTGGCACAAGCACCGAGATCTTGGTGGCTTTCTCGGTGGCCAGGTCCATCACGTACAGATACCCGCCGTTCTCGAACACCATCGCCTCGCTGCCGATGCTGGGCCACTTCACGTCGTATTCGGTGAAGTGCGTCACCTGCCGACGCTGCTTCGTATCCAGGTCGTACGCCCAGATGTTCTGCTTGTGACCGTCCTGGTCCGAATCGTAGTAGACCGTGCGGCCGTGGAACATCGGCCATTCGTCCGGACCGTCCCAGTCGGTGATGCGCTCCGACTTGTTGTTCTTGAAATCGTACGTCCAGATATTCGGTGCGTTGCCGCCTCGATAGCGCTTCCACGTGCGGTTGTCATAGGCCGGGCTCACATAGGCGAGGAGGTTCGCGTCGGCGGACAGGCTCGCGTATCCCGCGGTGGGCAGTGGCAGCAGCTGCTCGAAGCCGCCCTCGGCCGGGAGCTTGAAGAAGCGCGTGAAGCGCTGCATGGACGATGCGCGCGCGGAGCGCATGAGGATGCTCTTGCCGTCCGGGTACCACTCGACGACCTGGTCCGCGCCAGGGTGGAACGTGAGTCGCTTGGGCTCGCCGCCTGCGGTGGGGATCGTGAACACGTCCGTGTTGCCATCATAGTCGCCCGTGAACGCGACCGTCTTGCCATCGGGCGAGAGCTTGGGGAACACCTCCTGGCCTTCGTGACTGGTCAGGCGCGCGGCCGTGCCGCCAGCGCGTGCGACCGTCCAGAGGTCGCCGGCATAGACGAACACGATGCGGTCGCCCTCGATGTCGGGCATGCGCATGAGGCGGCACTCTTCGACGGCTCGGGCGGGAGGGGCGAGGCAGGCGACGGCAAGCAAGCCCATCGCGACGCGAAGACGCAAGGACATGGAGACCTCGTTGGGAGGAGGGAAGCGTGGGTGACGACGATGGGCGCAGTCTCGTGACCGCCGGGGGCAGGGGTCAACGTACGCAAGGCGAACGCGGTTCACTGTCCGCCCGGCGCGGCGGCGGTGACTCATGACGCTACGGCTCCACTTCCCAATGAGTTGCGAGTCTGTGGGCGCCTCAAGCGCAGGGCGGTTCTGGCCGATAACCTCACGGATCCGATCCTCTTCCTGCAAGGAGCGAAGCCGCCCGATGAGCCCAAGCGTCCGCCCGGCCCGGAACACCACCGGCGCCGAGGAACAAGCGCCACCCGATGCGATCGTGAAAGCGGCCGCCGGGTGGATCGCGCAATTCGGGCGAACGCTCAAGACCTGCCGGCTGTACGACGCGAGCAACCCCGCGGTGATCAAGTTCCGCGAGGACCTCACGCAGGCGGCGATGAGGCTGGTGAGCGAGTACGGCGCGATCACCTACCGCTTCGAGGCCACTGACGTGACACTCGAGGGCGTCTCGCTCCATCCCGCGCGCTCGCGTGAGGACAACCTCTCGTATCCCTTCCACCGCGACGGTGTGCGCGGCATCACGCTCACGCCCGCGGTCGAGCCGCGCGAGATCGACGCGCTGGTCGATGCGGTGCTGGCGGTGACCGGCCAGAACCTGGACGACGATGACCTCGTGACATTGTTGTGGGAAGCGAACCTGCGGCACCTGGAGATCGACTACATCCCCGCGCAGGGCGAAGTCGGCAGCGGCGGCACGCCGCCTGCAGGCTCCAGCAACGAGGGCCCGCTTCTGCCGTGGCCCACCAGCACGGAAGAGAAGGACGAAAAGCGCGAGCGTGCCCATGAAGAGGCGGGCGAAGGCGACGGCAACGGCCGCTCCGAAGACTGGATGATGGGTGACTTCACCGTGGAGGTGGAGGCCAGCTTCGTGGAACTCGACACGCTCGCGCCGCTCGAAGTGGAGCGCTTCCGCCGCGAGTTCACGCAGGAGCATCTGGTTTCGCCGGTCACCACGGCGCTGGCGATCGCGATCGCGTGCGTGAACGCGAACGCGCTGCCCGAGGATCGCCGCGAGATGGCGCGGTTCCTGCCGCGCGTGCTGCGCGGGGCGCTGGCGATGGGCATGTGGGTGGAAGCGGGCGAGGCGCTGCGCACGTTGCGCGAGCTGGCGCAGCCGGATTGGTCCGAGGAGACCTTCGTGCAGGAGCTGCTCCAGCCGGTGTCGATCACGCGCGTGGTCGAACGCCTCGATGGTCAGGAGCCTACATTGCTGCCGGGATACCTGGAGCTGGCGCACGACCTGGGTGATCCCGGGATCGATTGGATGACGCTGGTGCTCAGCGAGAGCCAGGACCGCGGCGTGCGGCAGGTCGTCGCGGATGCGCTCGCGGAGCGTTGCCGCGAGAACCCGGAACGTCTGGGGCCGTGGCTCAACGATTCGCGCTGGTATGTGGTGCGTAACATCGTGCACATCCTAGGCTGGATCGGTGGTCCGGCGACGGTGGGTCTGTTGCAAGTGGCGCTGCGTCACGAGGACATGCGCGTACGCTGGGAAGTCGTGAGCGCGCTGCAGCAAGTGGACCTGCGCATGGCGCGGCCATTGCTCATCCGCTCGCTCGAAGGCGCTGACACGCGGCTCTTCTGCCAGGTGTTGCACCAACTGTCGGTCGCACGCGATCCGGCGACCGCGCGTTACGTGTTCGCCTACTTGCAGCAGGAGCGTTTTCCCGAGCGCCCCGCCGAGGAGCGTCGCGCGATCTACGCCGCGCTCGCGTCGATCGGTGGCGACGAGATCGTGCCGGAGCTCGAGGCCGAGCTGCTCAAGGCCAATTGGTTCGACCGTGAGCAGGAGATCCACCGTCACGCGGTCGCCCGCTGCCTAGGGCGCATCGCCACACAGTGCGCGCGCGAAGCCCTAGCGCGCGCCGCCGAATCCAAACGCCCGCCGGTGCGTCAGGCTGCGCTCGCGGGACTCGCGAGCCTGCCGCCGGTATGAGGGTCCATTCATGAGCGCGCCGCTTCCGAACGACGACACTCGCGATCGTAACCTGGCCGAATCATTGGGTGGCACGCTGCTTCTGCGCTTATCGGCGCTCATGCGCACGGCGCGGACGTACGATGTCTCGAATCAGGCCTTCCAGCGGCAGATGCTCGAGTTCATCGGGGTGATCCGCCAGCTGCACGAAGATGAAGACGAAGTCGCGCTCGTCGTTGTAGGTGACTATTTCTACCTGAACGGCGTGCGTATCAAGACCGAGAGTTCGATCCTGGGCGCGTACCACTCGCTCATGGCGGACTTCGAGCGGCGCCAGGTCGGCGGCTTGCGGTTTCTGCCCGGTATCACCGAGCCCGAGATCGAGCGCTTCTTCCAGGTGTTCCTCGCGGCCGATGATCCGAGCATGGCCGAGCGCCTGCCCGAGATGATCGCCGAGGCGTCGATCCAGAGCATCCTCATCGTCGCGCCGAGCGACCTCGACGTGGAGGACCTCGCGCGCGAACTGGCCGATCAGCCGCAGCAGACGGGCGAGCGCTCGCGGGCGAAGAAGACGTTCTGGCGCGCGGTCTCCGGCGCCAAGAAGATCGTGCTGCGCGCGCGCCAGACGGGCCGCCCGGACCTGCGGCACGCCAAACGCGTGGTGCAGCCGATCGTGGATAACATCATGAAGCACGAGTATTCGATCGTCGGCTTGACGGCACTCAAGGACCACGACGAATACACGTACGCGCACTGCGTGAACGTGGCCGTGCTGTCGATCAGCATGGGCCAGGCGCTGGGCCTGCCGCGCCAGGCGCTGGCGGATCTTGGCGTGGCCGGCCTGCTGCACGACCTGGGCAAGATGAGCATCCCGGGCGACGTGCTGCGCAAACCCGGCGCGCTCAGCGCAGACGAGTGGGTGATGATGCGCCGCCACCCGCTCGAGGGCGCGATGATGATCGCGCGCATGCCGGGCATCAGTACGGTCATGCTCGACGCGATGCGCGCGTGTCTCGAACATCATATGAACTACAACCGCACGGGCTATCCCGATGTTGAGCTGGAGTGGGGCCAGGCGACCATGTCGCGCATCGTCGCCATGGCGGATTGCTTCGACGCCATGACGGCGCATCGCGCCTACTGCGCGCGGCCCCGCTCGCCGTTCGAAGGCCTGCAGATCCTGTTGGGCCCGAATCGCGTGAACTTCGATCCGGCGGTGCTCTGGGCGCTCGTGCGCACGGTCGGCCTGTATCCTGCCGGCACCGTGGTGCAGACGGCCTCGGGTGCAGTGGTGCTGGCGCTGAGCCCGAACCCGCGCGACGTCACAAGGCCCTTCTGCCGCGTGCTTGTTCGTGCCGACGGCACGTCGCCGAGCGAAGACACGCCGGAGCTGTGGGAGCCCATGCCGGAAGCTGAGCACGTGCACCGAGTGCTCAAGCCGGAAGAGATGCAGGTGCAGGCGTCGGGGTTGCTCGCGGCGTAGCCCCGGCGCGTCCGCGCGGACTAACGCGGATCGCCCATGAGCGCGAAGGTGGCCCAGTAGGCGGGGTGCGCGTACGGCTGGCTGCCGTCGGGGGCCCGCCACGTCCGCAGCGCCTGCTGCGCAGCCTGCAACGCCTCCGCGCGATCACAGGGGTGCTCGCGGTCCGTGAGGCGGCCATAGAATGCGTGCATGAGCAGCGTCGTCGCGTGGTCGTCAGCCGGCCACAAGCTCACCAGCAGCGACCTTGCACCGGCGATCAGGAACGCGCTCTGCAGGCCTGACCAGCCGTCGGTCGCCGAGAGCGCGCCCACCGCGGAGCGGCAGGACGCGAGCGAGACCAGGTCCGCACCGATGTGCCACGTGTTCGCGATCTCTCGCGCCGACATGCGCGAGTCGCGCGCGCCACCAGTGGTATCGGGTGCCAGCACCAGCGCTGATTCAAGTGGATGCACCAAGTCGGCGGATGCATGGGACGCGATATGCAGCGTGCCGAAGTGCGCCAGCTCGCCCGTACGCGCGAGCGCGCGTAGCCGCGCGGCGCTGGCATCGGCCTCCAGCAACAACCTGCCGCCGCCCAGCGCTTCGCGCACCGCCTGCGCCTCGATGCGCGTTCCCGAAAGCCGTGGCCAGCGCCCCGGGTCCTGCGCGGAATAAGCGGGGTCGCCGACGATCAGTGTGGGACGCGCCGCCGCCGCTTCGGTCACGTGTCGAACCTGCTCGTGCTGGCCCGCGAAGAACAGCGCGGACGGCGTGTAGGAGATCACGAACCGGTCGGCGAGTGTGCGTTCTTGATCATCGATGAGCACTCCCAGAGGAGTGCCGTTCACGAGTTCCGGCGAGCACACGATGATGCGCCGCACACCGGCCAGCGCCGGCTCGAGCGGCGTGAACCATTCCCGCCCCATCTCGCGCTGCAACGTCCGGATCGCGGTGGTGTCGGTCACGCGCAGCGGCCACGCGGCCGCGCGGCCGAGTTCGGCAAGCAATCGCTCGCGCGAGGTGAAGCCTTCCGCCGACACGCGTTCGCGGCGATCGAGCCGGAACCACTCAGGCGCACCGCTCGAACGCACGACACAAGCCCAGAACGGAAAATCGGCATAGCGGTTGGCCGCGAGCGGATGCGACCAGGTGATGAGCGCCGCATCGGCGGGCAATGCGGCTTGCGCGCGCGGAAGCAATCCTGCCCACGGATCGCGCGCGATCGCCGCAGCGCCCAGGAGCCGCGCGCTCAATGTGCGGCTCAGGCTGCGCTGCAGCTCCGTGAATGCGGCTTCGGCGTGGCCTTGCGCCGCGAGTGCATTGGCAAGCTCGCGGTGCAGAAGCAGGCCCGAGGTGACCACGGAGCTCTCGTCCTGTTCGCTCATCGCCCAGAGTGACTCGCGCAGCGCGACCGCGCGGCGCAACACTGGCTCGGCCTCACGCGCGCGCCCCAAGCGCATGAGCAGGATGCCGTGCAGGCCCATACGGAAGGCGAGCGGGTCGATGTCGGCCGGAGGCGTGGCGAGCACGGCCTGGCGTGCAAAGGCCTCGGCCTCGGTGTAGGCGCCCTGCGCGGCGCCGAGTACGGCGAGGCTGCTCCGGATGCTCGCGGCATCGCGCAAGCGCGGGTCGCGGCCATTGCCATTCCCGGCACCGCGCCATTCGAGCGCTGCACGCAGCATGCGCCGCGCCTCGCTGGGCAGGTGCACCATGCGATCGAGATTGCCGATCTCCTGCAGTACCGCGGAGCACTCTGCCGAGGATGGCCCGAAGAAGCGCGTGCGATCGCGCAAGACCTGCTGATATGCCGGCAGCGTCTCCTCACGGC
>JANYBS010000160.1 GCA_025360715.1 Candidatus Eiseniibacteriota bacterium | reverse complement strand
ATCGCGATCGAGGAATCGATCCTGCGCCTGGCGCAGCTCGCTACGGATCATCCGCTGATCGCCGAGATGGAGCTCAACCCGCTCAAGGCGCTGCCGCCGGGCCGCGGTTGTGTGGCGCTCGACGCGCGCGTGCTGGTCAAGGTGAAGCCGGGCAGCTAGAACATCGCGAGCAAAAGAATCATGCATGAGGGGCCGGTAGACGGGGGTCTGCCGGTCTTTCGTGCGTCTGTGTACACTCCTCGCGTCCCCGAGGAGGAACCTGCCCCATGGCCCGCTTCGTCTGCGCAATGAATGTGTCGCTCGATGGCTACGTGGACCACACCGAGTTCGCTCCGAGCCCGGCGCTCTTTCGCCACTTCATCGAAGAGGCGGCGAAGCAGACGGGTAGCGTGTACGGCCGGCGCATGTACGAGATCATGCGCTACTGGGACGACGACGTGGCCGACTGGGGCGAAGAAGAACGCGCGTTCGCGGCCGCATGGCGGCGCCAGCCCAAGTGGGTCGTCTCGCGCACGCTCGATTCGGTGGGGCCCAACGCGACGCTGCTGCGCGGCGACCTGGAAACCGCGTTGCGCGCGCTGAAGGCGCAGCACGACGGCGAGATCGAAGTCGCCGGCCCCGTGCTGGCCGGCAGCGTGGCCGCACTCGGGCTCATCGACGAGTACCAGCTCTACGTGCACCCGGTCGCGCTGGGCAAGGGCTCGCCGTACTTCATCGGCCCGCGGCCGCGGCTGCGACTGGTGAGCCACGAGGTCATGGACGGCGGTGTGATGCGGCTGCGGTATGTGGGGGCGTAGTCGTCGGGTGTGCCTTGCTACCTCGGCACTATCGAACATCCCGGAACGTGCGAAAGATCCTCGGTGAGTGCTCGATCCGCACCTCGTCTCGCTGCTCGCCAACGCCACGTCTCCACTGTGCGCGCCACACGTAGACCTTGCCCACCTCGGTGCTGTCCACCTCGCCATACCGATACGGCGCCGAGCTGGACTCACTTCCCATGACCTCGACGTGTATGGGGCCGCCACTGCCGCCAACCATCAACACATATCTGGCTGAATCGGCCGCTGGTATCTCGAGGGAACATCTTGGCCGTGCCGCATCACTGGCCGACCTCCCCTCGAAGACGAGATTCCCGCCTGTCTGACAGCCCGGAATGCCCTTGCGAGTGGAATCAGAGCATGGACATTCCCGGCCGCGCTGATCACGCAGGTATGCCACCGATGAGCCAAAGACGGTGACATGAAAACGGGAGGGCTGAGGCAGGCTGTCACCCGTCTGTCCGCCCAGCACAGAGGACGCGGTCAGCGTGACGATGATCCCAGCCAGCAACAGGATGCGTGTCCTTCTCACGAAGACCCTCCGATCAGCACGACGCGGGATGTTCAGTGTAGTTGCTCCAAGTCTACGAGAAGCGGAATCCACAAAGAGTCACTACTTTGCTTCCCCCGCCACCAGCGCTCCTGCCGGGCACAGTTCCACGCATGCGCCGCAGGTCACGCAGTCGGTCTCGCTGAAGGGGATGCCGCCCCACGCCAGGTGCGACGCCTCGCCGCGGCCTTCGATGGCGAACACGAACGCGCCTTCGATCTCTTCGCATGCGCGCAGGCAGCGGCGGCAGCGGATGCAGTGGTCGGCGTCAAAGTGGATGGTCGCGTGCGAGTGGTCCTGGCGGCCCAGCGGCACGGCCACGCCGTAGCGGCCGCCGGTCGCGCCCCATGCGCGGATGCGCTCGCCTACCCAACCTTGCGGCGATGCTTCGCGCAGCATGAGCTCGCCCAGGTCGCGGCGGTAGGCCTGCACGCGCTCGCTCTGCGTATGGATCACGGCGCCTTCGGCCGCCGGCGTCGTGCATGCGGCCACCATGCGGCCGTCCATCTCGACCATGCACGCGCGGCAGTGGCCGCCGGCCGACAGGCGCGGCTCTTCGCAGAACGCCGGCACATCGGCGCCGGCGGCGCGGCAGGCGTCGAGTAGGCTTCCTTCTGCCGCTACTTCACGGCCATCGATCCAGATCATCGCAGCACCTTGTCGCCATAGACGTTCAGCAGGTCATGCAGCGGCCGCGTGAGCCGCTGGCCAAAGCCGCATAGGCTGCCTTCGGTGATCGTGAGCAACAGGCGCTCCATCACCGCGCGCTCGCGCACCTGCCGCAGCACGGCGGTTCCGGCGCGGCACGGCGCGCACGCGCCGCACGATTCGGCGGCGGCGAACGCGAACAGATGCTCGGCCAGTGCGCGCGGGCTCACGGTCTCGTCCAGCACCACGATGCCGCCGTGGCCCAGGCCGGGTAGCGCGTCGTCCGTCAGCAGAGTGTCGAACGCGGCCTCGGGCAGCACGCGCCCGGTGGGGCCGCCCACCAGCGCCATGCGCCACGTGCTGCCTTCGCGCGGACCACCGGCGGCGCGCATGAGCACATCGCGTAGCGGCATGCCCAGCGCGATCTCGGCCATGCACGGCCGCGCGACGGCGCCCGAGATGCACACGGTCTTGGTCTCGCTCGTGCGCTGTTCGCGCACCACCCATGGGATGAGCGAGAAGGTCTCGACGTCGTGCACGACGGTGGGCTTGCCCCACAGGCCGCGCTCGGCGGCGCTGGGCGGCTCGGGCGCGGGCTCGCCGCGCAGGCCTTCGATCGAGCGCAATAGCGCATTGGCGTCGCCGCTCACGTACGAGCCGGCGCCGGTGAGCACCTCCACATCGAAGCCGATGCCGAGCACGCCGCGTGCGCGAGCTTCTTCGATTGCCATGCGCATGCGCTTGGGAGCCAGCGGGTACTCGCCGCGTATGAACACGTAGCCCTGCCGCGCGCCGATCGCGCGGCCACACGCGATCATGCCGGCAAGAATGGAATGCGGCGCTTGCTCCAGTAGCACGCGGTCGATGTACGCGCCGGGGTCGCCCTCGTCGCCGTTGGCGACCACGTAGCGCGTGTCGGCCGCGGTCTCTCGCGCCACGCGCCACTGCTCGGCCGCCAGTACGCCGGTGCGCGCGCGGCCGCGCAGGCCCGCGAGCTCGATCGCCGCGGTGATCGCCTCGGCGCCGGGCAGTGCGTACTCGGCAAAGGGATCGCTGCGGCGCGTGCCGTGCACATGGCGCAGCGCGATCGCCTCGGGCGCGAGCAGCACGCACGGGGCGTTCTCGATATCGATCATGGGCGATGGGCCTTCGCCCCATTCGTCGACCCACGCCTGCACGCTCATGTGCGGCGGGCGCGCGTACACGTTGTCGCCTGATCGAAATGCGGGCGCGTTGTGGCAGTGGCCCAGGCAGCGCACGCCGCCCACGGGGCCGAGCTCGGACAGCTTCGCGTGCAGCATGTCGCCGCCATGGAAGTGGCAGGCGGTGCCATCGCACACGCGCGCCATGCGCTCGAGCTGGTCGTAGAACGAGCGGATACCGATCACGCTCGCCAGCGGCAGCCCGCGGCGCTCGACCACGTCGTCGAGCGTGTAGCCCGCTTCGAGGTCCGTGAGCGCGTTGCCCGGCGGCGGCGAGGGCACCATGTGGTGCGCGCGGTCGAGCAACCGCTGATGCGGGGCGCTGCGCGGGCGGGACGCAGGAGTGTCGGTCGGCATGGGTATCCTCAAGAACGCGGGAAAGCGCGCCGGCTCGTGAAATGGTCACGAGCCGGCGCTGGTCTGCAAGCCCGGTGGATCTTCTCCGGGCATCTCCGTCTCGCCGGTGGAGCGAGAGGAGACCGAGTGGGCGCGCGTCATCCGACGGCGACCGGGATCTCGAGCGTCTTGGCCGAGGGCACCTTGGTCATCTCGATCAGCAGCACGCCCTGATGGAAGGTAGCTTTCGCCTTGGCGGCATCGACCGATGCCGGCAGGCGGACGATGCGCGTGAACGAACCGTACTCACGCTCCTTCACGTGGTACGTGCCTTCACTGCGCGAGGTCTCGAACTTCTTCTCGCCGCGCACCGTGAGCTCCTGGTCGCGGAACGAGATGTGAACATCCTTGGGATCCATCCCCGGGATATCCATACGAACGGTCACCGAATCCTTGTACTCGATGACTTCCAGAGGCGGAGCCCAATCGCCGAGCAACGGCAGATCGCGGACGTCCTGGTCCCAGATGCGGTCGAACAGGCGATCCATCTCCTGTCGTAACGTGACGAGCGACGTCGGCATGAGGGTTCTCATGGTCGCTCCTCTTGCGGCGTGAGATCTGTGTGCCCCTCGCGGCGCCGCCTGCGCGGTGGGCAGCGACCGCTGGTTGGTGGCCGCCGCTCATGGGACGGGGCATCGCGCGTGCCACTTCCGGTGCCCGTTCGCGAGGGGATCGCCTGCGACGCGCGCGCGAGTAACCGCACACGGGCGCGCAGCTTGCCGCCAGGCGCGCGCCAGGGTGCTCGCGGCGGCATCAAGCAAGTGTGTACCGCCGCTGCCAACGTGGCATCAGGGACCGCCGTGTTGGCAGTCCGGAACGTGTGGCGCGCGATGCGGTCCTGGCGCTCGAAGAGGCCGCGCGATCGCGCTTCTGTGTGGCCGCAGGCACTTGCGCGCGCGTGTGACGTGACGCCGCGCGCGGCGCATCGCGGGCACGCGTGATGCACGCTTCTCGGGCAGCCGGCGGCCGCGACCGCTTCCGAGGTATCGCTCACCTCACTGCCCGGGGTACGGGCACGCGCGACGCGACCGCCGGTGTTTTCGTCCTCATTCCCGGAGTGGTGCAACGCTCCGGCGGAGTCGGACATGACCACGCGCAAGCGTCACCCGATCGTCGTGTGTGAAGCGCATCCCGGCACCGCTGATGCCGTGAGTACCTTGCTGGACGCGGAAGGATTCGTGGTCCATCGCTCCACCGACGATGAATCCCTGATCGAAGCCACGGCTTCGCATGCCCCGCGGGCGATCGTCTATGTACTGGCGCACGACCTGGCGGTGGACATCGCGTTGCTGCAGCTGCTTCGCAGGGTCGCACCCGACGTGCCGTTGGTGTTGATCGGCGCGCCGCACCCCACGCTGGCCGCACGGCTGGCGCCGGTGCATCCGGTGCACGTGACGCACGCACCACTCGACGCACACGTTCTGGGCGGCGCGCTGCGCCACGCGATCCGGAAACACGGTCGCATGACGCGCGACCGTCTGGAACGTGAAAGGACCACGCACGCGCGCGACTCGCCCACGCCGCGCCCGCGGCACACGATGGCAGACGCGTAGCGACAAGGGGGCACTCGACGCGCAGGCGGGCGGCGGCCATGATCGGAACATGGCGAACCGCTCGCACTCGCGTCGTGTCATTTCATGCGCTCTGGCCCTCGCGGCCGCCTGGGCGTTCTGCGATGCGCGCACTGCTTTGGCGGCGACAGCTCCCGGCGCGCCGGACCTGATGCCCGTGCTCGGCGTGATCGCGCCAATGGCGCTGGGCTTCGCGGCCTCGCGCGCATTCTTCCCGGACCACGCACTGCTCATGCACGTGTTCGTGGGCGCCACGCTCACGGCCACGAGCGTGGGCATCACCGCGCGCGTACTGGGCGACATGAACCGCACGGGCAGCGTGGAGGGCCGCATCATCCTGGGCGCCGCGGTGATCGACGACGTGCTGGGCTTGATCGTGCTCGCGGTGGTCACCGGCGTGATCGCGGCGGCGGATCAGGGCCGCGCGTTCTCGGCCGCTGCGGTGCTGGTCATCGTCGCCAAGGCGCTCGGCTTCTTGGCCGCTGCGCTGCTCGTGGGCCGCGCCCTGTCGCGCGCCGCCTTCCGCGCCGCCTCACGCCTGCACGGCGAAGGCCTGCTGCTCACGCTAGCGCTCGTGTTCTGCTTCGCGTTGGCCTGGTTGGCCGCGCGCGCCGGGCTGGCGCCGATCATCGGCGCGTTCGCCGCGGGCCTGGTGCTGGAAGAGGTGCACTACGCCGACTTGCTCGCGCGCGAGAAACACGCCCGGTCGCTGAACGAGTTGCTGGAACCGATCGCAGGCTTTCTGGTGCCGCTCTTCTTCGTGTTGGTGGGCCTGCGCGTGGACCTGCGGGTGTTCGCGCGGCTCGACGTGATGGCCTTCGCCGCAGTGCTCACGCTGGCGGCGGTAGCGGGCAAGCAGCTCTGCTCGCTGGGCGTGTTCGAACATGGCGCCGATCGCTTCGCCGTGGGTCTGGGGATGATCCCGCGCGGCGAGGTGGGTTTGATATTCGCTGGTATCGGCAGCGGCCTGATGATATCCGGACAGCCGGTGGTGGATCCGGGTGTATTCTCGGCCGTCGTCCTGATGGTCGTGCTCACCACCCTTTGCACACCGCCGCTGCTCGCGTGGCGGCTCGGCCGGCGCCCCGCGCCGGCTGTGTCCTCGCGCTCCTGAACGCCCAAGCAAGGAGACCACTCATGAACCTCTCACGTCGCGATGCGCTCAAGACGATGGGCCTGGCCGCTGCTGCTTCGCTGATGCCGAAAGTGCTGTTGCCCACGGCGCTGTTCGCGGATGCGCCCGCTGCCGTGACGGCTTCGGCGGCGGCGGCGCCAGCGGCGCCGGTCGTGCCCATGTCGCCGTTCACGCTCCCCGCGCTGCCCTATGCGTACGACGCGCTCGAGCCTTCACTCGATGCCGCGACCATGCAGTTGCACCACGACAAGCATCACGCGGCGTACGTGGCCAACCTGAACAAGGCGGCGGCGACGCATCCCGAGCTGGGCAAGACCTCCGTGGAAGACCTGCTGCGCAAGCTCGATGGCGTGCCGGCCGACGTGCGCACCGCGGTGCGAAATCATGGCGGCGGCCATGCGAACCACTCGCTGCTCTGGACGAGCCTCAAGCGTGATGGCGCGCGCGCGCCGATCGGCGAGCTCTCGGGCGCGATCGACACCACGTTCGGGTCTTTCAGCGCCTTCGGCGAGAAGTTCGCGGCCTCGGCGATGAGCGTTTTCGGCAGCGGCTGGGCGTGGCTCACGTACGACGCCAAGACGGGCCTTGCGATCGAGACGAGCCCCAACCAGGACAGCCCTTTGACGGCCGGCCGCGTGCCGCTGCTGGGCCTGGATGTGTGGGAGCACGCGTATTACCTGAAGTACCAGAACCGCCGCGTGGAGTACGTGGCCGCGTTCGCCAAGGTCGTGGACTGGGACATGATCTCGGCGCGCTACCGCGACGCGAAGAAGGGCTGAGCCCTGGGCGCGAGCTCGCGCCGCGCGCAACGCAGCAACGACGAAGCCCGCCGGAGCGATCCCCGGCGGGCTTTGGTGTGTCGGATGCAGGTGACGCGATCAGTGATTGCCGTGACCGTGGCCCTGGTTGTCGTCGTCCTTGTCGTGGCCCTTGCCATGGCCCCGGCCGTGATCGTCGTGGCGGTCGTCGCGACGATCCTCCCGGCGCTCTTCGCGGCGCAGCTTCTTCATCTGCCCCGGAGGTCCGCCCAGCGGGTGGTGATGCCAGCGCTCGCGCGGCACGTCGAAGATGGGCCGCGGTACCGTGCGCACGTCGACCACGGTCCACGGTCCGCGCCAGTTCGCCGAGCGGTACCAGTAGTTGTTGCGCGCCACGTACCACGAGTCGTGGTAACGGAACATGTCGTCGTTGCAATGAGGGTCGTTGACGATGCCGATGTCCTGCAGCACTTCGATACGGGGCTCGGTCGTGATCACCACGCGCGGCGGCGGCGGCGCGCGGTGATAATCGATGGGGAAACCGAACCACCCCTGTGTCGCAGCGCCCGCAGTGGACGCGAACGCGCAGGCGGCGACTGCGGCTACGATGAGCGTCTTGCGCATGGTTGCCTCCTTTGGGCCAGCCGCGCAGAGCGCGCGACTCTGGGGATACATTGGCAGATGGCGTGCCAGTCGCGCGAATGCTGCATTTTCGCTCGATCCCGCTCACGCGCCCCGTGCTGAGCGAGCGCTCGCACCACAGGGTGTGGCAGTCCGCCACAGGTGGCCGCGCGGACTGTCCGCATTCGTATCGTCTTCCGGTGCGCTGGTAGATGCCCGCGTGGCACCTGTTTCACGAAGTCATAACCTCCGGCGTTCGCGTCCCAAGCCACGCAGCCTCACTTCATCTAAGGAGTCTTCTCGATGATGCTTTCCATCGGCTCCCTGGCCGGTACCTGCTCGCGCCTTCCTCGCATAGTGCGGCGCGCGTGGGCGCCGGCAGTGCTGCTGACCGTGCTCGCGCCCCAAGCGCAGGCGGCACTGCCGCGTGTGCACGCGATCACCCATGCACGCGTGGTGGTCGCGCCGGGCCAGGTGCTGCCCGATGCGAATATCATCCTCCGCGACGGGCTCATCGTTGCGGTCGGCAAGGATGCGCCGGTGCCTGCTGACGCGCGCGTGTGGCCGGGCGACAGCCTCACGGTTTATGCAGGCCTCATCGATGCGTTCGTCATGCCGCCGGCGCCCCAGAACGTGGGAGGTTTCCCCGGCCGTGGTGGGCCCCCAGCAGCGGCGGCGCCCGCAGAGCCCGCGCGCGGCGCAGCGAACCCGCAGCCGACCGTGCGCGCCGAGGTGCGCGTGGTCGAAGGCGCGCCGATCGATGCGGCCCAGCTCACCTCGCTGCGCGCGGCGGGCTTCACGGCGGTGCAGTTCGCACCGCGCGCCGGCATCGTGCGCGGCAGCAGCGCGGTGCTGGGCCTGGGCGATGGCGCGCTGGGTAGCAACGTGCTGCGCGCCGATGTCGCGCAGGTGATCGCGCTCGATCCGGCGCCGCAGGGTTACCCGGGCTCGCTCATGGGCGCCATCTCGGTGATCCGTCAGGCGTTCATGGATGCCAAGTGGTATCGCGACGCGAATGCCGCGTACGCCAAGAAGCCGGCGGCGGCGCAGCGCGTGGCGACCGACAACGCGCTTGCGGCACTGCAGAGCGTGATCGCCAACCAGCAGCCCGCGCTGTTCGTGGCCGACGAGATGCTCGAGGCCATGCGCGCGGTCGCGATCGCGCGCGAGGCGGGCGTGACGGCGCAGGTGGTGAGTGGCGGCGATGAGTACAAGCGTGTGGGCGCGATCGCGGCGCTGGGCGTGCCGATGATCGTGCCGGTCAACTTTCCCGATGCGCCGGACGTGGCGGACGACGAGAAGGCGATCGAGGTCAGCACCGAGGAACTGCGCCAGTGGCAGGACGCGCCGGGCAATCCCGCGGCGCTCGCCAAGGCCGGCGTCACCTTCGCGCTTACTTCCAACGGCCTCAAGGACCCCAAGACGTTCGCAGACAACGTGGGCAAGGCGATCGCGCGCGGCTTCAGTGCCGACGCGGCGCTCGCGGCGGTCACGACGGTGCCCGCAAAGTTGCTCGGGCTCGATGCCAAGCTCGGCACGATTGCGCCGGGGCACATCGCCAACCTCACGGTCGTGCGTGGCACGCTGTTCGCGGGCGGCAAGATGCGCGAGGTGTGGGTCGACGGTGAGCGCTACGAGACCTCCAAGGACGACGCGTCGCCCAAGGGCGAGTGGCGCCTGGGCAGCGGCGCGAGCGTGGGGATGCTCTCGATCGCGGCCGACAAAGACACAACCGTGAAGATGGTCGCGAACGGCGACACGCTCAAAGCCACGAACGTGCGCCTCGACGACCGCCGCATCCGCTTCACCATCGCGCAGGGCGGGCGCACGGCGGAGTACGACTTGATGGCGCGTAACGACGCGTTGCGCGGCGTGGTGGTGGCCGAGGGCCATCGCGACTCGGTGACCGCGTCGCCGGCTGCCAAGGCGGACAAGAGCGAGAAGGGCCACGGCGAGCACGGCGCCAAGAAGGACGAACTCGTACCTTCGCCCGTGGTCATGGGCAACACCGAGCCGTGGCGCATGTCGCAGCCCGTTCAGCCGGCCGCGGTGCTGGTGAAGAACGCGACGGTCTGGACTGCCGGGCCGCAGGGCACGCTCGAGACGAGCGATGTACTGGTGCAAGGCGGCAAGATCGCGGCGGTAGGCAAGGGCCTGAGCGCGCCCAAGGACGCGGTCGTGATCGACGCGACGGGCAAGCATGTGGCGCCGGGCATCATCGACGAGCACAGCCACTCGGCGATCCTGGGCAACGTGAACGAGTGCACGAACTCGGTCACGTGCGAGGTGCGCATCCAGGACGTGATCAACTCCGAGAGCCCCAACCTGTATCGCCAGCTGGCCGGCGGCGGCACGATCATGCATCTGCTGCATGGCTCGTGTAACTCGATCGGCGGCCAGTGCGCGGTGATCAAGAACAAGTGGGGCGCGACTTCGGATCAACTCGTGTTTGCCGACGCGCCGCCCACGGTGAAGTTCGCGTTGGGCGAGAATCCCAAGCAGGCGAATTTCGGCGCCGACCGCACGGATCGTTACCCCAAGACGCGCGCGGGCGTGGAGCAGACGATCCGCGACGCGTTCGAGCGCGCGCAGGATTACGACCGCGCGTGGGCCGAATACAAAGCCGGCACTCGGGCGATCCCGCCGCGGCGCGACCTGCAGTTGGACGCGCTCTCCGAGATCATCCATGGCAAGCGCCTCATCCATTGCCACTCGTACCGCCAGGACGAGATCCTGATGCTCATGCGGCTCACCGAGCAGTTCGGCTTCCGCGTGAACACGTTCACGCACATCCTGGAAGGCTACAAGGTGGCCGACCAGATGGCCGAACACGGCGCGTCGGGTATGGGCTTCTCGGACTGGTGGGGCTACAAGCAGGAAGTCATCGACGCGATCCCCTATAACGGCTACCTCATGTGGGACCGCGGCGTGAACGTGGGCTTTAATTCGGATAGTGATGAACTCGCGCGGCGCTTGAGCGGCGAGGCCGCGAAGGCCATCCGCTACGGCGGCATGCCGGCCAGCGAAGCCATCAAGACGGTCACCATCAATCCGGCCAAGAGCCTCAAGATCGATCAGCGCGTGGGCTCGCTCGAAGTGGGCAAGGACGCGGACTTCGCGATCTGGAGCGGCTCGCCGCTCTCGCCCTATTCCGTGTGCGAGCAGACGTGGATCGAGGGCCGCAAGTACTTCGACCGCGCCGCGGACCTCGAAGGCCGCGCGGCGCTAGCGAAAGAACGCGCGGCGCTGATCGCCAAGGCGCGCGCGGCGAAGGACGGCGCGGGTTCCGCCAAAACCGGGAATCACGGCAACTTCCCGCCACGCTATCTGGAGGACACCGACATGAGCGGCACCGCCTGCGGCGATCAGGATCACGCCGATCTGCCGTTCATGGGCGAGAACGCGCGTAAGGCTCTCG
>JANYBS010000147.1 GCA_025360715.1 Candidatus Eiseniibacteriota bacterium | reverse complement strand
CACGCTCATGATCGAGCCGACCGAGAGCGAGTCGAAGGCCGAGCTCGATCGCTTCGTTGCGGCGCTGATCGCGATCAAGGCCGAGATCGACGAGATCGCGGCCGGAACCTTGAGCAAGACCGACAACCCGCTCAAGCACGCACCGCACACGCTCGAAGTGGTGCTCAGCGACACGTGGTCGCGCGCGTACTCGCGCGAGCGCGCGGCGTTCCCGCTTGTCTGGGTGCGCGAGCGCAAGTTCTGGCCCGCAGTGGGCCGCGTGGACAACGCGTACGGCGACCGCAACCTGGTCTGCTCGTGCCCGCCGATCGAGGAGTACGCGGCGGTGTAGGGCGGCAGCGGCAGCGGACCGCTGCCAGAAGTAGTATGTCATTATGACAAAACAAATCCGTTCAGGGCGCCCGTGCAGACCTCGCCGGGCGCCCTAACACTATGTCATGCAGATGTTTATATTCTTAGCAATTGCACGACTTGGCGTTCGCGCTTGCGTCGCCTAGTATGGCACTCCGGTGGACCGTTTTCGACGCCCTTGCAGGCTCGCGTCGTATCGCGAGGTGCGGCAGGCGGCCCCGAATGACCTGAACTTTTCCCGCAGCACCGTCGCGCGCGCCGGAAGTTCGCTGGCGCGTCCGCGACCCACGTCAAGAAGGAGAACGCACGATGAACTTCAAGCCTCTGGGTGACCGGCTCCTGGTTCGCCGGATCGAGGAGCAGGAGACCATTCGCGGCGGGATCATCATCCCCGACACCGCGAAGGAGAAGCCGATGGAGGGCGAGGTCGTCGCCATCGGACCGGGCCGCATGACCGAGGATGGCAAGCGCATCACGATGGAAGTCGCGAAGGGCGAGCGCATCCTGATCGGCAAGTACAGCGGCACCGAAGTGAAGATCGACGGTTCCGAGTACGTGATCCTGCGCGAGGACGAAGTCCTCGGCGTCCTGTCCAAGTAACCACTCATCCGCTCCGCGGCGCGCGCGACGCGCGACGCCCGGTGTGTTTCTCATACTTAGGAGGCAGCATGGCAGCCAAGCAATTGCTCTTCAGCGAGCAGGCGCGTCAGGAGATCCTGCACGGCGTCGAGATCCTGGCGAAGGCCGTGAAGGTCACGCTCGGACCGCGTGGACGTACCGTCGTCCTCGACAAGAAGTGGGGCTCACCGACGGTCACGAAGGACGGCGTGTCGGTCGCCAAGGAGATCGAGCTCGAGAATCCGTACGAGAACATGGGCGCGCAGATGGTGCGCGAGGTGGCCTCGAAGACGTCGGATGTCGCCGGTGACGGCACGACCACGGCCACGGTCCTCGCCGAGGCGATCTTCAAGGAAGGCCTCAAGAGCGTCACGGCCGGTTCGGCCCCGATGACGATCAAGCGCGGCATCGACAAGGCCGTCGCCGTCGTTGTCGACGAGCTCAAGAAGATCAGCAAGCCGGTCAAGGAGAACAAGGAGATCGAACAGGTCGCCACGATCTCCGCGAACGGTGACACCGAGATCGGCAAGATCATCGCGCAGTGCATGGACAAGGTCGGCAAGGACGGCACGATCACGGTCGAGGAAGCGCGTTCGATCGAGACGACGTTCGACGTCGTCGAGGGCATGATGTTCGACAAGGGCTATGTCTCGCCCTACTTCGTCACGGAGAAGGAGTCGATGGAGGCGGTCCTCGAAGACGCTTACATCCTGCTCTACGAGAAGAAGCTGTCGAACATGAAGGACCTGCTCCCGGTCCTCGAGAAGATCGCCCAGAAGGGCAAGCCGCTCGTCATCATCTCGGAAGACGTCGAGGGTGAGGCGCTGGCGACGCTGGTCGTGAACAAGCTGCGTGGCACGCTGAACGTCTGCGCCGTCAAGGCGCCGGGCTTTGGCGACCGCCGCAAGGCCATGATGGAGGACATCGCGGCGCTGACCGGCGGCAAGGTCATCACCGAGGACCTCGGCATCAAGCTCGAGAGCACCAAGCTCGAGGACCTGGGCCGTGCCAAGCGAATCGTGATCGACAAGGAGAACACGACGATCATCGAGGGCCTGGGCAAGAAGACCGACATCCAGGGCCGCATCGCGCAGATCAAGCGTGAGATCGATGACACGACGTCGGACTACGACCGCGAGAAGCTGCAGGAGCGCCTGGCGAAGCTGGCCGGCGGTGTTGCGGTGATCAACGTGGGCGCGGCGACCGAGACCGAGATGAAGGAGAAGAAGGCTCGCGTCGAGGACGCTCTGCACGCCACGCGTGCGGCCGTCGAAGAGGGCATCGTTCCGGGCGGTGGCACGGCGTACATCCGTTGCCAGAAGGCGCTGGACGATCTCGCGCTTACGCTTGAAGGCGACCTTCGTGTCGGCGTGAACATCATCCGTCGTGCGCTCGAGCAGCCGATCCGCACGCTGTGCGAGAACGCCGGCGTCGAGGGTTCGGTCGTGGTGGGCGAGATCAAGAAGCTCAAGAAGGCCATGGGCTACAACGTCGACACCGAGGAGTACGTGGACATGTTCGAGGCGGGCGTCATCGACCCGACCAAGGTGTCGCGTGCGGCTCTGCAGAACGCGGCGTCGGTGGCCGGCCTGTTGCTGACGACCGAAGCGCTCATCACCGAGATCCCCGAGAAGAACAAGAAGAGCGCGGGTGGTGATGGCGGCGGCGGCGGTGGCTACGGCGGCGGCGACTTCTAGAACACGCCACGCAAAGCAACAAACGAGCAGCCCCGGCGGATGGATCCGTCGGGGCTGCTCGTTTCCACGCGGCAGCTTTCCCTATGTCGGCCGAACCACCGGCAGCGGTACACTCAGCGCATGCTCCGAGCCATCCTTTGTCGCCCCGCGGCCCTCGCCGCGCTTCTTCTGTGCCTCTCCGCCGGCACCGCGCGCGCGGCGTGGTTGCACAACGGCACGCCGCTCTGCACCGCGGCCGGCTCGCAGTACAACGTGACGGCCATCCCGGATGGCGCCGGTGGTGCGATGGTCGCCTGGGAAGACGCGCGCAACGGCGCCGCCGACGTCTACTGTCTTCGCATCACGAGCGCGGGCGTGCCAGCGTCGGGCTGGCCCGCGGATGGGGTGCCCGTTTGCACGGCGGACTTCGACCAGAGCGGGCCGCACCTGTGTAGCGACGGCGCGGGCGGCGCGATCATCGCGTGGACCGACCTTACGCCGGGCGCATCCACCTGGGACATCTACGCGAATCATATCGATGGTGCCGGGCACACGGCCGCGGGTTGGCCAGCCGCTTCCACACGCGGCGTCCCCATCTGCACGGCCGACGAACACCAGACCGGCGTGCGCATTGTCGACGACGGGGCCGGCGGCGCGTTCATCGCGTGGACCGATGAGCGATACGGCGGCGCAGACTTGGTCGTGCAGCACCTACTGCAGAGTGGTGCGGCCGATCCCCAGTGGCCCGTGGACGGCTTGGACGAATTCCACGACACGGCCCAACAGTACGATCCCGTGATGCTCCCGGACGGCACCGGTGGGATATGGCTCGATTGGAGTGATGATCGTGCGTCCCAGATCAACTCAAACCTTGGATTCGATGTCTACTTCGAGCGCATCACCGCCAGCGGCACGCCGGCAGTGGGCCACTCCTCGACGGGGTTCCCCGCGACGACCGCGGTGCAGTCGCAGGGGCATTCGACGATGGTGCACGATGACGCCGGCGGCGTGATCCTCGCGTGGCTCGACTACCGCAACGCAAGCATCACGGGCGTCTTCACCTCCGATATCTACTGCGAGCGGATCGACGCGAATGCCGCCGTGCACGCCGGGTGGCCGAATACGAACAACGATCGCGCTCTTTGCACGGCGACCGGAGACCAGGACAACGTACTCGCTGTGCCCGACGGCGCGGGCGGCGCGATCGTGACCTGGCGCGATCTTCGCGCGCCCACGCCGCGCGCGTATGCCACGCGCGTCACTGCGACCAGCGTGCTCGCGGCGGGCTGGCCCTTGAACGGCCTCTCGCTCTGCAGCAATGTTTCGGGTCAGACGCAGCATGTGGCGATCGCGGATGGCGCGGGCGGTGCATTCGTCTGCTGGCTCGATCTCAGAGGTGCCGATGGCGACATCTACGCGACACGCGTGCGCGGAAACGGCACCTTCGCGCCGGGGTGGCCGGCCGCCGGCACATCGGTGTGCGCCGTGACCGGTGATGCTGCGGCCCCGGCGATGGTGACAGATGCTCAGGGTGGCGCGTTCGTCTTCTGGCGTGACCTTCGCACCGACGGCGGCGACGTCTACGCGGCGCACCTCACCGCGAATGGTGATGCATCGCTGCTGTCGGTGGCACCGCCAGCGCACGCGTCATTCGCATTCGCGGTGCGCAGCGGGAATCCCGCGCGCGGCTCCACGGTGTTCGCTCTGACGCTGCCAGCGGAAGCGGCCGCGACGATCCGCATACTCGACGTGACGGGTCGCGTGGTGCGCACGCTCTCGCAAAGCGTCACGATGAGCGCTGGCGAGCACGCGATCGTATGGGACGGTCGCGACGAGGCTGGCGCCGCGGCCGCAAGCGGCGTCTATTTCGCCCGCGTGGACGCAGCAGGCATCACCGCAAGCGCGCGGTGCGTGCGCCTGCGCTGATTGCTCAGGTACGACGGGCGATCACTTCGAGTACAAGCGGCGTGAGCTGGTATGCGCCGGGTTGCGCGGCGAACGCGCTGTAGGCGGCCAAGAGTGCGTCGCGGCCGGCTTCGTCCAGGAACTCGAGCGCGACCAGCTGCCGCGATCCGGCGTGGATGAACGCTTCCGGCCAGCGCCAGGCGTGATCCCCCGGCCGCGCGACGAACGTATGTGGCTCGAGCGACTGCAGTGCCAGGCCTGCCTCGAGCAGCCACTGTGGCAGGTCCCGCGCGATGTCCGGCTCTCCGCCGCCCGCGCGCCAGCTCGCCATGACCGCGGCGACGAAGCGCGTGAAGGCGTCGCACGGATGCGACCACTGCCAACTGTTGTAGTCCGCGTACTCG
>JANYBS010000224.1 GCA_025360715.1 Candidatus Eiseniibacteriota bacterium | reverse complement strand
AGCGGTCAAGAACGGCCTCCTTAGGCAGGTTGCCGCAGCACGAGCCGGCGTCAGAATGCGGTCATCTCGCGGCCCCAGTTGCGCCGCAGGAACGATAAGCGTAGCGCCGCGTAAGCGGCGATTGCAATCACTGATGGTCACGGCGATGTCGCTACGCAGCGAGTGGGGCGCTTCGGCGGCGATCAGCAACCCGGCCCGGTTCGAGTTTTGAATGGTCGGGACGCCGCACTCCGCCCTTGCGCCGCAGTAGGTTGCGACTGCGGCGGGCTTGGAGGCGAGCGAACAGTGGGCGATCAAGCGCCGTTTCCATCGCCGACGTGCAACGCGATTGCGTGGTGCCATCCCCCGGCAATTCCGTGCGGAATAGCTCGATATCATGCGCGTAGCGGGATCAAGGCGACGGCGGGTCCGCAGGCGGCGCGCCATTTCACGTGCGGCGGCTCACGCTGCGCGCCGCCGTGGCCAGCGATCTGAGGGGCATCTTCGGGGCATTCCCCCCAACGCTGGAATGCTCGATGGGGTTCCGCATCGGCGGAAACGTTTCGCGTGCATTCCTCCGCGCGTGGAATGTGACTTTCAATCGCGACCGCCTACTGTTATTGGTCGATCGCGCGGACAGGCAGCCTCGGCCAGGGGTCGGCCGGAATCCTTCGAGGCACGTTTCAGAACCGCTAGGTCAACGCGCGATGAACGCCGAAGCACAGCTTGCGAGCCATTTGGCGAAGCATGAGCCCGCGCTCGTCAAAGTCGGGCAGGCATTGCGCGCGTAGCTGCGTGCTCGACTTCCGGTTTTTTCGAGCGCATCTACGTGTGCGAACACCAGAACGCGCTCGTGATCTCATATTCACCGACCGAGCGCGGGTACGAAGGCCTTTGCTCGCTCGCTCTGTATCCAGACAGGGTGCAGTTGGTACTTCGGCCAAAGCGCGCTGTTGTCGAAGTTGGACTCGAACAAGCTCCTGTAAAGCCGCGGGAAGACCGTGCGTCACGTCGTGGTGAACAAGGTGACGGACTTTGGCAGTGTCGGAGTGCAAAGGTTGCTCGAGGCCGCGCTGAAGCTCGCCAAGGTGCGTCCGGCTGGGGGGCCGCGACAGGCTTGGTGATCATCAAGGCGGAGGAGCAGAAGCAGCGCGCCCCGCGCGAGTAAGGCCAGGCGGCCAGCCGCCACCCGTGGTGCCGCCATGTCGCGGCGGTGACCCATGAGGCACCGCTTCCGCGCGCCAGCCGGACACTCAACCTTTGGACCTGCCGGACGTTCGCCCGTGCTAGACTGCCGGTGGACTGCATAGCACACTTCAGTTTTCATCGTCTGAGAGCCACGAGGAGCATGGATGACCGACAAGAAGGCGAAAGACGACCTGCCGGAGCGTGTCGAAACCGATACCAGTCTTCGCGAAGAGCGCCAGAAGACTGACGATGAGCTTGCGGCACGCCGCGCGGTCGTCGAACAGGACGCGGACAAGATCATCGAAGTGGCGCGCGAGCGTGCGGATGATGTGCTCGAGAGAGCTCGCCAGAAGGAAGACTCGACGACCCACGTAGGAGGCCAGCCTACCCTCCTCTCGCACGCTGAACACGAGGCTCGAGTCTCCGAGGATGAGGCCCTCACCCGGACGCGGGCCATCGCCGACAACCAGCTCTCCGAAGAGCGCGCCAAACAAAGCCGTGCCATTGCGCACCTGCTCAAGCTCGAGCGCGAGGAGACCGACGATCGACTCTTTGAGGAGCGAGCGCATTCCGACAGCAAGGTCGCATCGCGCGACGAGTTTCTCGCCATGGTGACCCACGACGTACGAGGCATGCTCGGCGTGATCGCGATGAGCACGCACGTGCTGTTGGCAACGCCATCGGAAGAATCCGCCGGCGAACGTACGCACACAGAAGCGCGGCGGATCCGAAAGCTCGTCGGCCAGATGAGCCGGTTGATCGAGGACCTCCTCGACGTCGTGAGCATTGAATCCGGCACTCTCGATGTAGACCCCTCGGCGGAAGATGCGACGACATTGTTGGCCGAGACCATCGAGACTTTTCATGCCACCGCGGAATCACACCAGCTCACGCTCACGCTCGCGGCCCCGCCAGGTCCGGTGCTTGCCAAGCTCGATCGCCACCGGATCCTCCAAGTGCTCTCGAACGTGGTCGGCAACGCCATCAAGTTCTCGGACGCGGGCGGGGCCATCGAGCTCCGCTTGGAAGCCAATGCAAACGGGCTCGAGTTCACGGTGAGCGACCGCGGCCCGGGAATAGCGCCCGAGAAGATGGATACGATCTTCGAGCGGTTCTCTCAGGCGGGCCACGCGGATCAGCGCGGCTTGGGTCTAGGGCTCTACATCGCGCGATGCGCCGTCGAGGCGCACGGCGGGAAGATCTGGGTCGTCAGTGAGCTCGGCAATGGCAGCGCGTTCCACTTCACGATCCCGAACCCGATTCCCGCCTAGGTCGGCGGCGATGCCTAAAGCTTCGCGCTACTCCCGGGGCCGCTTCGCGAAGAAGAACATCACCGCGGCGAGAAAGCCAGTACCGAGTGTCGCCACGATCCGCGCGAGACCTTGAGTGTTACGCCAGCGGTCGGCCATCACATCCATGCCCAACACTCCGACGACGCGGCAGTCGCGGTTCGCGGTCCGTATGCGTGTCAGTGAGGCGACGAGGTGCCGCTTGCTCGCATCGACCGGGCCGTGGTCGTGCGTGATCTGCCCGGTCGGGTCGAGGTCGAGGTCCGCATTCCGGACCCGCTGCCGGTGGGGTTGCTCATCGCGCTCGTTTCGGCCGGCATGCTCATCTGTCGCAACTGGAGTTCGGCGAGCCTTGGAACGAATCAGCGGCCTCGCGATCCAGACCGGGATCACCCCGTCGGCGTCTGGATCGCGGGGCTCGCGAAGCTTACCGGTAGCGAACCTTGAGTTCGCCCCACGCCCTACGCTCGGTGGGAGTCACCCGGCTCTCCTCGCAGAAAGAGATGTCGTCATAGCCCACGTTGGGATCCGGGAACGCGTCAAAACGCAACGTCACGCGCACGATGCCGGCGCCACTCACAGTGAAGAGGTGGTTGCCCGGATCGCTCGCCTGCGCGGTGCACGCATCGCCGCTCACCAGGTTCACGGGCCCCAGCATGGTGAGCACATCCTGTGAGACCTGCGAGCTGCTGGCGTCATAGCCGGTGAGCGTCACGGTGTGCGTGGTGCCACCGAACGGAAACAGGTCGCCGTAGTCGAGCATACGGATCGAAAAACACGACACCGTCACACCCGGTGCGAACGTGTAGTCGTAGTCCAGCACACAGCCCTGCGTGTCGCCAAAGCCGCGAATGCCATCCAGGCAGCCGTTGGGAAACGCGCCGGCGGTGCCGTAAGCGGCGAACGGCGTTGCGACGCCTTCTTCGATCGCCGCGGCGCTGCCCACTGTGCACGAGGGCCCGAACGGCCACGCGACACTCGCGATCCGCAGGTCCGGATGTACCGCGCCCAGGCCCTCGACGGTGGTGCCGGGCGTGAGGGATTCGAAGTCGATGAACGCATGGGTGCCGCTACATGCTGCTGGCGGGCACTGGGCGAACGCACGGCTGCTTGTGCCGGCGGTGGTCAGCAAGAAGAGCACGGTAGTCAGGATCGAACGGCGCAGTATCCGCTGCGGCATGGGGCCTCCGGATGAGAGTTCGAGTGCTTCGAGGATCAACGGTGGATGGTCTTCAGGCATCCCCACGCCGGCGAGTGAAGACGGGTCGTGGCGGCCGCAGCCCTGCGGTGGAGTTCGGCCCCGTCGACGGTTCTCGGGAATCCGTTCATGGCAAGGCCAGCGAGCGCGCCGATCTGCAACGAGAAGGCACCGGGGCGAAGGCGGCCTGAAGCGTGATCGGAGCCGACATCGGCGCCAGAGGCAAGCCAAGGGCCCCAGCGATGACGGCGGTCGTCGGGGCTTGTCGCATGCTGAACTCCATTGGGAAACTCACGGCCGACGGCGCCAAAGCGCTCATGAAAGCGTCGAGCAAGAAAGATAGACCTTTTCCGGCAAGGCAGCTAGCCCGGACTCTTCATGAGCCCGCGGCCTGCCGTGTCACCACCGGCCGCGGATGATAGGGCGGCTGGTCGGGGCCGTTGGTCTACGCGGTCTCGAGCACTCGCAGGTCCGGTTCCGCCGCCACCTCGCGGACGAACCGCACCAGTTGCGCGGCGGGCAACCACTCCTTGACCGACGGCGGCAACAACATCGTCTGCTCAGGCTGGTACGGGCGGAAGGTCTCCGTGCTTGGAGCTTCCACGTCGACCCCCGCGAACTTTGACGAATACTCGGACAGGGTCCTGGGCACGGCGTCGCCCGCGGCGTTCGAAACGCTTGTGTTCATCGCTGCTGCGCGGCAGGCGTCGTCACTTCCTGCGCCCAAACACGTTACTCTCCTCCTTGAATGCCTCCGTTCACTCGCGCCCAAGGTCCTGCCGATGCCACCCAAGCTCATCCATCCAGCCGCCTCACTCGCCCTCGATCGCCTCGACGATGCCTTGGCCAAGTTCGCCAGCACGTCACGGTCGCGCGGGATTCGCTACCAGCGCGATGGTGCCGTGGGTGCGCTCAAGGTGCGCTCCGGAGAAGTACGTGCCGACGTCATGGGCACAAGGTTGTACGACGTCGCGTGGACGTACAACGGCCGCACCTGGCGTCCTGAATGCGACTGTCCGGTGGGTCCGCGGTGCAAGCACGCCTACGCGCTCGCTGATGAGTTGATCGAAGAAGTGCTTGCGGACCCTCAAGTCGACGAGATCGAACTGCAGCTTTTATTGGGCTCAGCAGTCCAGTCACACTCGGCGTCCGATACCGGCGCAAAGCCACGCTCCGGACAAGGCATCAGGCAGCAAGCGCCGCGGAGCGTGGTCCCTGCTCGCGCAGACGCCATCAGTGAACTGCGCACTGCATCCAGCGTGGGCGGGCGCCTGGATGCGGTTGCGCGTCTTACTCGGGAGTCGGGGCTATTCGAGCCGATGCTCGATCTCGACCACTTCTTTGCCGAGCGCGATGCGATCGATCCCGACAGCATCAGTTGGACCGTTGCGCAGGGCTTCGCCCGGGCCAACGCGGGCCGTGTACCCGAGCCGCTGCAACCCTATCTGGAGCGTGCAGACCTCGCGGATCGTGCCGCAGAGAAGGCGGCGGAGATCGCCAAGCACGCGCTGGCTCAGTGGGTATCGAGGCCGGCCGCGCGATCGCAGAAGTCCATTCGATTGGTGCTCGGCATCGCGCCTGCACGCAAGTCCGAATTCCAGATCACACTCGAACCCAGAGTCACAAGCGCCAAGCTCAAAGACGCGACGCGTACGCTCGAACAGCTCCGCCAGATGTACTACAACGTTCGCAACTCGGCCGAGCGGCTCACCGACCCAGAAGCGAGGCTGCTCGAAGCGCTGGTCGCGACAGGCGATCAAGAGCGTGCACTCGCATTCCAGTCGACTTTATCGGAGGCACAGCAGTCTCCCGTGGCCATGCTGCTGAACTCGCAATTGCCGTCGCCACTCGTGCGGTGGGATCTGGCACTGAACGGGCCTGGATACGAGCGATTCGGATTGCTCGGCGGTGAGGTGGTGCGATTCGATCACCGCCCGTTCACGCTCGTTCCTGCGCTCGAGGCGGAGCCCGGAGGCGGCGCTCGAATCGTGGCGGTGATGATCGATGGCGATGGCCGCCGAGTGCCCACCGCCGACACGATGTGCTTTGCCGCTCGGGTGGGATCGACAAGCGAGCGGCTCCAAGCCGCGCTCCATGACGGCGTACTACGCCCGCTGCAGACGCCGCTGCCCGATGACCTCGCGCAGCGCCTGCTTGCCGCGAACTCGATCGTGCTCGATCACAGCGAAGCGCCTACTTTCGCGCGCGCGCTGCGCCGCCAACTGCCTGCCTCGGTGGCTGACGACGCACTCGCGCGGCACCCGGTGCGGCTTGTTGTGACGCTCGAGCTCGACGAAGATGCCGACAGCTTGCACCTGCGCGTGCTGGGGCTTTCGCCCGATCTCGAGTGGCCGCCCCCTGCTGCGCTGACTCCCGGCAGCAGGGTCTTTGAACTGCACAGCGACGGAGAATGGGCGTTCGCAGCCGATTTCACGAGCGAGGAGCTGGACCGTTCCTGGCTTGAGCAACCAGCGCCCCAAGGACTCGACTCGCTGCTGGCGTGGTTCGAATCCGCCGGCTTCAAGCACGCACGAACCGCTCAGGATCACGCGTTCGGCCTGATCCTGCTCGGACCTGCAAGCCTCGATCGACTCGCCGAAGCCTGGACTCACAAGCCCGAACATGTAGAGTGGCTGGGCGATGCTGCGGCGCTCGCGTTGTTCGAGCAACGCAAACGGCTGCGAGCACGCGTGCAGGCCAAACGCTCGGGCGTGGACCTGCTCGAAGTCTCGGTGGAATGGGACGCTGAGATGCTTTCACTCTCCGACGACGAGATCGCGCGACTGCGCGCCGCGCGTACCCCTTGGGTGCGCCTGGGCGCTGGCTGGGTACGGCGCGACATCATCGAGCCCATGGACGACGCACTGGCTGCGCTCGCCGAGCTTGGGCTTGAGCCGGGCGCAGGAGCACAGCAGCTCTCACTCTGGCAACTCGCGCAAGTGCGTCCCGAGGCTCTGGCGCAGCTCGAAGCGCATGGCATCGACGCCGAGTCGCTCAAGGCGATTCAACACATGCGAAAGCGCGTCGCCAGTTTCCGCGGGCTGCCACGCGTGGCGACTCCTAAAGGCTTGCGTGGCAGATTGCGACCGTATCAGCGCGAGGGATTGGCTTTTCTCGCGTGGACTTCTTCGCTGGGTCTGGGGGCGGTGCTGGCCGACGACATGGGACTCGGCAAGACGATCCAGGCGCTCGCATGGCTACTTCACTTGCGCGCGCGCGATGCAACGCCCCGCCCCGCGCTGGTCGCCTGCCCCGCCTCGGTGGTGCACAACTGGGAGCGCGAGGCGCACCAGTTCGCTCCCTCGCTGCGCGTGCAGGTGCTCTCGAGCGGCACCGAGCGTCACGAGCAACTGCGATCGCTGGCCGATCACGACCTGCTGATCACGAACTACGCACTGCTGCGCCGCGACGCAGACGAATGGCAGAAGCACGACCTGCTGGCCGTGATCGCCGACGAGGCACAGATGATCAAGAACCCATCGGCCGCGATCTCGAAGACCATGTGTGGACTCAAGGCCCAGCACCGCCTTGCACTCACGGGCACGCCGCTGGAGAATCGCGCACTCGACCTGTGGAGCATCATACGCTTCGTCAATCCCGGGTATCTGGGCAGCGAGCGCGAGTTCCTGAGCCGGTTCGATCGGGTGGATGCTCCGCCGCACGCACGCCGGCTGTTGAGCGCCAAGTTGCGCCCGATGTTGCTCAGGCGGCTCAAGCGAGACGTCGCGCCCGAACTCCCCGAGCGCATCGAGGAGCGGCGCGACTGCGAGATGCCCGCCGATCAGCGCAAGCTTTACTTGGACGAGCTTCGCCGGGCGCGCGCGGAACTCGCGATGCTTGCCGCCGAAGGCGGCGTTCGCAAGCACAAGATCCAGATCCTCGCGTGCCTCACCCGGCTGCGGCAGATCTGCTGCCATCCCGGGCTCGTCGGGGCACGCGCAAGCGTGGCGTCGGGCAAGTTCGACGCGCTCTTCGAACTGCTCGAGCCGCTGCTCGCCGAAGGCCACAAGGTGCTCGTGTTCTCGCAGTTCGTGCGCGCACTTGAACTGGTGCAACAGCGCTTGCGGCCACGCGGCATCCGCCACCATTTGCTGACCGGGGCCACCAAGGACCGGGCCAAGGTCGTAAGGGATTTCGAGAACGATACCGAGGCCTGCGTGTTCCTGATCTCGCTGCGCGCGGGCGGGACCGGGCTCAACCTCACCGCGGCCAGCTACGTCGTACTGCTGGACCCATGGTGGAATCCGGCTGTCGAAGCGCAGGCCATCGACCGCACGCACCGCATCGGACAGGACAAGACCGTGATCGCCTATCGCCTGCTCATGAAGGGCACGATCGAAGAGCGCATCTGGGAACTGCAACAACGTAAGGCCGCGCTGGCATCGGATGTGCTAGGCGAGGACGGATTCGCCAAGACGCTCGACCGCGAGGCGCTCGAGTACCTCTTCGCACCCGAGTCCTGACCGCACTTCGCCGGGCTCAGCCTTGGGTAGTACCCGCAGCTGTTCGGCGGCCGTGAACCGCCGCGGCTGGGCCTTCCCCGTCACCTCGGTTGGATGCGCCACCGGCAAGGCCTCCATCATCGTGGGCATCGTGGAATCCCGACCCGCCCGCTACCCCAGACTTCCGGGGGTTCGCTGTATCGAGGAAGTTGCGAGAGAGGCCGCGTGGGATGCTGGGTGCACCTTGCCCCAGACCATTGACGTGCCTACCATTGCGTCTCGCGCTGCCATGACTTGGATCCCCCCGGCGCCGGTGTTGACTGTTCGGGCCGCTTCTGGCCCTCGCCGCATGACCGCGCTGGAGGATGCCGAAATGAGCCGCTTCGCAGACTCTTCCCTGTTGCAGCGCCCCACACGTGCCGCCGCCGTCGTGCTGCTGGCCGTCTGGCTGGGCCCCGTGACGATCGCGCAGACCGACCTTGCCGGGATCGCCGACTTCTTCGGCTACCCCGCACCGGCGCTCGCCGATTCGCGGATCGTCGACACGGGCCAGGCGGTCGAGATCGAGCCTGGCGCGCACGTGATGATGAAGCTGCGGGACGGCACGAACATCGATGGCCGCTTTCTGGGGCGAGCGCTTATGGACTCTGCGCGCTACGCGGAGCGTTTCCAGACGCACGCGCTCTCCGCGAGCAACGGGCCCATCGCGCTGGGCGAGACGCTCTCGGTCACCATGCGCGATGGCACCACCCGGACCGCGGCGTTCGCGGGCTATGGCGAGCTCTCGCTGTTGCTGCGCGATCCCTTAGCGGCGGCGCCGTTCGCGGTGCCATTCGAGTTCGCGGCATCCGTGCACAACTCGAGCGGCGAGAGCATCGATCTCAAGGCGCTCGCCAAGATGTATCGCGCCGGAGCGCTGCCCACGGCGGAAACGCTCGTGATCGGCCCCAAGCGCGCCCTGGGCAGCCCGCAAGAACAGTGGGCGAACGCGTTGCACGTGCCGGTGCAGGATGTGAGTGCGACGTGGTTCGATGGGCCCCGGAGCAGCACTGTGGCGTTGACGATCGCGCTGGTCGCCGTGGCCGGCCTTGGGCTCATCTTGATCGGCGTCGCGACTGCCAAGCCGCATGTCGAGGGCTGCAATCAACCCGTGAACCTTTTGTCGCTCTCGCTGCCGCCGCATGAGCATCTCACCACGCGGCCGGTCGACCTTGAGCGCGGCCGGTACGTGGGTGACCCCATGATCGCGTCCGGCACGTGGCCGGCGACCGCGCCTGCCCGCTTCGACAGCTCCCACACCGCGGCGCCTGCACTGCTCTCGCACCGGTAGCATTCCCCCACGACCGACGGAGTCCCCTCTGGGATGGCGTGACCTCGCACCCGCCGCGGCGGCGCTGCTCGCCTGCGCGCTGAACGCATCTTCGCTTGCCGCGGCATCACAACCCGGCACCCTCGCGCTGGGCGCGGACCGCCCCGCCTTTGTGCAGTCGAGCGCTGCAGGCGATCGCCTGCGCGCGCTGCCCGCGCTGCACTTCGCGGATGGCCGCGCGAGTGAGCGCGTCGTGCTTCGCATCGACCTCGCGCATCCGCGTCAGGAGATCCTTGGCATCGGCAGCGCGCTCACCGAGGCCTCGGCGTACGTGCTCGCGCAACTGCCGGCTGCGACCCGCACGCGGGTGCTCGAAGGCCTCTACGGGCCTACCGGCGCCGACTACACCATGACGCGCACGCACATCGGCGCGTGCGACTTCACGCTGCATGGCAACTACAGTTACGACGGCGTGCGCGGCGATACGGCGCTGGCGTACTTCACGCTCGCGCCCGACACCCAGGGATTCACCGCTGCACTCGACAGCACCTACGCGCTGCAGCGGCTCTTGCAAGACGCATTGAAGCTTCAGCCCGCGCTCAAGATCGTCGCCAGCCCGTGGACCGCGCCGCCGTGGATGAAGGACAACGACAAGTACTACGAGCCGGGCCCGGGCGGCTGCCATCTGCTGCCGCAGTATCAAGAGACGTTCGCGCGCTACACCGCGCGCTATGTGAGCGAGTGCAGGGCCGCCGGCATCCCGATCTGGGCAGTCACGCCCGAGAACGAACCGCTTGGCGTTGGCGGGCAGTGGGAGAGCATGGAGATGGGCGCCGACGAGTTGCGCGACTACATCGGCTACCACTTGGGCCCCGCGCTCGCGCCGCTGGGTGTGCGCATCCTGCAGTACGACCAGAACCGCGGCAGCGACGCCGTGCGTTACTCGCGCGCGGCGCTCGGCGACAAGCGCAGCGCCGCGTACGTATTCGGCACCGCCGTGCATTGGTACGACAGCACATTCGATCCCGCCACGCCCACGCTCGACGCCATCCACGCGATGGCGCCCAGCAAGCCGCTACTCCAGACCGAAGGCTGTATCGACGCTTTGGGCAACAAGATCAATTCGCCCGACGGCCACTTCCGCGGTTGGCGAAACGACGCTTGGTGGTGGAGCCGTGAGGCCACCGACTGGGGCTGGGACTGGGCCCCGGCCAAGGACAAGCCGCAGCACCCAAAGTACGCACCTGTAAACCGTTACGCCCGGGACATGATCGATGGCATGAACCACTGGCTGTCGGGTTGGATCGACTGGAACGCCGTGCTCGACTCGCGCGGTGGCCCCAACCACCGAAACAACTTCTGCGGCGCGCCGGTCATGGTCGACACGGCAATGGCCGAGCTCTACGTGACGCCCATCTATGATGTGATGGCGCACTTCAGCCGCTACATCCGCCCCGGCGATCACGTGCTCGCGAGCACTCTCGCCACCCCTGGTCTGGGCTCCGACGACTTGCACGCACTCGCAGTGCTCGACGCCAGCGGCGAGCACCTGACCGTGGTCGCGCTCAACACCAGCGACACCCCGATTGCGTGGGCGATCCAATTGCCACGCCGCCACGTAAGCGTGACGATCCCCGCGAATGCGCTGCAGACGATGCGGTTCGAGACGCGCGAGCTGCGCTAGGAATAGCACCAAATCTTGCCCGATGAATCGCCACAAGAATCGGGGCGCCCTCCTCTGCGGAAGGCGCCCCGTTCGCGTCGTGCCAGCACTACATATTCTTACTACGGAATCACGATCACCTTGTGCTCAGCGCGTTGCCCATCGGCCAGCAGTCTCACGAGGTAGACACCTGCCCCCGCGCGCCCGCCATCTTCTCGCAGCCGGTTCCATGCTGCGGTGTGACGGCCAAGTTCGAGACGCCCGCTCGCCAGTGTCCGAACATGACGGCCGAGAAGGTCGAATACGTCCAAGCGTACAAGGGCCGCTCGGGGCAGAGTGAACGACATCTGAGTGGAGTGGGAGAACGGATTCGGTCGGGCCGCCTCGAGTGCAAAAGCCAACGGAGCTGTTCTCTGCTCGCTGGTCGGGTGCTCCATTGCCATGGATGTCGCGCCCGATCCAGCATTGACACCCGAGACCTCGAGGTACCACCGGCGCGTCAACGTGTCAGCGTCAGGCACCGCCGCGAAGTCGAGCAGCAACGTGTCGCGTGCCGAGAGGATCGTCCCAGAGCCACCCGGCGAAAGGTCGGCCAGCGGCTGGGGCCCGAGCCGCGAATGGGTCGCAGCCACGACAGATGGCGAGAGCAATGCAGGCGGGGTGGCGTCTTGCAAGAGCCGACCAAGCCACTGGATCTCGTGCCCACTTCTGAAGACAAGACGAACGACGTTGGACGCGACCGAGTCCACCATCGTCTCAGCAGGTTCGTCATGAGGAATGATGCGAACCAGCGTACGCCAGTCCCCACCCTGCGGTAACTGAACGAGCACTCCCACGTCGTCGCCCTGGTCGAGCGGCGGCGTGCCACCTACGCGGATGAGAAGATTCCCTGTGCCCGCTCCGGCTGCGGGCAGGGTCACGAGCAACGTCTCGTCGCGCGCCGCGCGGAACTCGCTCGTGCCGTTCATCTGGCTGGCGACATCGACACCATTGCGATCCGTCGCGGTGGCCAATGGCACACACGTCCCATCGATCGGCATGCCAGCAACCGACAGCGCTTCATCGGCACTTCCGCCATCGACCGCGAGCAATCGGACGCGATGCAGGAGCGTCGCACCGGAGGCGCCTCGTCGAATCTGGACGCGCAGGTGACCGTTCAGGAGTTGGGGAGCGCTTGCCAACGGGAGCAGGTCGCGGCGCGACTCGCTCGGCGGCAGCGCATCGAGCAAGGAGTTCTCGGCAGACGCTCCCGCAGCGCCCGATTCGCTGGTTCGTCCTGCGCTGAGCGCTCCGGGAGCACGACGCGCAGCGAATCCATCGCCGCCACCGCCGCCGCCGCCATAAAGACCTGTGTCACAGCCCAGGATGTGGTGGTAGCTCGAAGGCGAGAGAGCTGAGGACTGGGCCACGTCTCGACGATCGTCATACGCGAGCCCCGAGATCCAGTAGGTGTGTCCCACCGTCAGGTCCTGGGTGCCGAGGCTCTCCCAGTTGCCTGGATCCGCGGTCACCGAGGCCCCCCAGAACGGCGTTGCCGCTGCGAAGGCGGACCATGTCGTGATCGCCCCCGCCTCCGAGTAGCGGATGTCGTAGGAGTTGACTCGGCCTGTCTCAACGAAAGTACTGTCATCGGACGGCGCCACCCAGCGGATGGCGAAAGGCCATACACACTCGTCGAGATTGAAGCCCGAGATCTTTCCCGGGCGAACGCGATCGCCCGGATCGCGTGCAGCGGTAGTCGTCTGGACCCGCCGAATGTGGACCCAGCGTGCGTACGATGGCGCGTATCCCGACTTGCGAGCGAAGAGCATGTAGTCGCCTGGCGGCAGGGAATCGGGGTCTACGGGCAACCGGTAGGTGAACCGATAGGGGTTGCTCGCCGTACTGGCGGAATATCGAGTCAGCGGCAGGAATCGTTGCTCGGGGTTGAACCCGTGTGTGGTCGCCGCAGGGCGGATGAGCACGGCATCATCGATGGCGATGTCTGTGTCCAGAGTGCAGACATCACCGTAGGTGGCAAAGGCGCCACCCATCGCCACGACGTTCGGGCGGCTCAGCAGCGCATCGTTCGCACCGAACAGGTACGGCGGAGAGTAGATCTGCACGGAGTCTGTGTTCGTGAAGCCGTTGTAGCCGTTCGTTTGCGAAGAGGTGTTCGCGAGTGTATTTCCACCGCCAACCATCACGCGGCCATCTGGCAGCAGGAATGCGCTGGAATGGTATCCCCGCCGATGCTGGAACGGGTCTGGCGTCATGGCCGTCCAGCTTGCAGCCGT
>JANYBS010000175.1 GCA_025360715.1 Candidatus Eiseniibacteriota bacterium | reverse complement strand
ATGCGCGCATCGCCGATGTCGCGCTGGCGCCGGCGCACATCCTTCTCGAGGCAGCGGCGCAGCAGGCCGCGCAAGCGCTCCGGCGTTTTCGCGGGCAGCGCGCCCCACGCCGGCTCACTTTGCAGGATGTGCGAGATGATGTCGCTCACGGTCTCACCCGCGAACGCCTGCTTGCCCGTGAGGCATTCGTAGAGCACGCAGCCGAACGACCAGATGTCCGTGCGGCGATCGAGGCTCTTGCCGCGCGCCTGCTCGGGACTCATGTAGGCGGCGGTGCCGAGGATCATGCCTGCGGCCGTCGCGGCGTACGTCATGGTGGGCGAAGCGCTCAGGTTCGCGTCGCTCTTGCCGTCGGCGCCGCCGCCCTTCGCGAGACCGAAGTCGAGCACCTTCACGTCGCCATCCGCGCGCAGCATGATGTTGCCGGGCTTGAGGTCGCGGTGGACGACGCCGGCCTCGTGCGCCGCTTCGACGCCGGCGGCCACCTGCCGGCAGATCGCGATGGCCTCGCTCACCGGCAAAGGTCCCCGCGAGAGGCGTTGCGCGAGCGTCTCGCCTTCGATGAACTCGAGCACGAGGTAACGGTGACCTTCGAGGAGTTCCAGCCCGTGGATGCCGGCCACATTCGGATGCGACAGCGACGCGAGCAGCCGCGCTTCACGCTCGAAGCGCGCGAGCCGCTCGGGGTCCTGGGCGAACGCGTCCGGCAATACCTTGATCGCCACATCGCGCCCCAGGCGGGTGTCACGCGCGCGGTAGACCTCGCCCATGCCGCCGGCGCCGAGCGGACCTGTGACTTCGTAAGGCCCCAACTTGCTTCCGGTTACAAGGCTCATTTCGCGCTCTCTACGAGCTTCGTCCAGTCCACGATAAGGTGATTCACGGAACTGCTCACGCTCTCATCCTCGAGCGAGATGACGAAATGGTCCAGGTTCGGCCCTGCGGCGAAGTCGCCCGCACCGCGCGGCAGACGGAAGAGCGCGTGCGGAGTCCCGAACTGAGCCGGATCGCCCGGCGTGACATCGACCGACATCACCGTGCGCCCATCAGCATCCATGAAGACCATTTCGCGGCCATCCGCCCGCCAGTAGGGCTTCCCGTAGAACCGCGAAGCCGTCTCATCCCCAATGACGCCATGCATGGAGACCGCTCGCTGCCCGCTCAGCGACGGGAACGAACGCGCATAGATCTCCATCCTCCCGGACTCATCGGACAAGTACGCCAGTGTGCGGCCATCGGGTGAGACCGAGGCGAGCGGTTCATTGAACTGCGTCGCCACGAGCGGACGCACGGCACCTGCGCCGCCGGGCACCGCCAGCATGATGTCCTGCTGGGTGTCGGTGCCCTGGCAACGCAGGAGCGCCGAGTGGCCATCCGGCAGCACCTGGAGCACCGAGTTGAATGTCGCCGGCGTCTGCATGAGGTGCCGGACCGAACCCGGCGAGTCTGCGTCCAGTTCCCAGATCTCCTGCCGGCCGGAGCTCGCCACCTCTCGCGAGAGGACGATCCGGCGATCGTCCGGCGACCATGCGGGCGTGTAATTGCCACCGTCGAATGTCATCCGGATCATCGCTTCGCGAGCCAGGTCGACGATCCAGATCATGTTGCTGGTTGCGCTATTGGCCGCGTACTCCATGGCGAGACGGCGGCCATCATGGGAGTACTGGAAGCGCGTGTAGATGCCCGTCGGCAGCGAGAGCGGCGCCGAGACATTCCCCGCACGATCCACGAGATGAAGACGCTGGGCACTCTGGGCGTCGTGCTGCACGAGGATCCCATTGCCTGAAGCGTTCACGATCCTCCCGCCGGAAGCGTTCGGGGCGATGGGCCGGAGCCCGGGCACGGCCAGTGGCGCGCCGGTGAGTCTCCCGTTCGAAGGGTCGATGCGCTGGGCACAGACGGCAGAGCCCTTCAGGAAGAGCAGGTAGCCTGGAGCCGCGAAGACCGGCCCGGACTCGGCACCACCGATGATCCTCCCTTTGGGGTCATCGAGGGACGCGTAGCCGATGGGATAGTTGTTCGCGGAACCCGGGATCACCGCATAGACGAAGTGCTTTCCATCGGGCAGGAAGCTCGGGAAGCGGTGACCGGACACCGTGGGCGTGGGCACGAGAACGGTGGCCGGACTCAGCGTGCCGCCGGCCTCCGGCAGCTTCATCAACGGCCCCTGCGATCGCGGCTGCAGGACGATCCAGTCCTTCCCCCATGCGGCGCCGCGCGGCAAGGGCGCGGCGCAGAGTTCCTGGATGCTCCCGGTCTCCACACTCAGCTTGTAGAGCTTACCGTTCGCGAAATAACCGATGCTCCTGCTGTCCGGCGACCAGAATGGCTGCCACGCCCCGTCGGTGTTCGCGAACAACCGCGTCTCGTCGCGCGAAAGGTGGCGAAGCCCCAGGCTGCGGACGCCACTCGTGTCGCGGGCGATGATCGCCAGCTTCTCGCCATCCGGGGAGATGAGCACATCGTTCGGCTCGGCTGCGTCCACCCGAAGGCCCGGAGCCAGTTCGACCGCCAGGTTCATGGGACCGTGCGGCGAGCCGGCCGGCCGCAGCACGAGTGCGGCCACTGCAGCGATCGCGATCAGCGCGCAGGCGCCGGCCGCGATCCACGGTTCACGCGCGGGCCGCCTCCTCGCGCCCGTGGCAGTATCCGCGGCTTCCGCGGGCAGGCCCAGTTCGAGCCGCACGTCGCCGATGTCGCGCTGGCGTTCGCGCGCATCGCGCTGCAAGCAGCGTTTGAGCAGGTCGCGCACGCGCCGGGGCGTCGCCGCGGGCAGCGCGGCCCAGTCCGGCTCGGTCTGCAGGATGCGCGCGATGACATCGCTCACGGTCTCGCCCGCGAACGCCTGCTTGCCTGTCAAGCATTCGTAGAGCACGCAGCCGAACGACCAGATGTCAGTGCGCCGGTCCAGGCTCTTGCCACGCGCCTGCTCGGGGCTCATGTAGGCGGCGGTGCCGAGGATCATGCCGGCCGTGGTCATCGCATAGGTCATCGTCGGCGACGCGCTCAGGTTCGGGTCGGCATTGCCGTCGGTGCTGCTGCCCTTGGCGAGACCGAAGTCGAGCACCTTCACGTCGCCATCGGGCCTGATCATCACATTGCCGGGCTTGAGGTCACGATGGATGACGCCCGCCTCGTGCGCCGCCTCGAGCCCGGCCGCGACCTGGCGGCATACCGCGACCGCCTCACCGACGCTCAGCGGCCCGCGCGCCAGACGCTGTGCGAGGGACTCCCCTTCGATGAACTCGAGCACCAGGTAGCGCTGCCCCTCGACCAACTCGAGCCCATGTATGCCGGCCACGTTCGGGTGCGACAGCGACGCCAGCAGCCGCGCTTCGCGCTCGAAGCGCGCCAGGCGCTCGGGGTCCTTCGCAAATGCTTCGGGCAGGCTCTTGATCGCCACGTCGCGCCCCAGCCGCGTATCGCGCGCACGTACGACTTCGCCCATGCCGCCGGCGCCCAAAGGCGCGAGGATCTCGAAAGGGCCGAGCTTGGTACCGGGAGTCAGTGCCATGTCAGTCTGCGAGCCCCATCTTTGAGAGGAATGTCGCCCAGCGCGGATCTCCATGGAGCGTCCGCAGGAGCGTGTCGGGCTTCATGTCATCCAGACCATTGTCGCGCTGGGCGTGAGCACGTTCGAGCCATTCGAAGGCCGCATCCGCCTCGCCACGCCACGCGTGGATCTGCGCCACCTGGTAGGCGCCGATCTCGGCTTGCTGCGCGATCACCACCGCAAGCGTCGCCGACGACGCAGGCGCATCGCCCGCGGAATGCTGTGCGCACGCCAATGCCACCTCGCGCATCAACGCGTCGGGCTCCAGCGCGGCTTCGGCAAGCGCTTCGTCGAGCCGGCCCATGGCCAGGTAGATGTGCGCGATCAGCCCGTGCACCGACACGCGATGCGGCGCCAACTCAAGGCACTTACGGGCCGAAGCCAGCGCCTCGATATGGCGGCTGGCCATGAGGAGCGTGTGGCCCAGGTACAGGTGCGCGCGCGCGTTGAGCGGATCGGCCTCGATGGCTCGGCGGTACAGGTCGAGCGCTGCGTCGATGTGACCGAGGGTGCGTTGCAGCGTCGCCGCCACGAGCAGCACCCGGCCACTTCCCGGCGCCAGTTCGAGCGCGCGCTGGAGCGAGGCCTCTGCGCCCGCCCAGTTCCAATCGTATGCCGACTGGACCCGAGCCATCGCCACGTGCGCCTCGGCCAGATCACGTTCCAACGATAGCGCCCGGTTCACCGCCTCGCGCACGCGCCAGCGCCAGTTGACGGGATTGATCTTCTCGTAGCCTGCGCCCATGTCGATCCAACCGTGATCGCCTTCGATGATATATGCGTCGGCCAGTTCCGCCCACGCCATGGCCGAATCGGGGTCGAGCTGCAACGCCTCCTTGAGCAACGCGATGCCCTTGGCCAGATCATCTTTGGTCATGATGTCGATGCTGTGACGCGCCTGCAGCACCAACCGCATCGCCTCGGGATCCTGGCCGCGCCCCTTGGCCGCCTTCGCGACCTCGGCCTTGACCTCGCCGCTCGCGCGGGAATCGGCCTCCTCGCCCAGCAACGTGCGCCGAAGTTCCTTCACGACCGCTTGGGCGATGTCGTCTTGAACACTGAAGATGTCCTCGAGCGTGCGGTCGTAGGTCTCCGACCACAGATGCTCGCCGTCGGAGACGCGCACGAGCTGCACCGAGATGCGCACGCGGTTCGCCGACTTGCGCACGCTGCCGTCCAGGATCGTGGCCACGTTGAGCTTGTGGCCGACCACTTGCAGATCCTCGCTCTTGCCCTTGAACTGAAAACTCGACGCTCGCGCCGCCACGCGCAGGCCGCGGATCTTGGTGAGCAGGCTGATGAGTTCATCGGCCAGGCCATCCGAGAAATACTCGTCCTCTTCGTCGCGGCTGCGGTTCACGAACGGCAGCACTCCGACGGACGCCACGCCCTGCGAGCGCGGCGCATCGGGTTTGCCGCTCTCGAGCGAGTGCTTCACGCGCCGCAGTTCGTTGCACACGTCGAGGGCGGTCTGGAAGCGCGCTCGCGGTTCTTTCTCCAGGCAACGCGAGACCACGCGGTAGAAGTCCGCCGGCAACTCGGCGCGGATGCTTTCGAGCGGCGGCGCGGGATCGCGCAGGATCGCGGAGGTCACATCGGGCGCCGATGCTCCCGTGAACGGCCGCCGGCCGCTGGTCAGTTCGTAGAGCATCACGCCGAACGAGAACAGGTCGGTGCGCGAGTCGACCGTCTCGCCGCGGATCTGCTCGGGGGCCATGTAGGGGATCGTGCCCACGACCAAGCCCTCGGCCGACAGCGGCGACATCATGGTCGAGGCCTGCGTCATGTCCAAGCCCGGCTCGGCCGCCTCGAGCTTGGCCAGGCCGAAGTCGAGCACCTTGAGACGATTGTCGCGCGAGACCATCACGTTCGCGGGCTTCAGGTCGCGGTGCACCACGCCCCTCTCGTGCGCGGCCGTGAGCGCATCCGAGAGCGCGATGCCCAGTTCGAGCACCCGTGCCAGCGGCAGTCCGCCCGGCGTGACGAGCTTGTCGAGGCCGCGGCCCTCGACGAGTTCCATGGTGAGGAAGCGCACCCCGTCTTCGTCTTCGACGGAGTGAAGCACGACGATGTTCGGATGATTGAGCCCAGCCACCGTGCGCGCCTCGCGTTCAAAGCGCGCAAGGCGTTCTTGATTGGTACTCAGCGCCGCGGGCAGCATCTTGAGCGCGATCTCACGGCCCAGGCGCAGGTCCTTGGCGCGATACACCTCACCCATGCCACCGGCGCCGAGCGCGCCGATGATCTCGTAGGTGCCTAAGCGTGTCCCGGCAGCGAGCATGGCTATTTCCGCCTGAGGAGTGCACCGATGTCGGTGACCACCTCGACCGACCCAAGATGGCTGCCGTCGCCGGCCTGGATCACGCAAAAGTGTGCACCGGCGTCATCGACCGCCCACGTGACCTGATCATCATTGCCGGAGGGAAACGGCAATTTGAATAGCCGCTGCGGCATACCTGCGTGGAAACCATCTTGAGTATCGATGGTCACGGACTGCAACACCCCATTCCAGTCTTCATAGAGCAGTTCATGGCCGCCGCGAGTCCAGTGTGGCTTGTAGCCCTGCACGGTGGAACTGATCTGCCAGCGTCCCGGGGAACCGATCAGGCTGCGCACATAGACGTGGGAATTCGGCGGAGCGCCCGAGACGAAGGCAAGCCAGCGACCATCCGGCGAGATCTGGCCGAGCGTGCCCCTCGTCGAGTCCCCGAGGGCGGAAAGTTGGTGCGCGGCATCTCCCGCCGTCGCGGACAGGATGCCACCACTGACGGTGAGAATGAAGCGGGACCCTGCGGGCGCCCATTGGGTGAGCACCGGCCGTGAACGCGGTGGCAGATCCATGGAGTCCATCGCGCCAAGTCCGTCGCTCGCACCCGTCCTCAGCTTCATCGTCCCATCGACCGCTCGCGTGACGAACGCGAAACGCCGTCCATCCGGCGACCACTGCGGCGTCAACGCTGTGCCATTGGTGAACGTGAGCTTCGTATCAGTCGAGCGGTCCAGATCGAACACGTTGATCTCGCTCGACGTGCCGCCCGATGCGAAGCGCTGATACAGGATCCGCCGGCCGTCGGGCGAGATCTGCGGATTGAACATGGTGGCCGTCAGCGACGGGTTCTGCAGCACGTGGCCCGCGCGATCCATGATCACGATCGTCTGGGCGTCATTGGACTGCAGGCGCTTGAACATGATCGTGCCCTGCTGCGACACGGAGAACTCGCCTTGCCCAGGGCCGATGGAGATCTGGTCGCTGAGCGTGATCGGCTCACCGGTCAGCTTGCCAGCGCCCACGTCGAGCTTCTGCGCGAACAACGATGTGCCGCGCGTGAAGACCACCCACCCGCCCGGCGCATACTCCACGCGGCCGTCGGCATCGCCCAGGTACTTCGACTCGAGCGAGCCCAGCCGGCCCAATCGCATGTGGTTGTGGACCGTGCCCAGCGGCATGTTGCCGATGAACAGGAAATGCTCACCATCGGGCAGGAAGCTTGGCCACGCGGTGCCGACTTCGCCCTTCGTATGGTCGACACGGGTGGCGTACTTAGGCTCGCCGCCAGTCGAAGGCACCGCGCGCAGCGAGTCCACATAGTTACCGTCCATCAAGATGGTGCCCTTGCTGCCCCAACTCAGGTCGGTGCCACCTTTAGCCGCGCAGATCAAGCGCGGCGAACCACCGGCAAGAGGGGCACTCATCAAGTTCCCATTCTGGACGAAGATCACTTCCTTGCTATCGGGTGACCAATACGCACGGGTCAGACCTTCGGTTCCCGAGACCGGCACGCCATCCAGCTGGTCCATCGGCCGCACATACGCGCGCATGGTCCCGGTGGTGTCGACCGCTTGGAACAGGATGCGCGAGCCATCCGGCGAGATACGAGGCCAGCCGAACCAGACCACGCCCGGCGGCGCATCGATGCGAAAGTGCGCCACGTGGGTCGCCGGCGCAGGTCGCAGAAGGGTCCACGCGACCGCCGCCACGGCGATGATCGCGGCAAGCGCGGCGACCAGCCATGGCAGCGGCGAAGCCTTGGCGCGCGCAGAGGCACCGGTCATGGGCCCCGGCGTGACGCCCGAGACATTCGTGCTCGAGAGCCCAGCGCCCTCCTGGATGCCCTGCAACTGCAGCTTCACATCGTGCGCGGTCTGCACGCGGTCGTCGGGGTCCTTGGCAAGGCAGTTGCGGATGAGCCGGTCGAGGCCCGCCGGCGCAGCACTCGCTGTGGAGGCGCCCGAAGGCGTCTCGCCCACCGACGGCGCCGGGCGCTCGAGGATCGCCGCGATCAAGCTGGCCTGGCTGCGACCCTCGAACGCGCGGCGGCCCGTGGTCGTCTCGTAGATCACGCAGCCGAGCGCCCAGATGTCACTGCGCGCGTCGGCCTCGCGGCCTTCGAGTTGTTCGGGGCTCATGTACTGGAACGTGCCGACGATCGCGCCATCGGCCGTCAAGGGCGATGCCACCGTGGGCGAATGTGTGAGCGCCGTCATGGTGGCACCGCTGCCGCTCACGGGTCCGCCCGTGCTGCTGGCGCGCGCGAGGCCGAAGTCCATGAGCTTGGCGCCGCTCTTGGTGAGCATGATGTTGCCCGGCTTGAGGTCGCGATGCGTCACGCCGGCGCGGTGCGCGCGGTCCAGAGCGTCGGCGATCTGCGTGCCGATGCGCAGCATCTCGGGCGTGGCGAGCGGCCCTTTGCGCAAGCGGTCCGCAAGCGTCTCGCCCACGATGAGCTCCATGACCAGGTAGTCCACGTCGCCTTCGCGGCCCACATCGAAAAGCGTACAGATATTCGGATGATTCAGGCTTGAGATCGTGCGCGCTTCGCGCTCGAAGCGCGTGCGGATGTCCGCGTTGTCGCTCAAGTGCTGCGGCAGCACCTTGATCGCGACGTCGCGGCCCAAGCGCGTGTCCTTGGCGCGGTACACTTCACCCATGCCGCCCGCACCGAGCGGCGAGGCGATCTCGTAGGGGCCGAGCTTGGTGCCTGGTGTCAGTGCCACCTCAACCCTCCAATCCCAATTTCTTCAGCCACGGCTGCCAACGTGCGTCCGGGCGAAGGCTGTCCAGGAACGGCTCGCGCTTGATGAACAGGATCCCGGAGTCACGCTGCCCGTACGAGCGTTCCAGCCATTCGAAGGCCTCTTCGATCTCGCCGCGCGCGGCATGCACGAGCAAGACCTGATATGCAGCCGTATCCGCGAAGGCCACAAGCGCTTCGAGTTCGCGATCGGACATCGCCGAGTCCCCCATCAGATGCGCGACGATCGCCACGGCGCAGTGACGCGCCCACCCCTCTTTTTCGCTCTGTGCTTCGACGAGCGCTTCATCGAGACGTCCCTGTAGCACGAGCGTGCCGGCCAGCAGCATGTGCAACGCGATCGCCTGCGGCGCGATCGCGATCGCTTTGCGGAAGGCCTCCGTCGCGACATCGTACTGGCGCAACGAGCGATGGATGCGGCCCCATTGGGCGTGGATGCGCACATTCAAAGGGTCTAACTCGAGCGCGCGTGCGCAGTGCAAAACGGCTTCGTCCAACCGGCCTGCGATATTGAGCGCAACCGCCAGATGGTAGAGAACCTCGGCATTGCCGGGAGCGACCACGAATGCCTTCCGGAACCCGCGCTCCGCCTCCGCAAGGTCGAAGTCATACCAGAGCTGCACGCCGCCAAGCGCCAGCAGCCCCTCGGGTAGTTCCGGGGCCAGCGAGACCGCCTGACGGGCTGCGACCCGCGCGCGCGCGATGCCTTCATGGTGTGAGATCGGCCCCGTCACCGCAGCGTAAGTCTCGACGCTCGAGAGCATCGCCCAAGCCAGCGCATGCGCGGGATCGATCGCGACGGCCTGTCGCAGCAGCTCGAGCGCCTGTCTCACGTCCTCGACCGTGATGCGTGCGAAGTGGAAGCGTGCCTGCATATACAGCCGGTGCGCCTCGGCATCGCTACCGCGGCCGATCGCCGCAGCGGCGACTTCCGCTCTGACCTCGCCGCTCGCGCGAGAATCCGGGTCCTCGCCGAGCAGCGTGGTGCGTAGTTCCTTCACCACGCTCTGGGCGATGTCGTCCTGGACCGCGAAGATGTCGTCGAGCGTGCGGTCATACGTTTCGGACCATAGATGGAAACCGTCGGCGACCTTTACCAACTGCACCGAGATGCGCACGCGGTTGCCCGACTTGCGCACGGTGCCCTCAAGCACCGTCGCCACGTTCAGCTGCTGGCCGATCGCCGCCACGCCTTCGTTGCGGCCCTTGAATTGGAAGCTCGAGGTGCGCGCCGCCACACGCAGCCCGCGGATCTTGGCCAGCGTGCCCAGCAGTTCATCCGCGAGACCATCGGAGAAGTACTCATCTTCTTCATCGCGACTGCGGTTCACGAACGGCAACACGGCGATCGAGGGCGCTTCCTTCGCGGCGGCCGGGCTGCGCGGCGCCGAGCGTGAAGCCATCCCGCTCGACTCGCTCGCGCGCCGGACCAGTTCCAGCTCATTGCGCACGTCCTTGGCCGTCTGGAACCGCCGCTCCGGATCCTTCTCCAGGCAGCGGCCGATGATGCGCTCGATGTCGGCCGGCAGGTCCGCGCGGGTCGTGCTCACGGGCTCGGGCGCATCGCGCAGGATCGCCGAGCTCACGTCGGCATGCGTGGGGCCCACGAACGGCCGGCGCCCCGTGGCGAGCTCGTAGAGCAGGATGCCCATCGAGAAGATGTCCGTGCGCGCATCCACCGCTTCGCCGCGCACCTGTTCGGGCGCCATGTACGGAACCGTGCCCATCACCTGGCCGACCGCCGAAAGCGGCGCCTCGATCGTCATGGCTTGCGTCTCGCCTTCGCCAGCATCCGGGCCGGCGTCCGGGTCGGCCATCTTGGCAAGGCCGAAGTCGAGCACCTTCACGCGGCCCTCGCGCGACACCATCACGTTGGCCGGTTTGAGGTCGCGGTGCACCGCCCCGCGCTCATGTGCGGCGGCGAGCGCATCGGCCATGGGGATCGCGACGTCGAGCACGCGCTTGAGCGCCACGCCACCCGGCACCACGAGCGCCGCGAGGCTCTGGCCGTCCACCAGCTCCATGGTGAGGAAGCGGATGCCGCCTGCTTCTTCGATCGAATGCAGCGTGACGATGTTCGGATGGTTGAGCGCCGCGACGGTCTTGGCCTCGCGCTCGAAGCGCGCCAGCCGCTCGGCGTCGCCCGCGAGCGCCGCGGGCAGCACCTTGATCGCCACGTCGCGCCCGAGCCGCGTGTCACGCGCGCGGTACACCTCGCCCATGCCGCCGGCGCCGATGGCCGCGATGATCTCGTACGGGCCGAGCTTGGTGCCGGGGGTCACGCTCAACGGGGCTTCTTCTCCGCGAGGAAGTTCACCACCACCGTGGTCGTGGGCAACGACCGTGTGGACGTCGGTGAGAACATGAGGAACATCTGACCGTCGGGGGTGACCTCAAAGTGCGTGCGTTGCTGCGCCGGGAACAGGATCTTCGCAGCGAAGAGCGCGACCGGCACGCCTGGCTCGAATTTCGGTGAAAGCGTGATGGGCGCCGACATCATGTGCTGGTCCGGGCTCAGGTAGTAGATCTGCTTGCCGTCGGCGCTCCAGTGCGGGTCGTCGCCGCCGTGCGTGGAGATCTGCCACTTGTCACTGCGGTCTGGATACGGCTGCACGCAGACCTCTTCGTGCCCCGACTCATCCGACGTGTAGGCCAGATAGTGTCCATCGGGCGAGAGGTGCGGGTCGTATTCGTTGAATGCGCCCGTGAGGAACGCCGTGGCCTTGTGGTCCCCGACTGCGGACAGCGTCCAGATGTCCTGGCCTGTCGCGGCGGTCTTCTCGAAGAAAATCGTCGAGCCGTCACGCGACCAGTCCTTGAGCACGCATTCGTCCACCGATGGATAGAGCATCTCGGTCTCGCCGGAACCCGTGAGCGCCTTCGTCATGATGCCGGGCTTGCTGGCATCGGTGTAGTAGGCGATCCGCTTGTCGTCGGGCGACCACTGCGGATAGTTCTCGTTCGCTTTTTCGAACGTGAACCGGGTCGAGATGTTACGCGTGCGGTCGACGATCCAGATGTCGCGCGTACGCGGTTGCGGATCGATATTGCGCAGCGCGAGCCTCTGTCCGTCGTGGGACAACTTGGGATTCGCCGCGCCTGCTGGAGCCGCGAGCGTACGGACCTGGTGGCCCGTACGGTCGATTTCGACCAGTTCACCCGAATCCACGGAGCGCGACGAATAGACGAGCACGCCGTTCTGCGAAGCCCGGAAGTCCGCGCCGCCGACCGCGCTCGCGCCGACCTGCTCCGCTACAGGCACGGGCTCGCCCTTGAGCTTGAGGGCGCCCGCATCGAACGGCTGCATCACGAGCGAGCCACCGCGCGAATAGAGCAACTGCCCGTTCGGCAGGTACTGCACCTGCGACTCGCACGGCCCGAGCAACACGGGCTTGCCACCGTCGGTCGAAGCCACCATCAGGTTCGATTGCGGCGAGACCCCCAAGAAGAGGAAATGCTTTCCGTCCGGCAGGAACTCCGGCCAGCCCACCTGCAGCAGCTTCTGAGTGGAATCCGCCGCGATCGCGACCGCAGCGACACCGCCACTGGCCGGCACGCGCAAGATCGGATCCGCGCCGGTGCCATCGAACAAGATCACGTCCTTGGAGCCCCACGTGCCGTCCGAGCCCGTCGGCGCATCGCAGACGACCTGGGGCGGCCCCCCGGCCACGCTCACCTTCTTGAGCTTGCCGCCCGCGACGAAGCCCAGGAAGCGGCTGTCCGGCGACCAGAACGGCCGGTGCGCGCCCTCGGTGCCTGCCATGGCCGTGGCCACGAGCGCGCTCAGCGGCCGCAGCCAGATACGCGTGGTGCCCGTGGAATCGGTGGCGCTATAGGCAAGCGTGCTGCCGTCCGGCGAGATGCGCGGCGAGTCCTGCGATTGCACGGCCGTGGGCGGCGAGACCTCGAAGCGTAGCGTCTGCGGCGCCGGCGCCGGCATCGCGAAGTGCATCACCGCCAGCGCGATCGCCGCCGCGCCGCCCACGCCAGCGAGGATCCACGCCATGCGCTCCCGGCTGCGGCGCCGCGCGGCGACCGGCGCAGGCACGCCCGCTTGCGAGCCGCCCTCGGCGATCCAGCGCAGATGCAGGCGCACGTCCTGCGCGGTCTGGATGCGTTCCTGCGGGTCCTTCTCAAGGCACGCGCGCACCAGACGGTCGAGCCCGGGAGGCGCCAGTTCCTGCAGCTCGGCGATCGGCCGCGGCTGGTCCTTCATGATCGAGCTGATGAGGCTCGCTTGCGTGGCGCCTGCGAACGCGCGCTTGGCCGTGGCCATCTCGTAGAGCACGCAGCCCAGCGCCCAGATGTCGGAACGCACGTCGGCCTCGGCGCCCTCGAGCTGCTCGGGCGCCATGTACTGGAACGTGCCGACGATCGCACCCTGCGCGGTGAGCGGCTGCGCCACGGTGGGCGACGTCGTGAGGTTCGTGATGCTCGCGCCGCTGCTGCTGCCCGTGCCGGCGGCGCCGGTGGCACGCGCGAGGCCGAAGTCCATGAGCTTGGCGCCGCTCTTGGCGAGCATCACGTTGCCGGGCTTGAGGTCGCGGTGCACGATTCCGGCGCGATGTGCCTTGTCGAGCGCGTCGGCGATCTCGGTGCCGAGCTTGATCACCTGTTCCGACGGCAGCGGGCCTTTTGCGATGCGGTCAGCAAGCGTCTCGCCCTCGACCAGTTCCATGACCAGATAGTCGGTCGAACCTTCGCGCCCCACATCGAAGAGCGTGCAGATGTGCGGATGGTTCAGGCTCGAGATGGTCTTCGCCTCGCGCTCGAAGCGCGTGCGCACGTCCGCATTCTCGGTGAGATGCGCAGGCAGCACCTTCACGGCCACGTCACGGCCCAGACGCGTGTCGCGTGCGCGGTACACCTCGCCCATACCGCCCGCGCCCAGTGGCGCGATGATCTCGTAGGGGCCGAGTTTGGTTCCGGGGTTCATGGTCATCGCTTCCCCTTTGCAGAGATACTGCGGTCGTCAAGACGGGCACCCCAGCCGATGCTGAGGGCGATCTCGCGGCGTTCATCGGTGCCTTCGCGCGGGCGCAGGAAATAGAAACGGTCGGTGTGCGGGTCGTACGAGTGGTCGCGGATCTGCGCTTGGATCGGCGAGGGCGGCACCTCGAACAACGGCTTCGGCGCCGAGACACGCACTTCGTCGCCCGCGCACGTGACGCTCACGACGCGCAATATCTCGCCCTCGACGTAGAAGAGCTCCGTACCGCCGCGCCCCCAACGCATGCCGCCGCCTCCGCGTGTACTCACTTGGACCACGCCGCCGACGCCGTCGACACGGCGGATGTAGACCGCCTCGTGACCGGTCACGTTCGAGACGAATGCCACGAGCTTGCCGTCGGGCGAGATCATGCCCTGGATCTCGTAGCACTCCGGCGATGCGGCACCCGGGATGAGCTGCACTTTCCCATCGCCGCGCAGCGATGCCAGCCGCATGCGCGCGCCACGACCGCCCCACTCCGAGTAGAGGGCTTGCGATCCGTCAGGAACGACACCCCCGACCGTGATGATGTTAGGTTCGGTGAGGATCTTCTGCACGCCGCCCGCGCCATCGACGCGCTGGGTCACGAGCAGCCATTCGCCCTTCTCGTTGCCACAGGTGTAGACCACGCGCTGGCCATCGGGCGACCACGTGCCGCCGATCACGCTGTGGCTCGAGGTGATCTGCTGCACCGAGCCGCTGGCCAGATCGGCGACCAAGAGATCCGCCGAACCCGAGCCGCCGTTCAGCAGCAGCATGCGCTTCCCGTCGGGCGAGATCGTGGTCGCGCGATAGTCGGCCGGCGCGACGGGTGACGCCGTCCAGCGGCCCTCGCGATCGAACCAGCCCAACTGCCGCTCCGGCCGCCCACCAGGCTGCGGCACCCACGCGAGTGTGCCGTCGCCGGAGATGTCCTCGAACGAAGCGCCAGTCGAGGGATCGCCTGCCACGCCTGGCAACACCGGCGCTGGCTCTTCGGTCACCTTGGGATCGCCCGGGTCGATGCGCACGGCGAACAGCGTTCCCTTGCGGTCGAAGACGAGGTGGTTGGGGGCCACGAAGATCGCGCGCCGCGCATCGTGCACAAGCGTGCGACGCGCGCCGGACTTGAGCGAAACCGCGTCGATCGTGCAACCGTCATAATCGCCGGCCTGGCTCTTGATCCCCACGGTGAACGCGATCCACCGGCCATCGCCGAGCACCGTCGGCCAGCGGTGCGTTCGCTCGTTTCGTGTGGAATCCAGGTGCGTCACTGCCACAGGCGTCCCGCCGTCGCGCGGGACACTCACGAGCGGATCGGAAGGCCCGAGCGTGGCGATGATACTGCCGTCCTTGAGCCACACGCCGCCGCGGTCCTCCGTGACCGGCGCCAGCGAGACCGGCTCACCGCCGTGGACCGAGACCTTGCGCATGAACTGCGTATCGAAATAACCGACCCAATTCCCATCCGGAGAGAAGAACAGGTCGCGCGCATCTTCTGTGCCGGGAAGGACAGTGTCCTCGCGAGTATCCAGCCGCCGCACGTGGATCTGGATCTCCCCGCCCGAGCGAGCGGCGAACGCCACGGCGCGGCCATCGGGCGAGATCGCCATGAAGTTGTTCGCACCGTTGAATGCCAGGCGCTGGCCGTAGGGCAGCACGACGCTGGCCTCGCGCACGGCGGTGGCGGGCGGACCCGCATGGATCATCGGCCACGACAGCGCCGTGAGGGCCACGCCCACGACCAGGCCTGCGATCGCCATGGGCCACCACGCGCCGCGGGTGACCGGCGCGGCGGCGACCGGCGTCTCGGCATCGGTGGCGCCGAGTTCGAGGCGCGCGTCGCCGATGTCGCGCAGGCGCTCACGCGGGTCCTTGCGCAGGCAGAGTTCGAGCAGCCGCCGGACGTTCGCCGGCGTTGCCTCCGGCAACGCGTGCCAATCCGGCTCGCTCTTGAGGATCTGCGCGACCATGTCCGAGACCGTCTCGCCCGAGAACACCATTCGCCCGGTCAGGCACTCGAAGAGCACGCAGCCGAACGACCAGATGTCGGTGCGCCGGTCCACCGGTTTGCCGCGCGCCTGCTCGGGGCTCATGTAGGCGGCGGTGCCGAGGATCGCGCCAGCCATGGTGGCCGCATAGGTCATGGTCGGTGATGCCGACAGGTTCGCGCTGGAACCCGAACCCATCGGCGCGGCGGCTTTCGCCAAGCCGAAGTCGAGCACCTTCGCGTCGCCCACGGGCGTGAGCATGATATTGCCCGGCTTGAGGTCGCGGTGGACGATGCCGCTCTCGTGCGCCGCTTCGAGCGCCGTAGCGACCTGACGGCAAACTTCAATCGCGTCATCGATCGGCAGCGGGCCACGCTCGAGCCGCTGCGCGAGGGATTCTCCCTCGACGAACTCGAGGATCAAGAAGCGCTCGCCATCTCGCTCCTCGATCCCGTGGATGCCGGCGATGTTCGGATGGTTGAGGCTCGCCAGCAGCTTTGCTTCGCGCTCGAAGCGGGCCAGGCGTTCGGGGTCCTTGGAGAAGCCTTCGGGCAACGCCTTGATGGCGACCACGCGGTCGAGCCGCGGGTCACGCGCACGGTAGACTTCGCCCATCCCACCGGCGCCCAAGGGCGCAAGCACGTGGTATGGGCCAAGCTGGGTGCCTTCCCGAAGTACCATCGCGAGAATCTACACCAAATGGACACACGAACGCGCGGCCTTGCGGTATCTTTTTTCGTCCATCCACGACTTACCGTAAGGAGTGCACCGTGAGCGAACTGAACCCCCAGCGCGAACAGATGGCCGACGAGTCCATGGTCCGCAACCTAGCCGCCCAAGCGAACGCGATCTGGCCGCAGGAGTCACGGCTCTTCGAGCGATATGGGCTCTCGGGGGCCCTGCAGATCCTCGACGCCGGCTGCGGCACGGGCGAGATCACCTCGCGCTTGGCCACTCTCTACCCGCAGGCGCACGTATTCGGCGTGGATGTGCTCGACCATCATCTCGAGTACGCCCGCGAGCGCTATGAAGCGCTCGGGGACCGCGTCACCTTCGCCCACCAGAGCGTGTTCGAACTGCCGGCCACTCGCGGCACGTACGACCTGAGCGTGTGCCGCCACGTCACGCAATCGGTACCGCACTTCCCCAAGGTGCTCGCGGAACTGGCGCGCGTGACCAAACCCGGCGGCTGGGTGCATATGATCAACGAGGACTACGGCATGCTGCACTTCCCCTTCGGCGGCGCCCACGATCCGCGCGAGTTCTGGCACGAGGTGCCTGCGCGCTTCACCGAGAAGATGGGCGTCGATGCGTACGTCGGCCGTCACTCGTCTCAGTCGATGGCCGAGATGGGCTTCACCGACATCACGCTCGAGTACGTGATCGTCGATACGCTGCGCGTGCCGCGCGAGACGTTCGCCGGCATCCTCACCGCATGGCGCGATGGCTACGTGGAGATCGCCGCCGAATACTCGCGCTTCACGCCCGCGGAAGCCCGCGCCTACTTCGACCGCATGATCGCCGACATCCAGGACCCGCAGAAGTACGCGGTCTGGATGGTGCCGGTGCTCGCCGGGCGCGTGCCGCGGTAGACGCTAACTCAAGTTCTCAACCACGTAGAGATCGCTGACGTTGCGGAAACTCGCGTAGGCGTAGCTCTCGCCGTCCTCGGCCAGTACGATGCCGCCGATGTAGGCCACGCCAGTGGAATCCGCGGGGCGCAGCGTGCGCCAGACCACCCGCTCGCCGCTGCCGCAGTCGATACGCTCGATCGTCGAGATGCCGCTGCCCGGCACCGCCACGAACAGGAATCGCTCCGTCGAGTCGAAGCGGATCGGCACATCCTCGGCTCGCAGGCCCGGAATGGCCCGGGCAGAACCATCGGTGAGTGTGAACAGGACCAACTCACGCGAAGGCAGTCGCAGCACCATCCGTTCGCCGTCTCGCGAGACCGCGATCCCCTCGAGGCCGGCGACGATCTCTTGATCCCAGAGCACCCGCAGTGCGCCGGTCGCCAGATCAAGTTCGCGAAGTCGACGGCCATCGGCGCCCGTCGCCACGATCAGCAAGTGCGCGCCGTCGGGGCGGAAGCCGGCCCAATCGATGGGCTCAAGGTCGGGAAAGGTCATGTGCCGGGACTCGCCGAGCCCCGTCGGGTAGAGCGCCAACCCGTGCGGCGTGATCGTGAGCGAGACCACCCATTGCCGGTCCGGAGAGACGGCCGTCGCGATCCCGTCCCCAAGGCGCACTGCGGGCGATCCATCGAGGTCTCGAAGGAACGTCCCATAGTGCGGGTTCTCGGCTTCGTGGCCCTCCCAGAAGAGGATCTGTGATTCCTCAGGCAACAGCGCACCGGGTGCCGTACCGTCGAACCACGTCAGGTCGGTCTCCGCTGCGACGCCATCGGTACCGTGGTACATGCCGAACCGGAAGCTCCCCAGCCCGACCAGTACCCGGCCATCGGGTGCGATGTCATGCAGTGTGAATCGCGTCGCCGAGGTGATGACTTCACGCGCGGCGCCGCCTATGCGATTCGCCCAGAGCCCATTCTGTTGCGTGGCGTCGATCCCCGAGAACCAGACCTCTTCCCCGTCGGCCGACCATGCGATGCCACTGATGCTCGTCATTCGCGAGTACAGTGTTCGCACGCCATGTTCCGCATCCCAGACGCAGATCTCACCCGCGCTGTCGCCGCGGATATCGTGTCGCGCAAAGGCGACCTGCTTGCCGTCAGGTGAGACACGCGCCTGACTGAACCAGCCTGGCGACTCCGCGCGCATCTGGCCCGCTGGGTACTCCAGTTGGCCGCGCCCTTCGACCGTGCGCGTGAGCGCGAGCGTGCGGCCATCGGGTGACCAGTCGGCGCAGCCCACATCCTTCTGCAGCGCCCGGACACCGCCACCCGCGATCGGCACACGTGAAAGCGTTCCCGAAGTGCAGTTCCAATAGATGTGCCGGAAGCCGGCCGACAGCGCCAGTTCGCCTTGGGCGGAGACCGCCAACACACTGCCCGAAGGCAATCCAAGGCTGCGGGCTTCGGGGCTGCCCGGGCGAGCGATGAAGATCTCGATCGGCCGGCCCTGCCACGAGGCACCGAAGACCACATCGCTGCTGCCGGGCACGAAGCGGGCATGAGCCACGTAGCCGTTGCGATACGACAGGCGCTTGAACCGCGGCCGGGCTGCTGTGGCCACAGCCGCATGGGCGCCGCTGGCGTTCGAGGCGCTGGAGCTGCTGCCCGCCGCTTCGAGCGCGAAGGCCAGGTCCGCCGCGGAACGAAAGCGCGCCGAGGGGTTCTTCTCCAGGCACCGCGCGACGATGCGCGCGATCGCAGGCGGCAGATCGGGCACGAGTGCCGCCAGGTCGGGTGTCTCCTCGCGCAGGATCGCCGTCATGGTGTCGGCGGCGGAGTCGCCCGCGAACGCGCGGCGGCCCGCGAGCATCTCGAAGAGCACCGCGCCGAACGCGAAGAGGTCGCTGCGCGCATCGGCCACAAGGCCACGCACCTGCTCGGGCGCCATGTAGCCTGTGGTGCCCAGCACGGTGCCGGGTTCGGTCGACGCCGCGACTGTTGGCGCCAGGCTCTGCGAAGACGCCTCGAGCGCGAGCGCGCGACGCGCCAGGCCGAAGTCGAGGACCTTCGCGAAGCCATCCGCGGTGATCATGATGTTCTCGGGCTTGAGGTCGCGGTGCACCACGCCCTTGTCGTGCGCAGCACTTAAGCCCCGCGCCACCTGCACGGCGATGGGCACCGCGCGTGAAGCCGGCATGGCGCCCGCGACCAGGCGCTCGCGCAGCGTCTCGCCCTCGATGAGTTCCATGACGACGTAGGCGATGTCGCCCTCGATACCGATGTCGTGCAGGGCGAGCACATTCGGATGCGAGAGGCCGGCGACCGTGCGCGCTTCGGTCTCGAAACGCGCGCGGCGTTCGGGATCGGTCGCGAACGCTGCCGGCAGCACCTTCACCGCCACGTCGCGGCCCAGGCGCGTGTCGCGCGCACGATAGACTTCGCCCATGCCGCCCGCGCCGAGCGGCGCGGTGATCTCGTAGGGTCCGAGCTTGGTGCCGGGTGTGAGCGTCATCGGTCAGCGACCCTTCTTGGGAGCCGGCTTCCAATTCACGATCACGGTCGCGGAGGAACGCCCCTCTTCGTCGCGGATGAGCGCCACGAGGAAGCGCTGCAGGTCGGGCTGCTCGGCGACATCGGCGACGGCATCGGGAAGGCGCATGAGCGCGTGCGGCTCGCTGAAGCGCGGCGGATCGCCGGGTGTGACCGCGACCGACATGAGCGTGCGCGCATCGGTCGCGGTGTAGACGATCTCGCGTCCGTCACTCGACCAGCGGGGCTTGCCGATGCGGTTCTCGCCATTGGGTGCGCACCATGCCCCGTGACTGATCTCGGTGATCGGGCCATCGACGTTTGGGAACGCGCGCACTCTCACCTCGAAGCGCCCGGATTCGTCCGAGATGTAGGCGAGCCATCGCCCGTCGGGTGAGAGCGTGCCGGTCGGCTCATTGAAGCGTGTCGCGATCAGGGGCCGCACCCCGTCCTCGCCGAGCGTGGCGAGCGAGAGGTCCTGCTGAGTGTCCGTGCCTTGGGAACGAAGCAGCACGACGCGGCCATCGGGAGATGTGGCGAGCGGATTGATGAAGCGCGCCTTCGAGCGCACGGCCATGTGCTCGGAGCCCGGGGCGTCTGCTGTCAGCGTCCACAGGTTCTGGTCCGTCCCGTCGGTGTTCTTGGAGAAGATCACCGTGCGGCCGTCGGGCGCGAAGATCGGCGTCTCGCTCCCACCCGTGAACTCGAGCGGATGCTCGGAGCCGCGTTGCAGGTCGATCAGCCAGACCGCGAAGTTGAGATCGTTGGCGCCATTGTGTATGACGACCGCGGTCCGTCCGTCCGGTGAGACCGAGCCGAAGCCATAGGCGCCCTCGTTGACCGGGATGACGCTCTGCATGCGGCCATCGCGGCCGAACCACGCAAGACGCCGGGGCCGGTCCACGGCGCCGCGCTGCACGAGCGTGCCGTTCCAGGACGCCGCGAGCAGCGGCTCGCCGTCCACGTTCGTGGCCACGACGCGGATATCGGGAACCTCGACGGGTGCGCCGTCCGGCTGGAACGTGCGGCGGTCGAATCGCTGCGCAATGATCTTGTCTCCGCGCTGGTAGGTCACCAGGTCGGGTCCCACGATCGTGGGACCACTGTCGCCAGTCCCCAGCGAATGCGGCCGCATGTCATGAAGAGCGCCGAAGCAGATCCGGTTCGTGTCGCGCAGGGCGACATACGCGAAGTGCTCCCCGTCGGGCAGGAACGACGGGAAACGGTGGCCGACTTCATGCGTGGTCGAGTCGACCCGGGTCACGGCCACAGGAGTCCCGCCCTCCTCCGCGACCGACATGAGCGGACCCAGCGAGCGCGGCTGGTACACGATCGCCCCCTTGCCCCACGAGCCGCCGCGCGGCAGCGGCGCATCCGCGATCGCATGCACGGCGCCGGAACTGATCTCGACCGTGCATAGCTTGCCGCCAGCGAAGTACGCGACGCGCTGCCCGTCGGAAGACCAGAACGGCTGCTGGGGGTTCTCGGTGTGCTCGAGCGGCCGGGCGTCGTCATGGCTGAGCGTGCGCACCCAGAGCCGGGGACCGCCCAGCGAGTCCGCGCCGACGAACACAACGCGCGCACCATCGGGCGACACCGCCACGTCATATGGCGAGAGTCCCATGCGCACGCCGGGAGGCGCCAACAGCGCGAGGGCGACCGGGTCATGCGAGACCGGCTGCACGAGAAGGCGCGAGATCACCGCGAGGACCGCCACCAGCACGAGCGCGGCACTGAGCCATGGCCACAGCCGTGTCCCCGCGGGCGCGGCAGCCAAGGCCGGCTCGGCACCTGGCGCAAGCTCGCGATTCGCGATCGCGTGCAACTCGAGCCGCACGTCGCCCATGTCGCGCTGCCGCAGCTTGGCGTCCTTGATGAAACACCGGCGCAGCAGCGCGAGCAGGCGCGGCGGTGTGCTCGTGGGCAGCAAGGACCAATCGGGCTCGCGCTCGAGGATGCGTGCGAGCAGGTCGCTCACCGTCTCGCCCTCGAATGCGCGCTTGCCCGCCAGGCATTCATACAGCACGCAGCCGAACGACCAGATGTCGGTGCGGCGATCCACGTTCTTGCCGCGCGCCTGTTCGGGGCTCATGTAGGCGGCGGTGCCCAGGATGACGCCGGCGGCCGTGGCCGCATACGTCATGGTCGGCGATGCCGAGAGCCCTGGGTCGCTTTCGCCGGCGCGACCTGTGCCTGCACGAGCCAGCCCGAAATCCAGCACCTTCACGACGCCACCGTGGGTGATCATCACGTTCGCGGGCTTGAGGTCGCGGTGCACCACACCGGCCTCGTGAGCGGCTTCGACGCCGGCAGCGATCTGCTGCGCGATCTCGAGCGTCTCCGCGAGCGGCATGCGTGCGCGCTGCAGCCGCGCATCCAGCGCTTCGCCATCGACGAACTCCAGCACGAGGTATCGCGCGCCGCCCACGTCTTCGACGCCATGGATGCCGGCGATGTTCGGGTGACTCAGCGACGCGAGCAGCTTGGCTTCGCGCTCGAAGCGCGTCAGTCGCTCAGGGTCGGCGGAGAACGCTGCCGGCAGCGCCTTGATCGCGACGTCGCGCGCGAGCCGGGAATCGTGGGCGCGGTAGACTTCTCCCATACCGCCCGCGCCGAGCAGCGCGAGGATCTCGTAGGGACCGAGCTTGGTGCCGGGAGTCAGTGACACGAGAGCATTCCTTTTCCGAGAGCGATCATTTCTTCGCCAGCAGTGCGGGCCAGTTCGTGATCAGCGTGACGGGCGGCTCGGTCTCGCCCTCGGGCGGCAGCAGCACTAGGAATCGCTGGCCATCGGGCGACGGAGCGTACGGGGCGTAGATAGCATTGCCGCGCAGCACGAAGAGCGGGTGTGCCGTTCCGGTCTGCAAGCCCTGAGGGGTGTTCGAGACGTCGACCGCAATCAAACGGTTATCCGGATCGATGAAGTAGAGCTCGCGTCCACCGGGCCCCCAGTGCCCGGCGAAGCCACCCGAGGACGAGACCTGCCACTCCTGGCGCGCGTCCGGGAAACTCGCCACGTAGACTTCGGGTCGTCCGGTCCGGTCGGACGTATACATGACATAGTGGCCGTCTGGTGAGACCTGCGGCGTGACGGCGGTCTGGCTCTCCTTGCCGAAGGTGCCGATCGCTCCGCCCTCGCGCGACATCACGCTGAACGCACACTTGGCGGCTACCGAGACACTGTCATCGACGAAGAGCACGGTGCGGCCATCGGGAGACTCGCCCATCGGCCACATCCACGTGCTTCGCGTGAGGATACGTTCGACGGCTGCGGACGTGAGACTCAAACGGTCGAGGGCATACGTGCTGCCTGCATTCGTGTCCACGTAGACGTGCGCACCATCAGCCGACCAGGCGGCACCAGGATGATCCTGATCGTCCAGTGTCAGACGAGTGGCATGGCCACTCTCCACGTCCACAAGGTACACATCCGACGTGCCGCGATCCGGATTCACCACACACATGGCTGCCCGCTTGCCATCGGGCGAGAGCTGCGGACTGCCTCCGTAGGTGAACGCCTGTGCGTCGCCCACGCGCCGCAGCAAGTGCCCGGACCGGTCGAGCCAGGCGAGCTGCGCCTTGGTGCGGCCGGTCCCCGTCATGCACGCGAACGTGCCATTCGCCGAGACCGCGAAGACACCGCGGCTGAAGCGGCCGTCCCAGCGCACATCGTCCACCAGCGAGACCGCGGGGCCCGTCGTGCGAAGGCCGCCCGGGTCGAAAGGCTGCGCCTGCAAGATGCCGCCGCGTACATAGAAGAGATACCCGTGCGCGTAAGCCACATTGGATGCGAGTTCGAGCACCTTGACCCGTTTGGACGACCCCACCTCACCGACGTAGATGGTGGGCGACACGCCGCCGCCGGCCGAAGCGCTGCGCGCCAGGTAGAGGAAATGCCGCCCATCCGGAAGGAAGTTGGGGTACCGGTTCGTCGACTCCTTGGCACGATCGAGAACCGTTGCGGGGGTGACCGCACCGCCGTCCGAAGAAACGCGAGAGACGGGCGTATCGCTCCCGTCCGTGAAGAGGATGTCGCCCTTGGCGCCCCATGTGCCGCCGCGGCCGTCGTAAGCCGGCGCGAGGGCGACGACAGGGCCACCCGCGACGTCCACGCGCCTCAGGCGGTCGTGGCTGAAAAAGGCGACCGAGCGGCCATCGGGTGAGAAGAAGGGCTGGCTGGCCTCTTCCGTGCCGGCGAGCGGACGCGCGTCGGCGGCATCGAGTTCGCGCACATAGAGGCGGTCGCGCCCTTCGCCCACGCGCGCGCTGTAGACGATGGTGCGGCCGTCGGGCGAGATCGCCACGCACATCGGCCGCTCCGCGCTGGAGGAGAACTCCCCGCCCACGGGCGCCGGGATCGTGGCGCGCACGGCGCCGCTATCCCCTGCACCGCGCGGCCAGAACAATCCGGCGGTGAGCGCCAAGGCGGCTGTGACGAGCACGGCACCGATCAGCACCGCGCGCTCGTTGCGCCGAGGGCGCGCGGTCACGGGCGCCATGACGCCGCTCTGCGAGCCGGGCTCGGCGATCCATTCCAGTTGCAGCTTGATGTCGTGCGCGCTCTGCAGGCGGCGTTCGGCGTCCTTGGCGAGACATTCGCGCACAAGCCGCGCGAGCGCGTTCGGCGCAAGCGGCACGAGTTCGATCAGCGGCCGCGGCTCTTCCTTCATGATCGACGAGATCAGGCTCGCCTGGCTGCCGCCGCCGAAGGGCCGCTGGCCGGTCGCCATCTCGTAGAGCACGCAGCCGAGTGCCCAGATGTCGCTGCGCGGGTCGGTCTCGCGGCCCTCGAGCTGCTCGGGCGCCATGTACTGGAACGTGCCGACGATCGCGCCTTCAGCCGTCAGCGGCGACGCCACCGTGGGTGCGTGCGTGAGCATCGCCATGGTCGCACCGCTGCCGCTCACCGGCCCGGCCATCGCGCTGGTGCGCGCAAGCCCGAAGTCCATGAGCTTGGCGCCACTCTTGGTGAGCATCACGTTGCCGGGCTTGAGGTCGCGGTGGATCACGCCGGCGCGGTGTGCGCGGTCGAGCGCGTCGGCCACCTGCGCGCCGATGCACAACACGTCAGCCGTGGGCAGCGCGCCTTTGGTGAGCCGCTGCGCCAAGGTCTCGCCTTCGATGAGCTCCATGACCAGGTAGTCGGTCTCGGCTTCGCGGCCCACATCGAAGAGCGTGCAGATGTTGGGATGATTGAGCGACGAGATGGTCTTCGCCTCGCGCTCGAACCGCGCGCGGATATCGGCGTTATCCGAGAGATGCTGCGGCAGCACCTTCACCGCCACGTCGCGGCCCAGACGCGTGTCGTGGGCGCGGTAGACTTCTCCCATACCGCCCGCGCCGAGCGGCGCGAGGATCTCGTAGGGACCGAGCTTGGTGCCGGGAGTCAGGGTCATCGCTTGAGCAATCCTTCCCAACCGATCACGAGTCGCATGCCGATGCCGGCCGCGCCGGGCTCTTCGCGGCTCAGCAGGAATCTCTCACCGTCGCGGGTATCGATCGTGGCGCCATGGACAGGCATCGTGAAGAGTCTCACGGGTGCGCCCGCGCGCACCATGTCACCGTCCACCGAGACGGGAACGGCGAGCAGGTCGTGGTTCGCATCCACGTAGTAGAGCTCGCGCCCGCCCCGGCCCCACAGGATGTGCGCCGTCCGGATCAGCTGCCCTGAGAAGATCTGTGTGCGGTGTCCGGGCTCGGGGTACGAGTCGATGAACATGTCGAGCCTGCCTTCATTGCGCACGGCGACTGCCACCCAGCGGCCGTCGGGCGATATGCGGCAATCGCGTTCGAACATCGGTGTGGTCAGGTACGGCTTCGCGGGCGAGCCGTCGAGCGAGGCCACATAGAGGTCCCAGCTGTTATTGGCGCTCGCATTCGATTCGGGCCGGCCGAGCACGGCGGCCAGCAGCGTCTTGCCATCGGGTGCCCAGGAGGCCGATTCCAGGAAGAGCGCCGGCACCACCGCCACCGAATCGCGTGGACCGCTGCCGCCGCTGCGGATGATCTGCAGCACTTCGTGCCCCGACTCGCGGCTGGTCGC
>JANYBS010000079.1 GCA_025360715.1 Candidatus Eiseniibacteriota bacterium | reverse complement strand
GAACGCGCCGCCACCGGCGTCGCTCGCGAGAGCGAGTTGTGTGCGCGTTCCGGAGACCGTGGCGAGCGCCACGCCGCCCGCAGGCCACTCCAGCCGCCCATTCGTGGACAGCTTCTGGGCGAATATCCCGACGTCTGGCGCGATGCGCGCGTCGGGCCATGTGGCAATCACACTACCGTCGGCCGAAGCGACCGCCTTCACGTCGGCGATGGGAGCCAGCGTGCGGGATATCGCGGCCGGCTCACGCCAGCCGAGGCGGCCGTCGGCCCGCACCTGAATTGCGTACAGTCCGCGGGTGCCCCTCCACTGCGCCACCGAGACGACGATCGCCGAGTGACCGCGGCCGGGAAGCGCGACTGGCGCTTCCGCACCTGTCAGTTCGCGCCCGCCAAGGTGAGTCTGCCCCACGCTCCAGAGCATCACGCCTTGCGCCGAGACATGCTGGCCTTCGAGATTGCTGCCGGGCGCAGTGCTATCCGTGGCACTCCAGAAGACGAAGGCGCCGCCTCGATCATCGCCTTGCAAGGCCGGCACCGAGACCGATTTCGCCGTGCGCAGCAGGACTCCTTCGGCCGGCCAGAGCTGGCGGCCGTCTGCGCTCACGTGCTGGGTACGAATCGACCAGGCCCTTCGCAGTTCGCCCAACTCTGACCACGCGAGGAATACGCCGCCTTGACCATCGGGCACCAGCGCCAGAGTGCGCTCGATCAGGAAGACACGGTCGAGCCAGCGAGTCTGCAGCCGCACTCCTTGGGCACCCCAGTTGGGCGCGAAGGTGCCCGCCGCGGTGATGTGGTGAAGGTAGAGCTGGACCGGCGATTCACCGCAGCTGTTGCCACAGAACGGCCCTTGTTCGAGCACCGCGAGATAGGCGCCACCTTGGCCATCACTGCTCATTGCGACGAGCTCGTAGTCCCCGTGCACGGTGTAAGGCACCGAGGCATCGATGGCGAGTGCCGCAGACGGCCAACCGAGTGTGCGCTCGCCAGTGGTCGCCAGCTTTTGCACCATCACGGAGCGCTGGCTGTTCCAGGCCACGATCGAGGAGCCTTGGTCATCGACCGAGACGCGCGGCCCCCACGTATCGCCCCAGCCGGGAACGAGAGGCGATCCGTTCGGCAGCCACGCGCCGTGTGCAGTGCTCACGGCAAAGGTGCAACCGATGACGGTCGCGAGTGCGACAGCGGCGCAACGGATTCTCATGTGACCTCCCCTCGCGAATGCGTACTCAAGGCGACACGATTCGCGAATAGGATATGAGAATACCAGAGCGCCAGGCGGTTTTCGCAGACGGAAGCGCTACTTCGTCTTCTTCCTGGCCGTCTTCTTCGCCGCGACCTTCGCCTTAGCCGGCTTCGCCGCCTTTGCCTTTGGCGCTGGCTCCGACGCCTTGTTGAACGCCACTGCCGCGCGGATCAGCTTCTTGAACGCACCGGCGTTCACGCTATCGCCTTCGTGGATGTCGATCGCGCGGCGGGTGTTGCCCTCGAGGCTGGAGTTGAACAGGCCCGTGGGGTCGTCGAGCGACGCGCCCTTGGCGAACGTGAGCTTGATCGTGGTCTTGTAGGCCTCGCCCGTGCAGACGATCCCGTCGAGCAACCACACGGGCACGCACCATTTCCACTCCTCGGTCACGCTGGGGTCAGCCTCATGAATGAGAGCGCGCATGGCGGCGAGCGTCTTGCCACGCCAGCCTTCGAGTTCTTTGATGCGCGCGTCGATATGACGTGCGGGTGGCTCGGACGCCGGGAGTGAACTGGGCTTCATGGTCACCTCGGGGTTGGGATCACCAAGTAGGCGGCTGAACGCCGAACTGTGCGGAATATTCCGCCAGCAACCGGCGCCAACCTTCGAACTTCATCGCGTCAGGGCCGACGATGCGGCCGATGGGCTGTCCGTCCAGCTGGCGTTCCAGCACGTCGAAGCAGATGTGCCAGCCTGCGGCACCCCACGCGATGAAGCCGCGATCGATGTGATGCCACAGCGTGAGCCGCGTGCCCGTGCCCGTGGGCTCGAGCTGCCAGCGCAGGTCGTTGCCGCCCCAGTTGTACTCAAGCAGCCGCGGCGCGTCGGCGCGCGTGATGAGCGCCTCGCTCTCCATGGGCGTGGGTGCGCCGACGGTCGTGAGCTTTACCTTGGCGCCCGCGGCGAGCATACCGTCGGCGTCGAACGGCGCCCACTCGCGCAACTGCGCGGGGTCGGTGAGCGCGCTCCACACGAGTGCGGGCGCGTGACGCAGCTCGCGCACCAGGACGAGCGTCCATTTGTCGCCGTCTTTGTTCACGCTGGTGCCGGCAGCAGCGCCAGGCGAGCAATGCTCACGTTCGGTCATCGCTTCTTGCCTTTCGTTCGTGCTGCGCGGTTGGCGCGCTTCGAGGGAGCCTCCGGATACCGGTGATCCAGATGACGCTCGAGCGCACCGACGCGTCCCTCCCAGAACTTGCGGAACGGCACGAGCCAGGACTCGAGCTCCATGAACGGTTCGGGCCGCAGGCGATACACGCGGCGCTGCGCCTCGACGCGCGCTTCCACAAAGCCCGCCTCGCGCAGCACGCGCAGGTGTTTGGACACCGACGGCTGCGGCAGGCGCAACTGTCGTTCCAGCTCGCCCACCGAGCGCTCGGACGTTGCGAGCAGGCTTAGCATGGCGCGGCGGTTCGGCTCGGCAAGGATGGTGAAGGTGGATTCCATGGGACTTATATTCTAAGACGAGTATATACCTGTCAAAGCACTTTTCGACCACGTTTCCCGGACGCGGCAACGCCACTTGGGGCTAGGACGCGAGCGCTCGACCAACTATGCTCGGCAAGCGAACAAAGTCCCCTTCGAGACGTCTTCTCAGGCCAGTTCCAAGGCCAGCACCCCACTTCGCGCGCAGAGGCCAGTCATGAGCCCCCGATCATTCTCCCGTCTCTTGCTGCTCGTCCTCGCCACGCTCGGCGCTGGCCCGACCCTTGGCGCAACG
>JANYBS010000043.1 GCA_025360715.1 Candidatus Eiseniibacteriota bacterium | reverse complement strand
GGACTTGAATGAGTTCCAGGTCCCCCCCGCATTTGCGAACACCTTCAGCCAGGCATCAACAGACGCATTTACCGTGGCCTCGGCCAAGCGTCCCGAGCGCTCCACGCCCCACTCTTGAAGCACCAGAACCCATGCCTGTCGCTTGCGAATAATCTGCTCGCCCAACCCTGCTGCAGATTGGGATGAAAAGAGTTCGTTGGCGACGGGACGACACTGCGAGATTCTAGTGCTCTTGCCCTTGAACCCGCGCACGCCCCCCTGGAGTAGGGACTCGAGCGCCTCAGGATCCACTGGTCGCCAAGCATTGAAGTAGTTGGCGATGACACTTTCAATCCACCGACGCTGCCCTGGAAATTCTTTGCTGAGCGCGAGTGCCGCAACAAAGGACCGAGACACTGATATCTCGACGTCTGCGCACAGTGCCCGAACTTGCCGCTTGGTCAGGCCCTCGAGACTGCCTTGTGAAACTGCCCACCTTGCCTTTGCCAGTACGATCGTCGCCGAGGAGAACTTCCTCTTGCGCGTCCCGCTGGCCGCCAATTGCTCAGCTGTTTCGATAAGCTCGGCCAACTCGAACTCGACATCAACTGGCCGATCAAGTCGGTCGCCGAAGGGAGCAATCGCAGTTGCCTGCATGCGGGACAGGGCACTCGCGAGACCTTTCATCGTTGGGTCTTCACCGTCGCACCTGCGCTCGGCAGTTGCGATGTCAGCTCGCCCAACGCGTCACCTTGAACTCGAACCTTGAAGGCAACCCGGCGCTGTTGCGGGGCATCGCCCCCATAGCCGAGCAAGAGTTCCTCCTGCCCACGGCCACTTGCTGAAAGCATCCTTAGAAATGCCGGGCGGTCCGAGCTACTGCGCAGCGACTCGAGGCATGTCTTGACGACGGCGAGGGATCTGTTCTGGCTTAGCTCCAAGTTGAACGCGCGGCCCCTGTCTGCAAGCGGGGTGCCGTCACCCTCACCCGAACCAACGTAAGTAGTGTCTGTATGGCCCTGAACGACCACGGTCTCAATGCGACCGAAAGGTTGACTGCAGAGAATCTTTGCGAACGCCGGAGTGAAACGAGCCAGGTATCGGTTTCCTGCATCGACGACGTCGTATGACCCGCGGTCGAAGAGAAGGCTGTCAGGAAGAATCACAACTATTGCGTACGGGTCTCGTGAGTCCCGCTCAACGCGCGATGCGTCCATTCCGGCCGCGGCCAAGCCGGCCTTCAGCGCGGCCAACACACTCTCGGTCGCGGTGCCCTTCGACCGGGCCACGTTGTTGGAGTAGACGACAAAGAGGAGGATGAAGATGACCATCAGCGAGGCCATAAGGTCGGTGAACGTGGCCGCCATGTGGCCACCCTGTAACCCCGAACGTCCCACTACGGCTTCTTCCTTCCGTTCGCCTGCTCAAGAGTGTCAGTCAACTCCTCAAGCTGGTCGCGCAACTCGTCAGTCGCGTTCTTCAAACTGGCAGCCATGCTCGGCACCACGCCGTTCGCCGAAGTGACGATTTCCTTGAAGTTCTTCTCGACAGCCCTGTTGTAGTCCTGCAAACGGTCAACGATCGTCGTAAGAGTCTTGCCCAGCTGTACGTCAAGGCCATCGAACACGCCTTTGTACTGCGTGAACACGCCACGGTACTGCTCGAGGAACTCTCCATGGTGCTTGGCAGCCTCGGCAAGCAATTCAATTGACTCACGGCTCATCCTCACGACCTGGATCTGGACTTTGCCCTGCTCATCGAGTTGAGACTGAAGTCCTGCCAACCCCTGCGTGTAGGCTTTCACACCCTCCGCAGCGGAACCCAGAGCCAGGAGCGCGTCGTTGTTCTGCTCCAATGTCGAATGCAGGATTTCCTGAGCCTGCATAAGCGTATCGCTCGCCTTCTCGAAGTCCGCGGCCTTCGTCTGAAGCGTTTTGAGCAACGTCTCTAGTTGGGCGCTGGTCTTTGAGGACCAAGTGCCAGCTTGTTCCAACGTTGACTGCGCTACCGCCTGAGTGTCGCTTGTGGAGGTCTTCACAGCCTGTACGAGTTCCTCTGAAAGGCCGGTGACCTTGTCGGAGAGCTGAGTCACGACACGTGTGAGCATTGCCCCAACCTGCTCGAAGTTCTGACTTGCTGCACTATTCAGCCGCACCATCAGACCCTCGACGAGTTGGTTAAGCCGCTCGGTCTGCTCCACACTCGCCTGCATCTGCGTCGATGTCGTGCTGTGCGTCTCTTGGACAATCGCTCGCAGAGTCCCCTCCATTGAGGCGAAGCTCGTGGTCATCTGCCCGAGGACACCGGCACTTCCCTTGACCACATCAGCAAGCGCTCCAAACTCATCCTTGGTCGAGGCGGTAAGGGAAGACTGGAACTGGCGCCCCATTTCAGACAGGGACTCTCGGATCGAAACCTCAAGGGCCTCTGTTAGTCCGCGCAGTTCGCCGACCACGGATTCCTGTTTGCCCGTTTCGAGCCTTGCCACCGTAGCAGCGAGCTCGTGCATGACCTGGCCAACCCGTTCGAGGACAGGAACCAGTTCGGCCTTGAGTTCAGTTGCGACAGACGCCGACATTCCACTGGTCAGCAACGGACTCAAGTCTGTCCTAAACACAGTGGCAAACTTGTCGACGACATCAGCGCTGATATTGGACAAATGCACGTTGTGCTTGACGGATTGCCGCTGAACGTCCAGAAGGATCCGCGATGGTGAAAGGTGCGGCAAGAGCCTATCGATCGTCCCAAGCACTCGTCGCGCGGCGACAGAGAGCGCTCTCTGAAAGACGAAAGAGTCGAGCATCATCAACACGGCGCTTAGAAACAGTGCCGCGACCGAAGTCACGAACTTTCCGGACAGGTTCTGGATTAGTTCAGGAACTCCCTGCACAACGCCCGTGACCGGGTCGGCTGTCAAGTGGCTCAAACCCAAGAGCAGGGCAACAAAGGTTCCGAGCAGACCGAACGACGTCAGAAGGCTTGGCACCACCTGCCACTTCGAGCCCGAATAGTACCGATCCACAAGACCGTCCTCGTTAACGAGCTCGCGAACAGGGGTCGTGAGGAAGTACCCAGTTCTTCCATCCGGGCTGTCGTAACGCTCAAGCGCTTCGTCGAAGGGCGACCACCACTCGGCGCTCGTGCGCGGTAGTGATTCGCACTTCTCCCGCAGGAGCTCAACGCTCTGTAGGGAGCGGCCCTGAACGCGCTCCAGCTT
>JANYBS010000040.1 GCA_025360715.1 Candidatus Eiseniibacteriota bacterium | reverse complement strand
GGGCAGTGGTTCCTGTTCATCTCCACGAGCGCCGGCCAGCCGCTCACGTATTACACGACTGCCGATCCCACGGGGCCGCTTCCGGCGTGGACCTACCGCGGCCGCCTTCGCAACATGCTCGGCTATGACACCAGTCTGTGGTTCGCGTCCGAGGAGTTGCGCGACGGCACGCATGATTACCTGAGCTTCATCTCGGGCGATCGCGTCGAGGTGCGCGAGATGCTGTGGGGCAGCGGCCAGACATTCTCACTGCTCCAGCCCGCGCTCTTCCACGTGCAGGATCTCTCGTGGCAGCAGCCCCGCGCGACCGAAGGCGATTCTGTGGCGTTGCGGATCACGAATAGCAACCCGCTGAGCGGCCAGCCCATCTTCACGGCTGCATTGGTCGCGCTCGATGGCACCGAGACGCCCGTGTCGCTCGACAGCCTGGGCTTCCCGCAGGCGCCCAGCCTGGACAGCGAGACCTACGATCTCAAGTGGCTCGCGCGGCGCTACGCCGCCACCGATTCCATCTCGCCCATGCGACTGCTCATCCGCATGGCCGACAGCACGGCGGCCTCGCAGGTGCTCGAGGTCTATCCGCTGCCGCCGCAGGTGGTGGGGCTCGAGTGGCAGCAGGACAGCGTGAGCGTGCACGACACGGCGCACGTACGGATAAGTGCCCGGCATCCGCTCAACGGCACGACGTCGGTCGTCGCATGGGTCACGCTCGCGACAGGCGAGGAGATCCCTGCGCCACTCGACAGCCTTGGCTTCCCGCACACCCTCGCGCTGGCCGGCGATACCACTCTGGTGCCATGGGTCGCGAGGCGCTACCCGGCTGTGAGCGACACGAACACGACCGTTTTCACGCGCGTGCGGCTCGAGGCGGTCGATGGCACGGTCGTCTCGCAGGACCTGATCGTGCGCCCGCCGTACTTCCACGTGACCCGTATGCGCTGGCAAGGCTCCGACGCCATCGCGACCGGCGATACCGTTCGTCTCGAGATCACATCTGTGAACCCGCTCGGGCGTGTGCCGCTCTTCCACGGATCGCTGTTGGACGAGGACAAGGTCGAGACACCGGTGGCTCTCGACAGCCTCGGATTCCCTGCGGTGCCCGCACTGACCGGCGACGTGACGGTGTTCAAGTGGGTGGCGCACCGCTACCCGCGGGTGCCCGATACCGATCTGGATACCGTGACGCATCTGCTCTTGCGCATGGCCGACAGCTCTGCCGTTGCGCCGCTCTTCACGATCGTCGGCCGCACGCCGCCCAACCTGGGCGTGGGTGGGGGCGACGCCAAAGGTCCGCTGCGGTTCGCTGCGCGTGCGCTCAACACCGGCCGCGCCGGCGCCGCAGGTGCGCTCGAGATCGAGTTGAGCGATGCGGCCGCGGTACGTGTGGACCTGTTCGACGTGCTTGGCCGCCGTATCCGCGTGCTGGCCGACCGCGCCATGTCACAGGGCGTGAACGTGCTCGCGTGGGACGGCCGCGACGGCGGCGGCGCGGACGTGGGCGGAGGCGTATACTTCGCGCGCGTCGCATGCGCGGGGCACGCGCAGACGGTACGAGTGCTGAACCTGCGGTGAGACGCGCTAGCCACGCAGCGCGTCGGGATTGAGCCCCATCAGGTCCGGGACCACGAACAGGCCGTCTTTGCGGATCAGCTCGTCGTCGAACCACACTTCGCCGCCGCCATATTCGGGGCGCTGGATCAGCACCAGGTCCCAGTGCACCTTGGAGCGGTTGCCGTTCTCGGTTGTCTCGTAGCACTGGCCCGGCGTGAAGTGCAGGCTGCCCGCGATCTTCTCATCAAAGAGAGTGTCCTTCATCGGGTGCAGGATGTCGGGGTGGAAGCCCAGCGAGAACTCGCCGATGTAGCGCGCGCCCTCGTCGGTGTTCAAGAGCACATCGAGTTTGTCTTGCGGGTTGCCAGTGGCCTTGATGATGCGGCCCTTCTCGAACGTGAACGTGACGTGATCGTAAGTCGTGCCCAAGTACACCGACTGCGTGTTGTAGGCGATCGTGCCTTCGATCGAGTCACGCACCGGCGCACTGAAGCACTCGCCATCGGGCAGGTTGCGGCGGCCTTCGCACGGCACGGCGCCGATGCCCTTGATCGAGAAGCGCAGGTCGGTACCCGGGCCCTTGAGGTGCACGCGGTCGGTGTGCAGCATGCGCGCCTTGAGCGGCTCCATCGCCGCGGCCATGCGCGAGTAGTCGAGCGTGCAGACGCGGAAGTAGAAGTCCTCGAACTGCTCGGTGCTCATGCCGGCCAACTGCGCCATCGCGTGGTTCGGATACCGCAGCACGACCCACCGCGTGTGGTTCACGCGATAGCCCAGATGGACCGGCTGCGCCACGAGCCTCTGAAAGAGCGCCATCTTGTCGCCGGGCACATCGGAGAGCTCGCTCACGTTGTCCGACGCGCGGATGCCGATGTACACCTGCACGGCCTTCATCTGCGCCAGCTCGAGCTCGCCCTGGAGTTTCATGCTTGCTTCGGTGGCGCTCAGCAGCTGCGCGCGGATGGCGGCGTTGCTGCGCAGGTTCACGATGGCAGTTGCGCCGACCTTCTGGATCTCGTCGATCAGGTCCAGCACCAGGCCATCGGCCAGGTCGAAGGCCTCGATCATGGCGGCCTCGCCGGCCTTGAGCTCGGTCGAGTGATACACGATCAGGTGAGCCAGCTTCTGGGTGCGCGGATCGCGCATGTTCGCCTCCGAAGGGCATTGAAGCGCCGATGCTGGCGCCGATGCTTGCAAGCTGCCGGACGGTCGGGAACACTAGCACACGCGCGAATCCGCCCGATGATGCCATCTTCCTCCATCTTCCTCCGCGTAAGGAGTCTCTCATGAAGAAATATCGCGTCGCGATCCTCGGCACCTCGTTCGGTCGCATGGTCCAGGTACCCGGCTTCCAGCGTCACCCCGGCTTCGAAGTGGTCGCACTCGCGGGCTCCGATGCGGCGAAGACCGCGCGCATCGCAGGAGAACTCGGGATTCCCAAGGGCTACGGTGACTGGCGGGAACTGCTCGAGCGCGAGAAGCCCGACCTTGTGAGCATCGTGACGCCCGTGTACCTGCATCACCCCATGATGCTCGCGGCGATCGAGGCTGGCGCCCACGTGCACTGCGAGAAGCCCACCGCCATGCACCGCTTCCAGGCCGCCGAGATGGCGGCGCGCGCGGCCGCGGCCGGCCGCTTGGCAGGCATCAATCACGAGTTCCGGTTCTTCCCAGCGCGGCAGTACGCTCTGGCCCTGGCCAAGGACGGCGCGATCGGCGCGATCCGCCGCGCTGAGATCCTGGGGCGTTATCCGCTCTGGACCACGCCCGCCTCGCGCGGCATGACGTGGTTGTCGGATGCCGCGCGCGGCGGCGGCATCCTGGGCGCGATCGGCTCGCACCATACGGACTGCTTGCGCACGTTCCTCGGCGAGCCCCAGAGCGTGATCGCGCACGTGCGAGTCTCGCAACCCAAACGCGGCGACGCGACGCAGGGCAGTGCCGGAGGCGCTGCGACTCCCACGGGCACTGCGACTGCCGACGACGCGTTCACGCTCGAGTACACGTTCGCAAACGGCGCGACCGCGTTGATCGACCTCGACGCCACCACGCCGTATCGCTGGGAGCGTTTCGAGGTGCATGGCGAGAAGGCCACGCTGCGCTGGGACGAGACCGGCTACCGCCTGTGGCGCGTGTACGAGGGTAAAGAGCCAGTGGAGCTGGAGATCCCGGCGGAGTACCACATCGAGCGAGTCGAGGGCGATCCCGCGCTCGTGGCGCCTTTTCGAGTGCTGGTGCAGAAGCTCTACGAGGCGATCGATACGCTCGCGCCGCTCTCGCCGAGCTTCGCCGCCGACGCCGTGCCCGTGCAAAGCGCACTCGATGCCGCCCGCGCCGCGAGCGAGGCCGGTACGCGCGTGGCGGTGTTGCTCCCGGAAGCGGCGGCGGCTCAGTGAGTCCGCAGCTTGTCATGTCAGGGACACCGAACCGGTACTCCGCGCATCCCGCAAGGGGTGTGCTTGGGCGGTGGACCCTTGCCGGAACGCTGGCTATAATGATTCGAATGCCGTGTCGTGGCTCCCACGGCCACGAGGCACCTGAGGGATAGGGGGACACCATGGCGGATTGGGACGTCATCGCCAAACAGCGGCTCACCGAGGATTGGACCACGCTGCGTGCGGCGTACCTGCCCTTGAATCAGGCGATGCGCCGGACGGTCGAGTTCCTCGACAAGGGCGGCGGCACGTTCGACGAACTGATCACCGTGGTGCGCGAGCGCACGGAAGGGTCGCTCCACAACCTGACCGCGCTCACCAACCGCCGCTCGCCGTGGGTGCGCCTCGAGGCGATCCGTAATCTACGCGTGCTGGCTACCGGCCTGCGCGGGGCAGCCTCCGATGATCCGCGCGCGCTGCTGCGCTACCTGTTCTCGCTCTCGGAGTTGCTTGGCAACGTCTGGCGTGATGCGCCCACCGAGGCGCGCGTGTCCGACAATATGGTCGTCGAAGGCCCGCTCGATTTCTGGTTCGGCTGTGACTGTTGCGCGGTGGGCAAGCTCAGGCTTGCCGGCCCCGATGACCCGCCCGATCTGGTACGTGGCCGCGAGGTGCAGCTGGTGTGGGACGTCGATGCGCTCTTCGCTTGGACGCTCGATGAGTTCGAGGACTATCTGGCGAGCGAGCGCTACGCGCTGCCCACGACACCGCGCATCGCGGCGGTCGAGGATCTGGGGCTGCCCGTGATCGACGTGCCGTCCGAGGCGCTGCGTCGCGGCAACGAGTGGTTCGGCGGCCAGGGCGGCGGACTCTACGGCCCGATCGACCTCAAGCATCTGGAACTCTTGTAGGACCGGGAATACTCACGGTGCGACCCGCGCGGATCCTCCGTGCGATGCCACGTTGCCAAGCTACATTCAGGAGGGAACCATGAAGAAGATCCTCGGAATGCTTATGGTGCTCACGATGCTCATCTTCGCGGCCGTCAGCCTTGCGGCGGAACATTCGCACAGCGCGATGAAGATGGGCGGCAAGGCCGGCAGCTGGAAGGGCGAGGTGCTCGACGCCGGCTGCTATCTGCATATGGGCTCGATGGGCGAGAAGCATAAGGAGTGCGCGCTCAAGTGCGCGCAGAACGGCATGCCGCTCATGCTGCTCGTGGGCCAGAAGGCCATCCTGCTCACGCCGAACCACGACAACGAGGATCCGTACAACCAGCTCAAGACGCTGGCCGGTTCCATGGTCGAGGTGACGGGCACGTACAGTGAGCGCGGCGGTGTGGCGGGCATCGACGTGACGGGTGCCAAGGCTGCCAAGTGAAGCAGGTGATGTCCAAGCGCGTGAGGGCGATCGCTCTCACGCGCTGCTTCTTTTCCGGTGAACCGGCATGCGCTTGATCATCCGTCTCATGGGTCTCGCGATCCTGCTCGCCACGACGGCTTGGACATTCCTCACGTGGCCGCGGCTGCCGACGGCCGAGCGCGGCCATCGTCTGGCGCAGGCGCAAGGCTGCTTCACCTGCCACGGCGAGGGCGGACTCAAGGGCGCGATGAATCCCGGGCGCAAGGATAAGAGCGTGCCCGGCTTTGGCGGCGACGTGATGATGTACGCGCACGACGCGAACGACCTGCGCGAGTGGATCCGCGATGGCGTCGTCAAGCGCCGTGCGCAGAGCGAGAGCTACAAGCAGCAGCGCGCCGCCGGTGCGCTGGTCATGCCGGCCTTCGGCAAGCGCCTGTCGGGCCCGCAGATCGACGACCTGGTCGCCTATGTGCAAGCGGCCTCCGGTGACCCGGAGCCCGAGGAGAGCGACACACTTGCCACGCGCGGCCTGGCGCGTGCCGAGGCTCTGGGCTGCGTCGGCTGCCACGGCGCCGGCGGCCGGCTCGCGGCTCGCAACCCTGGTTCGCTCAAGGGCTACATCCCCAGTTGGGACGGCGCTGACTTCGCCGAGCTGGTGCAGGACCGGGGCGAGTTCGACGGCTGGGTGCGCCATGGCGTGAGCGACCGCCTCAAGGACAACGCCGCCGCCGGGTTCTTCCTGGGCCGGGCCACCGTGCACATGCCGGGGTACGAAAAGCATCTGGAGAGCGGTGACTTGGACGCGCTCTGGGCCTACGTGACCTGGCTGCGAAAGGTGCGCTAGCGGGACCCGGGAAGGCGGGCCGGCTTGCGCCCAAGGCCGGCGGGCGGGTACATTCCCTGTCTGCGCGCCGTGGTGGCGCGTCCCACCTCAGCCACATCCTCAGCCACATCCTTAGGAGCGTCATGACCTCGTACAAGCACCGTCTGCGCCGCAAGAAGGCCAAGCAGAGCTCGCAGAAGAAGAAGGCCAAGGAACGCGCGCAGAAGAAGAAGCGCTAGTTCTCTTCCGCTGACGCTCGCGGCCTGCAACGAACACGCCCTCCTTGCGGAGGGCGTTGGCGTTTCCGGTCGCTGCCTTGGTCAGGCCGCAGGGTCCTCGGCGTTGGGCGGGCCGCTGCGACGCAGCGGGAGTCCCGAAGGCCGGGGAATGCTCAGTGACGGTCGCGGGCCGATCGCCGAGGGTCGCGGCATGGCGACCGAAGGCCGCGGCAGGATCGTCGAGCTCGGAGCGCCACCCGCTTGCACGCGCGCCTTCTCCTCGGCCAGCACGCGGTTGGCCAGCACTTCGGCGGCCGGGCCGGCTTTGACCTCGGCGGTCGACGCGTGGACGACGTAGATGCGCATGTTGTTGCTGCCCGCGTCGGATGGGAACACGAAGAAGCCGTCACGGTCCGGTGACCACGACAGGGTGTAGCCGCACAGGAACTCGCCGTCGCGGAAGCGCACCGCGAGCTTGCGGCCCTGCTGCGTCTCGGCAGGCCCGTCGACGAATCCGCGCAAGTCCGCGCGCTCGGGATCGCCGCCGAGTGTGCGCACGAAGAAGAGCGCCTTGAGCTGCTTGGCGCGCACGTCGAACACTTCGCCGCTGCCCTCGGCCTCGATATGGAACGACGGCCGCAGCGCTGCGAAGTCGCGCGTCGTGCCCTTGAGCACGCGCCCGTCCAGGTAGCGTGCGACGACCAGGTTATTGAGTTCCAATGCAGTCTCCAATGCCGAGGGATCGCGCTCCCGGGGGGGGCGCTGGTTTTCAAGGTTTTCGGCCACAGCAGGCCGGGACTTGAAGGCGGAACGGCCACTCGGGCCGGTGTGCTCCTGCTTGCCGCCCTTGCGCACTTATGGGACTTTTCTGGGCGCTTTCCCGGACCACTACTTTCCAGCGGAGATTCCCATGCGCCTCAAGTCGGTGTTGTTCCCGATCCTCATGGCGGCTGCTGCCGCCGGTTGCGGCTACTCCGGCGGCCAGAAGGCCCAGCCCGCGAGTGAGACTTCCGCCAAGGCCGCGCCTGCGGCCGCGGCTGCTGCACCCTCGGGTGCGGCCACCACGAATGGAGCACCCCAGATGCAAAAGCTCGCCAGCGGTCTGCAGTACACGGACGACGTCGTCGGCAACGGCAAGATGGCCGACCCCGGTCTGACCGTCGCCGTGCACTACACAGGCTGGCTCATGGATGGCACCAAGTTCGACAGCTCCAAGGACCGCGGCCAGCCGTTCAGCTTCACGCTTGGCGCCGCCCAGGTGATCAAGGGCTGGGATGAGGGCGTGAAGGGCATGCGCATCGGTGGCAAGCGCACGCTGATCATCCCGCCGGATATGGGCTACGGCGCTGCGGGTGCCGGCGGCGTGATCCCGCCGAACGCCACGCTCAAGTTCGAGGTCGAGCTGCTCGACGTGCGCTGACT
>JANYBS010000126.1 GCA_025360715.1 Candidatus Eiseniibacteriota bacterium | reverse complement strand
TCCTTGCCGGCACCGTTCTCGTGTACGCACACGTCGAGCACGCGCCACTTGTTCATGAGCAATGTACCGGCGGTCATGAGCAGCGGGAAGAAATCCTCATCGCCGTTCAGGTAGTCGCTCGTGCGGTTGAACTCGTCGGGCTGCTCCATGGCGATAACGCCGTCGAACGCCGAAGCGCTGCCCAGCAACCGCACGGCCACGCGCTCCTCGCGCGTGGTGCGGAACGCGAGCGGGCGGACCAGCACCACGTCCACGTCGTGTCCGGCTTCGACGTACTCGATATGGCGGCGCGTGAGCAGCACGCAGACGCCATCGCTGGCGCGGATGAACGGCACGAAGCGCGAGATCTCGTTCATGCGCTCCAGGATCGTCTCGGGGCCCTCATGCATCTCAGCCTGTGGGGCCAACGACAAGAAACCCTCCACGGGTTGTTCTCCGCGCAGGGCGACGCGGACCGGGACGCGGATCTTCTCCACGTAGCGGAGCATGTCGTCCGATTCCTTTCTTCCGGGGGCCATCGCGCGGGGTATCGGCATGGAACCGCTGGCATTTGAGGGACTTCTGCGCTGCGTTTCGCGGTGCAGAGGCGCGGCCCGGGTGCCGAAAACCCAGAGGACAACCGGAGGCCGGCCGGGTCGCCCATGCGACCGGCTGACGGCTTCCCGATGTCCGGCTCTCACGGGAGTGACGCATGGCTCGCATCGACGCGATCCTCAAGCTCGTCAAGGAACAGGGCGCCAGCGATCTGCACATGACCACGGGCTCCACGCCGATGGTGCGGATCAATGGCGAGATCACGCCCATTCCCTACGAGCCGCTCACGCGCGAGATGAGCGAGATGCTGCTCTTCGAGATCATGGACGAGGACATTCGCGCGCGTTACGACGCTCAGAAGGACGTCGACTTCTCGTACGAAGTCCCTGGCATCGTGCGGGTGCGCGCGAACATCTACGAGCAGTCCAAGGGCCCCGCCGGCGCCTTCCGCATGCTGCCGAGCCAGATCCTGTCGATGGAACAGCTCGGCCTGCCCGAGCACCTGAGCCGCCTCACAGACATGCCGCGTGGCCTCGTGGTGGTCACAGGCCCTCCGGGCACGGGCAAATCGAGCACGCTGGCGGCGCTGCTGGACCACATCAACCGCACCAAGAAGAAGCATATCCTCACGATCGAGGATCCGATCGAGTACCGGCACCAGAACAAGCAGTGCCTGATCACCCAGCGCGACGTGGGCCGCAACACGCCGAGCTTCGCCAAGGCGCTCCATGGCGCGCTGCGCCAGGACCCGGACGTGATCATGGTCGGCGAGATGCGCGACGTCGAGACCATGGCGCTCGCCATGACCGCCGCCGCCACGGGCCAGCTCGTGTTCGCGACGCTGCACACCATGAGCGCGACGCAGACCGTGGACCGCATCCTGGACTCGTTCGATGGCGAGCGGCAATCGCAGGCCCGCCTCATGCTGAGCGAGTCGCTCAAGGGCGTGCTCGCCCAGCGGCTGTTGCGCAAGGCGGACGGCCGCGGGCGCGTGCTCGCGCTCGAGGTGCTCGTGGGCACGCCGGCCGTCTCGGCGTTGATCCGTGAGAAGAAGACGTTCCAGCTCCAGTCCGTGATCCAGACCGGACGCAAGGACGGCATGCAGAGCATGGACGAAGCGGTGATCCAGCTCGTGCGCGAAGGCCAGGTGTCGGTCGCCGATGCCGCACCACACCTTTCGAGCAAAGACCTGTTGCCCTCGCTCGAGCGCCAAGCGCCGGGTGGCGGCGGACCGCGCGCGCAGGCCGCCTGATGACCGATGACGTCGTCCTGGCTGGCGAGCTCGGCCTGTTGAGCCTGTTCGACCTGAGCCAGCTGTTCCTGCTCAACGGCACGACGGGCCAGCTCATGATCACGAACGACGGACGGCGCGGCTACTTCTACTTCGACCGCGGGCAGATCGTGAACGCGGTCGACGACGAGTATCACGAGGGCGAAGGCGCCGCATACCGGCTGTTCACATGGAAGAGCGGCAGCTTCGAGTTCCGTTCCACGCCGCCGTCCGGGGCGCGCGCGATCACCGAAGGCACCGAAGGCCTGATGATGGAAGCTGCGCGCCGCATGGATGAGGCGGGCGATTCGGGCGGCCTGGTGAGCGAACGGCTGCAGCAGCGCGCGGGCGCGCTGGAGGCGCTGCGAGAAGTGTTTCAAGACGTCGCGCGGCAATCGGGCGCATCGCCGAGCATGGGTGCCGAACCGCACGGCTCACCTTTCGCCGCCCTGCGCGAGCCTTCCGATGCGCTGCTCTTCCGCCCCGGCCATCTGCCGCGGATCTTCCACCAGGGCCAATGGCAGGACGCAGGCGACCAAGCCCTCGATCCGGCGGCCTACGATCAGTTGCGCGCGCGGCTTCTGGACGGCGCCGCCGGTGCGGGCACGAGCACGCGCACGAACGGCGTGCACACGCTGGTGGTGCCCTATGAAGACAGCCGGTACGTGGTCACGCGCGTGGGCGGCTCGCACGAAGCGCTCTGGGTGCGCGCGGCGGAACAATCGCCCGGCGAGCAACTCGATGGTCCGCTCGACGCGTTGTACGGCCTGCTCGACATGCCCTCGGGCTTGGTGCTGATCGGCGGTCCCGACGCCGAGACCGCCGACCGCCTGCTGCACGCCTGCGTGGGCCAACTCACGCGCCGCCGCGCGGCAACGGTGCTGCTCTCCGCCGATCATGGCCGCTGGCAGCACACCGATGGCGCCGGCGCGCTCGTCCGCGCCGCCGACACCGACTTGGACGCGCTGCTGCGCGTCATCTCCCCCGAGGTCGCACTGTTCGACGCTTCGCGCGCGCCGTCGAGCCTTGTGGCGCTGCAGGCCGCGCCGCTCGTGATCGCCGCGGTGGTGTCGCCCGATGCCGATGCGCTCGTCTCGCGCTGGTGCGCGGTCGTGGGCCGGCGCTGGGGCGATGGCATCGAGACACTGCTCGCGGGCGGCGTCCTCGGAATCGCTTACGCCTCGAGCGTCCGCCACACCGGCGGCCACATCCATTTCGCCGCGGGCACGCTCACGTTCCCGGGCACCAAGACGGTCGTGCCGTCACCCGGCGTCGCCACGGCTGCGCAGCCGCGCACACCCGCACCCCCTGCAAGTCCCGCGGCCGCTGCCACCGAAACTGTTCACGCCACACCCACGGCTCCCGTGGCGGACGAGGCTGCGCCGACACAGGAAGCCACGCCGAAGCCCGACCACATGGCGGCACTCGCCGCAGAACTCTCGCGCACGCTGCGTAAAGCGGCCTGACCCAACCCTACGGAGCCGATCATGAACCCCATGTTCATCGCAGCGTTCGTCGCATTCGATGTGGCCGTCACCGCCGCTGTGCTCTGGGTGATCTTCAAGCGCCGCGCCGCACTCGGAATGGCGGGCGGCATCGATCTGGGCGCGATCCGCACGCTGAGCTTGGAGATGGAGCCGCTGGTCGAGGAATATCTGCGCGCTAACTGGAGCGGCGATCCGAGCACGCTCTCGGGGCCGCTCACCGAACTGCTCGGCCAGTTCCAGGGCCGCGCGGAGGCTCGCGGTGTGCTGATCGACCGCAGCGTACTCAAACTCGCACTCGCGCGGCTGATCGAGGCCAAGCATCTGGCCAAGAGCCACGAGATCCGCGAGGCCATGCGCAATGTGGCGTGACAACGTGGCCTGACGCACAGTCCGCGAAACGACGACGGCCCGCGTGGCGCGAAGCCATGCGGGCCGTCCTGTCTTCTGCCTGCAACTACTTCTTCTCGGCTGCCATCTCCATGCCCTTCATGAGCGTGAGGATGTGCGTGCGCATCGCGCTGTCGCGCACCGCGATGCCCAACGCCATGTCCATCGCCGCCGGGTTCGTGCCGATGCGCACGAGCACCTGCTTGGCCGCGTCGTTGTTGCCGAGCACGTGATCGACCACCTGAACGCGCAGCGAGTCCGAAGCCATGAACTTGTCCACGGCCTGGAACGCCAGGTCCTTGTGCG
>JANYBS010000125.1 GCA_025360715.1 Candidatus Eiseniibacteriota bacterium | reverse complement strand
AAGAACGCCGGGCAGCGAATCGGTCGTGGTGTGCGCGAGATAGCTGTACTTGGGTGTATGGAACGCAGGCAGTGAGCCCACGTATTCCCAGAACCGCGTCGTGTCGGGGTCGGCCACGTCCACGATCGTCCCCGGCTTGAGCGCTGCCTCCCCCGGAGGAACCGCGTGCACACGCACACCCAGCGTGGGGCTGGAGGCCGGCACGGAGCGCAGCACGTAGTAGAAATCGATACCCATGAACGGCGACACATCGAGCGGGCTGGCGTTGAAGTTCACCTTCACCCACCCGCCCTGATCGCCCGAGACGTCGAGCACGTTCACGATCACCGGCTCGGGGCCGCCGATGCTCTGCTGCAATGCAGGGCTCGTGGATCCCAAGTAGTCGGCATTGCCGTTGTAGATCGCAACCACGGTATGCAGCCCGGGCAACAGCGACGCCGTTGTCGGCGAGCCCGCGGTGTCGGCGTTGATCGGCACGGGAACGCCAAGATCCACGCCATCGAGCCGGAACTGTACGGTCCCGGTGCGACTGCAGGTACTTGCGCCGGAGTCGTGGATCGTCGCCGTGAAGCGGACCCCTTGCGAGTACGGTGCGTTGCTGAGCGAAGAGGCCAGCGTCATGTAAGTGGTCGTGGGATTCGTGGTCCACTCCACGGTACCCGCACTGGCGTAGTGCGTGGAGTCGCCGCTGTAGGTGGCCATCACCGAGTGCAGGCCGCTGCAATAGCTGTTCACGCTCAGCTGTGCGATGCCGCCGCTCACCGTCGTGATGCCGAGCGACACATTGCCGTCCCTGAAATCCACCGAGCCACTCGCGTCGCTGGGAGTGATCGTGGCCCGCAGCACGAACGGGCGTCCCACTGTCGCGGGGCTGGGCAGTGCGTCCAAGGCGGTGTGCGTTCTCACCAGCGGCTGCACGATGTGGGCCCGCACCGTCGAGGTACTGCCCGAATAGGCAATGTCACCGCCGTACACTGCCGTGAGGGAGTGGCCACCCACCACCAGCGTGCTGGCCAGCAACGTCGCCACGCCGGCCGTCACCGGCGCGGTGCCCAGCGTCGTGGTCGAATCGCGGAACGTGACCGTGCCGGTCGCCAGTGAGGGCGTGACCGTGGCCGTGAGCTGCACCATCTGCCGGTCGCGGGACGGGTTGGGCGCCGAAGTCAGCGCTGTCGACGACAGCTGCTGCGGCAGCACCGTGCGCGTGATCGGCGGCGAAGGGATCGTGTCCGCGATCGCGGTGATGGTATGCGGGCCCACACTCAACGCGGTGGTCGTGAACACCGCCAGGCCACTCACCGCAGACGCGGTGCCCAATGCCACGGCGCCATCGTAGAAGATCACCGTCGTCGCGACCGTCGGCAGCGGGGCCACGACCGCCTTGAACGTGGCAGGCCCGCCCAGATAGAGCGGCGCCGTAGGGGCGCTCAGGCTCACGATACGCGTATAGGACTCCGGGACCGATTGATTCACCAGCACTTCGTTCGATTCGGTGACCGTGGTGGGATTCGAGGAGTCGAAGACCACCAGCTTGAACTTGCCACGGATATTCGGGGGCAGATCCACGGCGTACCGCGCCAATGTGGGTGAAGCGCTACCGCCGCGGCAGACCTGCGCGGTCGAGACATGCGCGAGCGAGTCCGAGTGCAAAGCGGGGCCATCGAGGCGCTTCACGTTTGCAGTGTCGCCATTGCACGCGACGAGCGAATCCTGCGGCAGTACCGAGACATTCATACTGTCGCCACGCCAGAACAGCATCCACTCCAGCGGCAGGGTGGTCTCCGCGGCATCAGCCTTCACGACCAGGACGCCACGCGTCGGAGTCGTGAGCCGAAGCGTGTCGGTGCCGGCACTCCAATGCAGCTGGATGGCATCCGCCGTCGCGGGCGCAAGGAGGGCCACGGTGAACATCAAGAACAACACGTTGCGCAGGAGCGGCCTCATGGCGAAGACTCCGGTGTCTCAGGCGAAATTGCGGACGGCGGGCATTGCGGGCCACGGGAAAGACCGCGACTCCGAGTCTAGGCCGATTCACACATCAGGTACCAGCCCGGATTCCTGCAGGTTCCACGAATCCGACGTGGACCCTACGGGCGGACTCCCCTATTCTTGAATGTGAATGGGAATCGGTTCCCCTCGGGTCGCAGACCGCGGCGCGGAGGATGCACGTGAAGAAGACCGCATGGGTATTCGCGTTGATGTTCGCCTGCTTCGCCGCGCCCGCGATGGCCGGCGGCCTGAACCTGGCGTGGACGAATTGCTACGGCGAAGGCAATGCCATCACGAACAAGGCCTTCGCCTGCACCAGCAATACCGGAACGAACATCATGGTCGCTTCGTTCATTCCCACGATGACCAGTTCCACGGTCAATGGAAATGAGATCGTGATCGACCTGCAGTCATCCAGTGCCACGCTGCCGGCCTGGTGGGCGTTCAAGAATGTCGGTACGTGCCGCGCGACATCGCTGTCAGTCAATGCTACCGCCTCGGCGAACAACATCATCTGCATCGACGAATTCTCAGGCATGGCGACGACTGGCATTGGCTCCTACACCATCGGACTCAGTGGAGCGAACAACGCCCGCCTCGTCATCGCCGAAGCTGTGCCGGCCTCAGCATTGGCCGCGGTGGATCCGAGCGGCGAGTACTTCGCAATCAACATGAACATCAACAACGCAAAGAGCATCGGTACCGGCTCGTGCGCAGGCTGCACGACGCCCGTGTGCATCCTGCTCACGAGCATCAAGATCACGGCCGGTGGCGGCAGCCTGGATGAGATCATCAGCAACGCCGCGTCGAACAACCGCATCACGTGGCAGGGCGCGGTGAGCTCGACGTGTCCCTTGAGGCTCGCGGGGACGCCCACGTGGGGCGCGGTGCGATCGCTGCTGCGCTGATCCGCTGCAGTGGCCCCTACGCCGCCTCGTCGCGGCGTACGCTGCTCGCCGCCATCTCGAGCCACTGCGGCCAGCGCGGGTCGTCCAGCAGCGTCGCCGGCAGCGCGCGTGTAGGCGTGTGATTGGCCATGGGCTGCGCGACCGAGTGCGCCAGGCGGTCGGCGATCTTCACCGCCAGGACCGGATCGAGTTCCTTGGGCACCTCGCCGATCGGGTCGTGGTGGTTCTGTGCGGCTTCCAGGATCACGCTCGGCAGTCCCCACAT
>JANYBS010000210.1 GCA_025360715.1 Candidatus Eiseniibacteriota bacterium | reverse complement strand
GGGGCCCGCGCTGCGCGATGCCGCCAACGAGCCGCGTGCCGTGGCGCGGATCCTGGCGCGGCATCAGGAGCTTGCCCTCGTGCAGGGCGAAGTGGCGGCGCTGCCAAGACTCGACGCCGAGACGTACCTGGCCAGCGATGTGCTGCGCAAGGTCGATCGCGCGAGCATGATGCATGGCCTTGAGGTGCGCTCGCCGTTGCTCGATGACGCGCTGGTGGCGCGGCTCGCGCGCGTGCCGTTCACGCACAAGCTGCGCGGCGGCCGCACCAAGTGGATCCTCAAGCGCGCGGTGGCCGACCTGCTACCGGAGCATTTCCTCGAGCGGCCCAAGCGCGGGTTCAGCATGCCGATCTCGGCATGGCTGGCCGGGCCCGCGCGCGGCATGGTCAACGACGTGCTGGGCGATCCGCGCACCCGCGCGCGGGGCTGGGTGCGCGCCGAGGTGATCGACGCCACGCGCCGCGGCGACCCAAGCGCGTGCGGCCGCGACGCGGCGCATCATCAGTGGACGCTCATGTGCCTCGAACTCTGGGCGCGCACGTACGTGGACCGTCCACGCGAGGCGTTGGGTGAGCCACTCGCGCCGCTGGGTGCGAGCGTCAGCGCCAACGTCAGCGCTTGAGATTCCAGCGCACCTGCGCCGCGCTGTGCGCGATCCAGTCACGCGTGTTCTTGGCGCCGCCGTAGCCGCTCTGCTGCTCGCTGCGTTCGCTCGCGGGGTCGTAGACCACCAGCGTGGGGAAGCCGTCGACCTTGAAGCGCTTCTGCAGTGAGTCGACCAGCGCGCTGTTGCGGCCGTCCTCTTGTTGGCGGTCGATGAGCCGCACGGGGACCGTGGCGCCCTCGATGAGTTGCGCGCCGCTGCGGTCCGAGAACACCTCGCTGCTCATGGTCTGGCATGGTCCGCACCACGCGGCCGAGAATTCTATCAAGAGAGGCTTGTTCATGGCCACAGCCTCGGCGCGCGCCGCGCTGAAGTCGCGCCAGCGCACCAGCTCGTCACGAGAAGGCGGTGACTTGGACTCCTGCCACGTGAAGCCGACGCGGGCGAGCAGCAGCACGAGCGCCAGCGGCCAAAGCCAGTTCGGGATGCTGCGCGAGGATCCGCTGCGTTCAGTCGGCATACGAGAGCTCCCGGCGGCTGATCAGCGCCATCGCGCCAGCGAGGCCGATGACCGTGGAACTCAACACGAGCGCAAGCCCCGCGAACGCCGGCGAGCCATGCCCGGCGATCCACGCCAGGTCGAGCTTGGGGCTGAGCGTGCTCTGCAACTCCGACGCGATGCGCCCCAGCACCACCCAGTGATTGGCGCCCGCGACCATCCCAGTGAGCTGCATGCTGAGCATGCCCAGCAGGAAGAGCGCGAGATCGCCCAGGCCGGTCACCGCGGCCGAGAGCAGCAGCATCACGGCCACCTGCGCGCCGCCGGCGAGCACGTCGTCGAGCAGCAACGCCACGGCGTCGAGCGGCGCCACGTGGCCGCCGCGGATCAGGATGCCGGCGACGGCGAGCACCAACTGCAGCGCGCAAAGCGTCGAGGCCCCGATCGTGCACGCGAGCCAGCGCGACAGCACGTATTCGGCGCGCGCGACCGGGCGCGCGAACACCAGTTGCAGCACGCCGCTCGAGACGTCCTGGCCGATCGCGCCGGCGGCAAGCAACAGCGCGAAGGGGCCCGCGGCGTTCTGCATCACATTCAGGTTGCCCGTGAACACCGCAAAGAGAAGGGGAAACGAGAAAAAGAACAGCGCGATCAATATTCGCATCGGGCTGCCCAGGCGCTGGCGCCAGAAGGTCGTCACCAGCGTGGTCATCGACGACGTGTTCATCGCGCCGGCCCTCCCTGCGTGAAGAAGCGCTCCAGGCGGCCTTGCTCCGGCGCGGCCTCGATCACCGCGACGCCGCCTGCGAGCAGCGCAGCCAGCAAGCGCGTGGCGCCCGCGTCGTCCGTCACCGCGAAACGCGCATCGGGCGCGACGAACTCCACATACTGCGCGCCGGCGGCTTGCGCGAGTTCGGCCAGGCGCACCGGTTGCGGTGGCGGCACGTCGGCGGCAAGGCGCACGCGCAGCACGCGCGCCACGGCGGCACCAGCGCGGGCGGTGTCGACCGCTTCGATGCGGCCCTGCTTGACGAACACCACGCGTGAGCACACGCGCTCGACCTCGGCCAGCTGATGCGAGTTGAGCACGATGGTCACGCCCTGCGC
>JANYBS010000197.1 GCA_025360715.1 Candidatus Eiseniibacteriota bacterium | reverse complement strand
TGCAAGCCCTGCTCGGCCAGCGCGTGCGTGCGGTACAGGTGCTGCAGGCCGCTCACCAGGTCATAGCAGCGCACGAACGGCGCGCGCGTATCGAGCGCCAGCGCTTCGGCCAGACTGCTCTGGCGCATCTCGCGGCCACCGTCGCCATGCTTGATCGCGAACGCGGCGCTCATGCGGATCCAGCCGTGCGCGTCGGCGTAGCGGTTGTTCACGAGCACGAGCGCGCGCTCATCACCGGCGCGGTTGCTGTAGGCGAAGACGTCCTCGTTCACGCCGCCGTGATCGGCGAACACGTCGAAGAGCCGGAAGTGCTGGGCGCCCGAGAAAAGGTGGCGGCGGTGCAGCAGCGGCGTGACGCGGCGCCAGTGTTCGGCGACCAGGCCCTCGTCGGTGGGCTCCACGCGCGAGGCGCGACGGAACTCCATGCCGTATTTCTCTTCGTAGCCCTCGATCTGCCCGTGGCCGATCATGGGCAGCCCCGGCAACGTGGCCATGAGCGTGCACACGCCGAAGTACTTCTCGCCGCGCCCGAACTGGTCCACGGCCGTGCGTTCGTCGGGGTTGTTCATGAAGTTCACGTAGCGCTGCAGGATGTCGGGATCGAACTCGATCGTGTTCTTGATCACCGAGCGATAATTCGCATTCTGCTCATCGCGCAGCATGTTCATGAACGCGCTGTTGTACACGCGGTGCATGCCGAGCGTGCGCACGAAGTAGCCTTCCATCATCCAGAAGGCCTCGGCAAGCAAAAGAGTGCCGGGCGCCTCGACCGCCACGCGGTCCACGACCTCGCGCCAGAACTCGATGGGGATCGCGGCGTCGAATGCATCGCGCGTCAGGCCGTGGCCGGCGCGCGAGGGGATCGCGCCGCCCGCGCCGGGCTCGGGGAACCACAGGCGCTGGATGTGGCGCTTGGCAAGAGTCATCGCGGCATCGAAGCGGATCACCGGAAAGCGGCGGGCGACCGCAAGAATGGTCTGGATCACCTGCTCGCGCGCGGCGGGGTTCAGGTAGTCCAACTGCGCGGTGTCGTTCCACGGGAAGCTCGTGCCGTCGTTGCCGTGGTAGACGAAGCGCGTCTCGCCGCTGCGCCGGTCGATGCGGCGGAAGACCACTGCCGCGTCCGAGCGGTCAAAATAATGATCCTCGAGCTTGAGCTCCACGCGCTCGTCGCCCGACAGATCGGGGCCGTTGAATGTGTAGGACGGATACGGGCTCGTGGGCAGCGAGAGGAACCACTCGGGGTGCTCCACGACCCAGCGCGAGTCGAGGCCCATGTGGTTGGGCACCATGTCGCTGGCCAGGCGGATGCCACGCGCCATGGCACGGTCGCGCAGGTTGCGCCACGCGTCCTCGCCGCCTAAGTCCCACGCGATCGCGTAGTCGTACAGGCTGTACGCGCTCGCGGCGGCGTCGGGATTGCCGCACAGCACCTTGATGCGCTGCGAGGCGGGGCTGCGCTCCCACAGGCCGATCAGCCACAGCGCGTTCACGCCGAAGTGCGCGAGGCGGTCCAGTTCCTCGTCGGGGATCTGATCGAGCCGCGTGACCTCGCGGCCATACTGCTTGGCCAGCTGATCGAGCCACACGTAGGTGCTCTTGGCGATCAGGACCGTCTGCGGCATCCAGACTTCGTCGGCGCTGAAGCGCTCGAGCTCGATGTCGGCGTCGCGGCTTGACCAACTGGGCACCGCGCCTGCGCTGGAGTCGCCGCCGAACGAACCATGCCAGCCTTGCTTGGCACGCTCGATGGCTTCGAACCAGCGCGCTTCCTCGCGCATCACGTCGAGTGCGGTGAGCAGGCGCTCCAGCAGGCCGCCCACGACGTCGCTCCAGTGCTCGCGCACGAACTCCAACTGCGCGAAGAGCGAATGCGGCGCCGCCAGCACGGGCGCGCGCAGGAAGTCGATCAGGTTGCGCGGCTCGCGGCCGAAGCGCGGACGCGTCTCGAAGTATTCGCGCAACAGCGTGGTGAGCCGCGGATACGCCGTGGCCGCGGCGAGGCCGCGGTCATCGAACAACTCGCGATACGGCTCGCAGGCGGGATTCGCGTTGCCGAGCCAGAGCATGAGCAGCTCTTCGAGCGCCATCGCGCGATGCGTGGTGCCGGCACTGTTGCCCTGCAGCCATGTGCGCGCGTCCTCATCGCCCACATGCACGCGCAGCGGCGGGAACTCCTGGCAGAACTGCAGCAGCAGCGCATCGAGCGCGCTGCCGCCCAAGCGCGCGGCGAACCACGCGAGCGCATCTTCGAGCGCGCGCGGGTCGTGCTGTGCGCGGTACCGCGCCACGGCCAGGTGCATGGCTTCGTCCAAGAGCGCCATGGCCAGGATCTCGGCCGGCGATGCGACGGGCGCGCCGCCACGGGCCTTGGTGAGGCTCGCGGCCAAGCGCCGAGCCGCGGCAGGATCGCCGAGCACGACGCGGCCATCGGTCGCGAGCAGCATGCCGTCGAAGCGGCAGCGTTCGCGGGCCTGGCGGCTGAGATGGAATTCGTAGAGGGCGGTTGCAGTCATGGGCGGAGGGCTCCAGCTTTGCAGCATAGCAGAGCTTCACGCGGGGCCGTGTCTTCCTGCGCGGCAATTGCGAGAACCGTCAATGCGAGGCTGCGGAAGTGCTGTCGGCCGACGTGGAAAGCGAATCGGCGGTGCCGGAACGTGCGGCGAACAACGCCCGCGCCGGTCCGCCCAGCTCCACGCGGATCGAATCCGCGGGCGGCACCAGCGCCGGATCGAGCCAGCCCTTGGCGGCCATCTTGGTCGCGATGAAGCGCATCTGCGAGCGCGCGTAGGGCTTGAGCGCGCCGGTGTTGTCGAAGCGCCAGCGCCACTTGGTGGGGCTGGGCACGATGATGGTGAGGAACAGCGCCTGGTCGAGCGAGAGCTGGCCCGCGTCGGTGCCAAAGTAGTATCGCGCGGCTTCATCGGCGCCGTACACGTCGGGGCCCCACTCGATGATGTTCAGGTAGATCTCGAGCAGGCGCTCTTTCGATAGACCCGTGCGGTGTTCCAGCAGCCAGGCCAGCACCACTTCTTGGGCTTTGCGGCTGAGCGTGCGCTGGTGGCCCAGATA
>JANYBS010000184.1 GCA_025360715.1 Candidatus Eiseniibacteriota bacterium | reverse complement strand
AACTTCAGAAGCAACTAGGCTACTGCGGCGGGTTGTTCTGGCGTGGGGTGCGCGTTCGAGGAGGATGCGCGTGTACCCGCTCGCTTGCGGGGACCCCGCAAGCGGCCCCACTGCGCGATCGGGCACACGCGCATCCTCCTCGAACGCGCACCCCACGCCAGAACAACCCGCCGCAGTAGCCTAGTTGCTTCTGAAGTTCTCGAACTTCAGCTCGCAACCGAAGTCATGCTGCCGCAGCAACGCGATCGCCTCCTGCAGCGAATCTTTGTCCGGACTCGAGATGCGAACCGAGTCGCCCTGGATCGAAGACTGCACCTTTTTGAGCTTGTGCTCCTTGAGGTACTTGACCACCTCGCGCGCCATGTCGCTGGTGAGTCCCTGTTGCAGTTCTACGGGCTGGCGCACGGTGGATGACGCGGCGGACTCGATCGTGCCAAGTTTCATATTCGCGAGCGGCACCTTGCGCTTGACCATCTTCGACTGCAGCACGTCCCAGACCGCTGTGAGCTTGTATTCATCTGGCGCCGTGAGAATGATCTTCTTCTCCTTCTCGTTCAGCTCGATGCCCACGATCAGACCCTTGAAGTCGTAGCGCTGGGTGAGTTCCTTGGTCGCCTGATCCACGGCGTTGTTCACTTCCATCATGTCGACGCCGGTCGTCACATCGAACGAGCTCGTGCTTGCCATGGTGCTATGCGTCCTTTCGTCTGCGCGCCGCGGGCCGGCCCAGGGCCGCCACGCGCGCGGTGATGTCACGGGCGCTTGCGTCCGCCCCGCGCCGCAGCACCTCTTCCGCGATCGCCTTGAGCGCGCGGCGCTGTGACTGCCAGACCACTCGCCGCGCCGCCGTGCTCGCCGGCACGAAGGCGTAGCGGTCGTGTTCATGCGAGAGATGCACCGGGTCCGTCCAGCTCACCTCGGCCACGAACACCGGCACTGCCTGGATGCGATCCTTGGCCGGGTCATAGTGGATGGTCAGGCGTTCGAGCGCCCACCAGCGGATCGGCGTCAGCCCCGTCTCCTCGCGGACCTCCCGGGCGGCGGCGGCATAGGCCTGCTCGCGCCGCTCGATCCCGCCCGTGACCGGCTGCCAGACCCCTGCTAATGACCGGGAGGGGCTGCGGCGCAGGAGCAGGAACTCGCTCCGGAGCCGCCGGCGGCGGAACAGATGGACCTCGACCTGGGTGCATATGATGGGAATCATGTGAGGCAAACATAAGGGGTTAGGAGCGCGACTGCCAAGCAAGGCGGGTGGTCCACCGAACTTCTCCAGACTTTTCTGCGCCCGCGACTTGACGTTTCCAAGGGCCCTCCGTATCTTCTCCGCCGCTGACGCAACTGTTGGAAACAATGCGGTTGGCGTTGGCTTGTGAAAACTTTCACCGGGACGGTGGCATGACCTCTCCGCGGAAACCTGATGACTCGGGGCTGCGGTCAGCGAGTATGCTGCTCGTCATCCCGACCCTGCTCTTGGTGGCGCCGCTCGTCGGCTTCTTCCTTGGCAGGTTCGCGGACGGGAAGTTCGGGACCACACCCTGGCTCTCCTTCTTTGGCCTGGTCCTCGGATTCGTCTCCGCCGGTCGCGAGATCTACTTCATCATCCGCCGAGTGCAGGCTGAAGAGGAGGGCGACAAGCGCCCCTGACCCTTTCGGGGAGAGGCGCGAAGTCACCATGGGACTCGAATTCCTGGCACGTGTCCGCCGGTCATCTTTGATCGCGGGTCTGGTGATCGCTCTCGCGATCGCCGCCGTTGCGCCGTGGAAGCTTGCGGCGGGCTTCACCGCCGGCCTGCTCTGGTCGCTGGTGAACTTGGCTCTGCTGCAGTTCATCGTGCTGACCATGACGGGCGCCGAGCGCGGCACCCCCGCGGCGCTCACGCGCTTGGGCCTGGCCTTCGCGGGCTCGCTGGTGCTCTTCGGCGCCGGCGCATTCCTGCTCTTCCAGCTGCCTGCGATGGCATTGGCGGCTGGCTTCACGCTGCCGTTCCTCGTGCTCACGCTCAAGGGCGCATCGATGGCGCTACTCGAGTCCGCGCTCTGGCGCCGGCTCACCGCCAGCCGCTGGCAGTCGGCGCTCGTGCTGCTGGTGCTGGTCGGCGGCATCTGGTTCGGCGTGGACCACTTCCGCACCGCGCCGCGCGCGATCGCGCAGGGCACCGAGTCCACGCAGCCCGAGAAGCCGGCGGGTGCTCATGAAAGCGCCGCGGCCCCCGAGGCCAAGAAGCCCGAGGGCCCGAAGGAATTCAGCAACCTCATCGGCATCATCGCCGAAGGCGCCATCCACAAGGCCGAGGAGACCCACACCGAGGTCCCCGCGTGGGCGAAGTTCCTCGAGCACTTCGAGGTCATCATCTACTCGCTCTTCGTGGCACTGCTCATCTCGGTCGTCTCGATCAGCGTCGCCAACAACTGGACGATGATCCCCGGGCCGCTGCAGGCGCTCCTCGAGACCTGGGTCGAGCATGCCTACAACTTCTTCACCGGCATCCTGGGCCCCAAGTACGGCCCGCAGCTGGTGCCGTTTCTGGGCACGCTGTTCGTCTATATCTATGTGATGAACATCTTCGGCCTCATCCCATTCATGCACTCGCCCACGAGCAACCTCAACGTCACCGTCGCGATGGCCCTCACGGTCTTCGTCTACGTGCAGTTCATGGCGTTCAAGGAGCTCGGATTTCTCGGCTGGCTCGATCACATGGCTGGCAGCCCGCGCGACCTCGTCGGTTGGGCGCTCGTGCCGCTCATGATGCCGGTGCACTTGATCGGCGAGATCGCCAAGCCCATCTCGCTCTCGTGCCGTCTCTTCGGCAACATCTTCGGTGAGGACATGCTGCTCGTCGGCTTCGCGACGCTGGGCGTGTCCGCCCTGTCGGCGCTGCACCTGCCGTTCGGCCTCCCGTTGCATGTGCCCTTCATGTTCCTCGCCGGCATCATCACCGCGCCGGTGCAGGCACTCGTGTTCACCATGCTGAGCACCATCTACTTCCTCCTCATGCTGCCGCACGACGATCATGGTCACGGCGAGCATGCAGAGGAAGCGCATCACCACGCCCACTAGTCACTGAATAGAGGAGGATGTTCCATGGATTTCCACGCAGCTCTTGGTCTTGGTCTCCCGCTGGGTGTCGGCATCGCCGCGATCGGTTCGGGCATCGGTCTGGGCATGATCGGTAATGGCGCCATGCAGGCGATCGGCCGTCAGCCCGAAGCCACCGCGAAGATCCAGACGGCGATGATCATCATCGGCGCGTTCGCCGAGGCGCTCACGATCTATGCATTCGTGACCGTGTTCCTCCTCTCGGGCAAGATCTGACGAGTCACCTGGGGTCTGAAGGCGCGTATCGCCTCCCCTTCGTGGGGAAGGCCGCGCGCCGGGAGCCTTCATGAACGGATTGATCGACTTCCAGCTCGTACTCACCCAGATCCTGGGCTTCGTGCTCTTCGTCTGGATCCTTTCGCGCTATGCGTGGAAGCCGATCTTGGCTGGGCTCGAAGCGCGCCGTGCGAAGATCGCGGGTGAATTCGCCGAGGCCGAACGTCGCAAGACCGAGGCGGATCAGCTCAAGGCCAAGTACGACGCTGAGATGCGCACCATCGAAGCCACCGCCCGGCAGAAGATGCAGGACGCGGTCGGCGAAGGTCAGCGCGTGGCCGGCGAGATCAAGGCCCAAGCGCAGATCGAGGCGCAGCAGCGCCTGCAGCGTGCCGAGGATGAAGTGGAACGTGAGCGCGAGAAGGCCAAGGAACTGCTCAAGCAGCAGGTCGTGGAACTCTCCATCAAGACCGCCGAGAAGATCCTTCGCACCAAGCTGGACGATCCTGCGCAGCGCAAGCTCGCGGGCGAGTTCATCGATGAGGTCGGCAGCCTGCGATGAGAGACATTTCTGTCGCCAGCCGCTACGCGCGAGCGCTCGAACTCCTTACGGCCAAGCAGACGCCGGCCGGCGGAGCAGCGCTCATCGAGCGTCTCGAGCAGACGCTCGCGGACCTCACGGGCGTCGCTGAAGTGACGCGTCCGGACAGCCGGGTCGGCATGTTCCTGGCGTCTCCGCAGGTGCGTCCCGACGACAAGCGCGCCGCGCTGCAGAACGCTCTCAAGGGCCGTGTCGTCCCGAACGTCCTGGTGTTCACCGACCTGTTGCTGCGCAAGAAGCGCCTGAACGTGCTCGATGTGATCGTCACGGAGTTCAAGGCGATCGTCGAGCGCGCAAAGGGCCTGAGCCATGCCACGGTGGTGAGCGCGGTGCCGCTGCTTCCCGCCGAAGTCGAGCGGCTGCACGCCGAGCTCGAGAAGTCGACGGGCAAGAAGATCCATCTCACGACGAGTGTCGATCCCACGCTCATGGGTGGCGCATTCGTCCGCATCGGCGACCATGTGGTGGATCGCAGCGTCCGCACCCTTTTGAACACGATCGCGAACCAGCTTTCCGAAGTGAGCGTGTAAGACACGCGCTGAACGAATTCCTTCAACGAATCGGGGCTTCCACCCATGTCCTTTCGACCGGAAGAAGTAAGCGCCATCCTGGCGCAGGAACTCGAACGTTACGATGCCAAGCTCGAGACCAAGAGCGTCGGCAGCGTGCTGTCTGTGGGCGACGGCATCGCGCGCGTCTGGGGTCTTGAGGATGCGATGGCGGGCGAGCTGATCAAGTTCCCCGGCGACGTCATGGGCATGGTCCTCAACCTTGAAGAAGATAACGTCGGCGCCGTGCTCTTCGGCTCTGACCGCAACATCAAGGAAGGCGACCAGGTCGAGCGCACCGGCCGCATCGCGTCGGTGCCCGTCGGCAAGGCGCTCATCGGCCGCGTCGTGAACGCGCTCGGGCAGCCGGTCGACGGCAAGGGCCCCATCGGCTCCGACAAGTTCCGCAACATCGAGTTCAACGCGCCGGGCGTCATCGACCGCCAGTCGGTCAAGGAGCCGCTCCAGACGGGCATCAAGGCCATCGACGCCATGATCCCGATCGGCCGCGGCCAGCGCGAGCTCATCATCGGCGATCGCCAGACGGGCAAGACGACGATCGCGATCGATACCATCATCAATCAGAAGGGCACGGGCGTCATCTGCATCTACGTCGCCATCGGTCAGAAGGAATCGACCGTGGCGAATGTGGTCTCGACGCTCGAGAAGTACGGCGCGATGGAGTACACCATCGTCGTCACCGCCTCGGCTTCGGAGTCCGCGCCGCTGCAGTACATCGCGCCCTATACCGGCGTCGCGATGGGCGAGGAGTTCATGTACAACGGCGGCCACGTGCTGTGCGTCTACGATGACCTCTCCAAGCAGGCCACGGCGTACCGTCAGCTCGCACTGCTGCTGCGCCGCCCGCCGGGCCGCGAAGCGTACCCGGGCGACGTCTTCTATCTGCACTCGCGTCTGCTCGAGCGCGCGGCCAAGTTGTCCGACGCGCTGGGCGGCGGCTCGCTCACCGCGCTGCCGTTCATCGAGACGCAGGCCGGCGACGTGTCGGCGTACATCCCGACGAACGTGATCTCGATCACCGACGGCCAGATCTTCCTCGAAGGCGACCTGTTCTACTCGGGCGTGCGTCCGGCCGTGAACGTGGGCATCTCGGTGTCGCGAGTCGGTGGATCGGCGCAGATCAAGGCCATGCGCCAGGTCGCCGGCCGTCTGCGGCTCGACCTTGCGCAGTACCGCGCACTGGCGGCATTCGCGCAGTTCGGCTCGGATCTCGACAAGGCCACGCAGGCGCAGCTCACGCGCGGCGAGCGCATGGTCGAGCTCCTCAAGCAGGGCCAGTTCCAGCCGATGTCGGTGGAAAAGCAGGTCATCTCGATCTTCGCCGGTACGAACGGCTATCTGGATGACGTGCCCGTGCTGGCCGTGCGCCGCTTCGAAGAGGAACTCCTCGCGTTCGTCGATAAGAACTACGCCGAGCTGCCGCACAACATTCGCACCACCAAGGCGATCTCGGACGACGACCAGAAGAAGCTCCACGAAGCGGTCAAGGCCTTCAAGGCTCAGTTCAAGGCGTAAGACATGCCCTCGCTGAAAGACCTCCGCCGGCGCATCCGCGCCACCAAGAGCACGCAGCAGATCACCAAGGCCATGGAGATGGTGGCCGCGGCGAAGCTGCGGCGCGCGCAGCAGCGCGCTCAGGCGGCGAGCCCGTACGCGGCCAAGATCACGCAGATGCTGAACAACCTGGCCGGCGCGGCTTCGGAGCTCGAGCATCCGCTCTTCAAGGAGCGCGAGGTCAAGACGACCGCGCTCGTGCTGGTCACGGCGCAGCGCGGTCTGTGCGGCGCGTACAACACGAACCTGATCCGCGAGGCCGAGAAGCGTCTGCGCGCGGCCGCGCCCGGTTCGCTGCAGCTGGTGCTGGTCGGCAAGAAGGGGCGCGACTACTTCAAGCGCCGTAACTATCCGATCCTCGCCACCTACGTGGACTTCCCGCCCGAGGCCAGCATCGAGTTCGCCCGCGAACTCACCAAGGACCTCACGGAACTCTTCACGAACGGTACCGTGGACCGCGTCGAGATCCAGTACACGCACTTCGTCAACGCCATCACGCGCAAGATCCTTACGGAAGTCTTCCTGCCGGTCGGTGGTGCGCAGGCCGGGGAACCGGCTGCGTCGGATAACGGCACCATCTTCGAGCCGGACGCCGAGACCATCTTCGGCGAACTGCTGCCGCGCTATGCCACCGCCAAGCTGTACGCAGGCATGGCCGACGCGCGCGCTTCCGAGGAATCGGCGCGTATGGTCGCGATGGGCGCGGCGCGCAAGAACGCCGGCGAGTTGGTGGATGCGCTCACGTTGCAGCGCAACCGTCTGCGCCAGGCACTGATCACGCGCGAGATCGCCGAACTGGTCGGCGGCGCCGAGGCATTGAATTAAATCATCACATGGCGGCGGCGCTCACGCGCCCCGCCGGATCCATTCGAAGGAGCATTCATGAGCGTCGGCAAAGTCGTGCAGGTGATCGGTCCCACGGTCGACGTGGCGTTCGATCCGGACAAGCTCCCCAAGCTGCTCAACGCCATCATCATCAAAGACGAGAAGGGCGGCATCAACATCACCGTCGAGGCGGCGCTGCACGTGGGCGACAATGTCGTGCGTTGCATCGCGATGAGCTCGACGGATGGTCTGGTGCGCGGCATGGCGGCGACCGACACGGGCGCGCCGATCTCGGTGCCCGTCGGCGAAGGCGGCCTGGGCCGCATCTTCAACCTGCTGGGCGAGCCGATCGACCAGAAGGGCCCGGCCAACACGACCAAGCGTCTGCCGATCCACCGTGCCTCGCCGCCGTTTTCGGAGCAGGAGACGGAGAAGCAGCTGTTCGAGACCGGCATCAAGGTCGTCGACCTACTCGCGCCCTACCAGCGCGGTGGCAAGGTCGGTCTCTTCGGCGGCGCCGGCGTCGGCAAGACGGTGCTCATCCAGGAGCTCATTCGTAATATCGCCACGCAGCACGGCGGCTTCTCGGTGTTCGCTGGCGTCGGCGAACGCACGCGCGAAGGCAATGACCTGTACCACGAGATGACGGAATCCGGCGTCATCGCGAAGACGGTCATGGTGTTCGGTCAGATGAACGAGCCGCCGGGCGCGCGTCTGCGCGTCGGCCTCACCGGTGTGACCATGGCCGAGTACTTCCGCGACGAAGAAGGCAAGGACGTGCTGTTCTTTGTGGATAACATCTTCCGCTTCACGCAGGCCGGCTCTGAAGTGTCGGCGCTCCTGGGCCGTATGCCCAGCGCCGTCGGCTACCAGCCGACGCTCGCCACGGAGATGGGTGCCCTTCAAGAACGCATCACGACCACGAAGAAGGGCTCGATCACGTCGGTGCAGGCCATCTACGTGCCGGCCGATGACCTTTCGGATCCGGCGCCAGCCACGGCGTTCTCGCACCTCGATGCCACCACGGTGCTCGATCGCGCGATCTCGGAGCTGGGCATCTACCCCGCCGTCGATCCGCTCTCGTCCACGAGCCGCATCCTTGACCCGCAAGTCGTCGGCGAGGAGCACTACAACGTCGCCCGCGCCGTGCAGCGCGTGCTGCAGCGTTACAAGGACCTGCAGGACATCATCGCCATCCTCGGTATGGACGAGCTCTCGGAAGAGGACAAGCTCAGCGTGCAGCGTGCGCGCCGCATCCAGCGCTTCCTGTCGCAGCCGTTCTTCGTGGCCGAAGCATTCACCGGCACGCCGGGCAAGTACGTGAAGCTCGAGGACACGGTGAAGAGCTTCCGCATGATCATCGACGGCAAGCTCGACGACCTGCCCGAGCAGGCCTTCTACATGAAGGGCGGCATCGAAGAGGTTCTCGAACACGCCGAGAAGATGAAGGCGCAGGGCTAGAGACATGGCCACGCCCTACCAGCTGACCATCCTCACGCCGGAGCGCGCGGTGTTCGAAGGGGCTGTGGAATACCTCGAGGCTCCCGGCACCGAAGGCTACTTCGGCGTGCTCGCGAACCACGCGGGTATGGTGACGGCGCTCGCCTCGGGCACTCTGAAAGTGCGCCACGCGGGCGGCGCCGAGGACCGCTGGCAGGTGAGCGGCGGGTTCTTCGAGGTCTCGAACAACAAAGCGACGGTGCTGGCCGACAGCGTCACGGGCGGGCCGGCGGCGTAGGCAAAGCAGCGAGCGCACTGCAGGCCAGCCTCCACGAGGATCGTCAAAGCATGCGGGCGCGGGGCGAAGAGCCTCGCGCCCGTTCGTTGTTTTGAGGAAAGAGCGCGAAGTCTCGAGGGTGCTCGCGAAGTCGCCCGTCGTCCTTGAGGCGTCGGGGTGGCTTCAGAGGAGGGGGGAAGGGAGTCCTTGCCGGGTGATCGGACGAGGGACTGGCCCCAGGCAGTACGCGCAAGGCATACCTATGCATTCGCGTGCCTGCGCCACGGAGGCAAGCCGGCCTGGGAGTGATTCGGGGATCCCTTCCCTCGGATCAGCCGACGCAGATTCGCGCAGCCGTTAGACAGCCCCGGGCAAATGCCTGCCATCGTCTCGCCAACCGGTACCCGAAGGGAGAGCGTGTCACTATGAGTCTGCCCGGGGGGCGGGTTGCGAAACTGATGATGCGGGCGTAGCATTGCCACAATCGCATCGCGGAGTTACGGGCGCCATCGGAGGGTGCCCGCGAGCGCGCCGCGGCCGCGTGTCCGACGCCGACGCCGCCTTCGCGCAGTCCCGCTTCGATCGCGGCGACCAGACGGTCCGCGAGGTCGCCCCGCGCCCGCTCGTCGGCCTGCGCCATGGCCGGCGCGACACGCTCGTTCAGAAGCAAGTTGCCCTGCACACATGACCGCGGCCCGTGAGTTGGCCGCCCGCGTCGACCACGCCGAGCTGTCGCCACATGCGCAGTGTGTCCGGGGCCGCGAGTGGGGCGCCACGATCGAGGACGTGGCCTGCGCCGGCGCCGCCAAGGCGAAGGCCAAAGCAAGCACGAAGCACGCGCACACGGCGCGAGGGTCGAATGTGCGTGGTTTCATAGGCAGGACTCCTGCGTGGGGAGATCCGACCGCGGCTTCGGTCCGCTCAAAGGAAGGGTCATGGCTGGGAAGACGCAGGGAATATGGCCGCTCGTCCCCAGCTGATACAGATCCATGGTGGACGGCTGGTTCGGCCGCCGGGGCCTTGGTCACCGGCGACTGTGGCGACTTCGAGTGTGGCATGAACTGCGAGAGGCAGTGGCTTGAAGCGCGATGCCGCCCTGCCATAGACTTTCGGCTTCAAGCATTCCTTTTCCCTATCGAGAGGCACGATGGCGCTCGCTTCCGGCACGCGGTTGGGCCCATACGAGATCATCTCGCCACTCGGCGCAGGTGGCATGGGGGAAGTCTATCGGGCGCGCGACACCCGCCTCGGGCGCGACGTCGCTGTCAAAGTGCTCGCCACGAAAGCGGCTGCCACTGATGAGCTGCGTGCACGGTTCGAGCGCGAGGCGCGCGCGGTCGCCGCGCTCAATCACCCTCATATCTGCACGCTTCACGATGTCGGGCGAGAAGGCTCTACGGACTACTTGGTGATGGAGCTCGTGGAGGGCGAAACCCTGGCTGCGCGGCTGCAACGCGGGCTGCTGCCTGTGCACGAGACTCTTCTCCTCGGCTCCCAGATCGCAGACGCTCTTCAGAGTGCGCATCGGGCTGGCCTTATGCATCGCGACCTGAAGCCCGGCAACATCATGCTGACAAAGTCTGGCGCGAAGCTGATGGACTTCGGACTTGCCCGCACGCTTCGTTCGCCGATCGGAGCGGACGTCGCGAGCCGCATGACGACACAATCGGCGCCGATCACGAGCGAGGGTCAGCTCGTGGGCACGTTCCACTACATGGCGCCGGAGCAACTCGAAGGCCGCGAGGCCGATGCGCGATCGGATATCTGGGCACTAGGCGCAACGATATACGAGATGGCGACAGGCACGCGGGCGTTCGAGGGAATGACCACCGCCAGTTTGATCAGCGCGATCATGCGCGATGAGCCGAGGGCACTTCGCGAACTTGTTCCGCTCACATTGCCAGCGCTCGATCGCCTCATCCTCACGTGCTTAGCCAAGGATCCGAATGAACGCTGGCAGAGCGCCGGCGACGTCGCCCGGGAACTGCGCTGGATCGCGAGCGGCGATTCTTCCTCCGGTGTGAAGGGGTCGCCGCCCGCGGCTGCGGTTCCCGGAGTGAAGTCCGCACATCCTCGACGCTGGATCGCGTGGTCAGCGGGGTCCGTGCTCGCTGTGGTGCTCGCAGTCGGTGGCGCGATGCGGCTGGGCAACCTTGGGAGTGTCGGCTCGCCCGATTCTGTCGTCAGGGCGGAGATCGTGTTTGGCATGTCCGGTCAGTCCGTGCTCCAGCGCTACAACATGGCACTGTCACCCGACGGGCGAACGCTTGCGGTCGTAGTGGCAGATTCTGGTGCCACCTCAACCATAATCTATCTGCGCCGGATCGGAGAGCGTGACGCAACGACGCTGCGCGGATCGGAGGGCGCACAGATGCCCTTCTGGTCCCCAGACTCGCGCAACATCGCATTCGTCTCGAGTGAAGGACGGCTCGTGCGCCTGGGTCTCGAGGGCGGTCTGCCCCAGACCATCTGTCGCGTGCCGGATTTCGCCGGCGGCTCGTGGGGCCGAGGCGGTTGGATCGTCTTCGCGAGTGGTACGGGTCCGGTCATGAGAGTCTCCGAGAACGGCGGCACCCCCAGCGCGGTCACTCGGATCGATTCGGCCCTGCACGAGATCAGCCATGTATGGCCTGACTTTCTGCCCGACGGCCGGCACTTTACTTTCGCAGTGACGCCCGAGGTGGCTCCGTCCAGCTTCGAGATACGAGTCGGATCTGTGGACGGCGAGAAGACACATCCGTTGATGCGAGCGCACCACGCACCGCGGTGCGACGGTCGAGACTGGCTCATCTTCGCCCGCGACCGCGCGCTTTTCGCGCAGCGAGTCGAAGCTTCGGGACGCGCTCTCATCGGAGATCCCGTTCCGCTTCCCGACGCCCCCGAGCGGTCCGGAGATCCTATGGATCCCCTGGTCTCCGTAACGTCGCGATTCGCCGCCTATATCCCGTCGGATGACCGTCTGGTGGCAGCCTGCTGGTACGATCGGCACGGCCTGCCGGGGCGGATGGTCGCGAAGCTTGAACCGCACGCGATCGCACCGATCATCTCGTCCTCGGGCCGCCTGGCCGTCGCTCGGCGCGTGCAGGGAGGAGAGACATGGTTGATCAGTCTGGATCTCCAAACTGGCGCACAGAGGCGACTGACGAGTCCCGAACAGTGGAACAGTTGGCCGATCTGGTCCGCCCGGGGCGATCACGTGATCTACATGTCCGGCACCAAGAGTGGAGTTGCCACCGTTCGCGAGATGGATCCGCTGGATCCCAGTACGCATCGTGATCTCTACACAAGTACAGTCGAGTGTTGGCCCGTATTCCAGACCCCGGATCAGACCCGGGTGATGCTCGGCGGCGCGTTCACGAAGTCTTCTGTCGATCTCGTGAGCGTGGCGCTCGCAGCCGGCACAGCGAACTCCTACGCGGCTACGTCCGCCGATGAGACAGACGCCGTATTACTTTCCGATGGCCATACCGTCGCATTGGTTTCGAATCCGACCGGTACGCCCGAGATCTACCTCGATACGTTTCCCGTACGCAGCCAGGCCATCAAGATCACGTCGAACGGCTGCGAGCTCTCCACGGGCGGAGTGAGGCACGCGCTCTGGTTGGTGGGAGATGAATTGATCTACATCGCGGCGAACGAGCGCACCGTGCGGTCGATTCGACTTGAACATGCCGGGGGCCGATGGATTGTCCGCGACGACGAGCCTCTCTTCGATATCCCTTACGATTGCCGTGGCATCTGCCCGGCGCCGGACGGCAAGAAGTTCCTCGTCCTCGTCCCTGACGGCGCTCCGCGGTCGCCGTCGGTCGCGTTGGTGGAGAATTGGAAGTCGGCACTGGGCCACTGATCCTACTCGCGTTTCATCAATTGCGAGGACCGGGGGCAGGTGAGCGGCAGGTTCTTCGAGGTCTCTCACAAACAAGCCACAGTGCTCGCCCACGGCACGGTCGTCGGCCCGGATGGCGGGTTGTTATTCGCTTGGTCCGAACTGCGGCGCGCCGAATACAAGCAGACGCGCTTCCGCCGCCTCACGGACAGCGCCCAGCCCAGTCCGCTCGAGCCGGATACCGGCCGCATCGTCCAGCGCCAATGGCGCACCCGGATCGCGTCATGCGTACACGCCCCTCGGCCGTCGCTCGGCAGCGTCATGTCGTCAAGAACGCCTTTCCGCGACAGGTTCGAAGGCCATGTCGTCCGCGGCGACAGGCCGCCTTGGTCCGGCATCGCCGTAAATACGGGCCCCTCGCCGCATCGGCATCGTGACCCCCTTCGCCGCGCCCTTCGCCGCGCCTTCTGTTCGCCCCGCGCCGCCCGGACGTAAGAGGGATTGAGCGCCCCCGTTCCCTGCCGGGACGCTCGCGCTCCCTCACGGACAGTGCTGCTTGCCTCCACTGTCCGGCCCTTGACCGCCCTTGCAACCCGGAGGCTCTGTGCGACTCCTGCGAACCGCGCTCTTCGCGCTCGTCCTGCTGCTGACCCTGGCGGGTATCGCCGCCGCCGACTGCTCGCAGTGGACCTATGGTCCCTTCTGGCGCGATTTCCTCGTCAATGGCGCGAATGGGACGCTCATCTGCGAGACGACCTGGGATCCCGATGGCGCAGGTCCGCTGCAGTCCCAGCTGGTGATCGCGGGCGGCTTCAATGCCGTGCAAGGCACCCCGTGCGATGGGATCGCGGCGCGCTCGCCCGAGACAGGAACGTGGAACGCCCTCGGGACTGGCCTGTCCGGCACCATCTACTGCATGACGGTCTACAACGGCGAGTTGATCGCTGCGGGAACGCTCGCCACGGCAGGCGGGAGCCCGGTGAACGAGATCGCGCGTTGGAACGGCTCCTCGTGGCAGCCGTTGGGCGGCGGGATCACGGCGGCGGCCTACGTGGTCGCCATGACGGTCTACAACGGCGAGCTCATCGTCGGCGGTACGTTCTCGACAGCCGGTGGATCGCCTGCCAGCAACATCGCCGCGTGGGACGGCACGTCGTGGCATGCACTCGGTGCGGGCACCAGTGGTGGGGTCTCGGCGCTCACGGTGTGGAGCGGCAACCTGGTCGCCGGAGGCGGATTCACGACGGCGGGCGGAGTGACCGTGAACAATGTCGCCCAATGGAATGGCAGCGCGTGGTCGTCCATGAACGGCGGTCTCTTCGCCGGTTTCAAGGGCTTCCAGCCCTTCAACGGCCTGCTCTACGCGATCTGCGGCACCACGGTCAGTGGCCAGCCGTCGTCATTCATCGCGAATTGGAATGGCAGCGCGTGGCACCAGAGCCCCACGTTCGTGCGTACCGTGCTCAACGCGATCACAGCGAAGACCGGCGCGATGTACGTGGGCGGCTCCTCGACGACAGGCACGGGTGGTCCGGCCAACGGAGTCTTCCAGACCGATGGCACCAGCCTGACGGGACTCGCGGGCGGGATCTCGGGCACGACCGAGGACCTGGCCATCTTCAACGACGAGCTCATCGACGTCGGTGCGTTCACGGCCGCTGACGGCCGCTTGGCGAACCGCATCGCGCGCTGGGACGGCAATAGCTGGGGCACCTTCGGCGGCGGCTCGGCGACGGTCGTGAACGCGATGGTTCCGTGGTTCAGCGGCGTCGTCTCGGCGGGTGACTTCCATCAGTATCTGCCGACGTTCGCCGAAGCCCATCAGATCGTCTACACGGACAATGGCGTGATGCGGCCGTTCGGCAAGGGCATGGACGGCCCGGTCAACGCACTTAAGAACTACACGAGCGGTATCGGCGTCGCGACGTCGTCGAATCTCGTCGCTGGCGGCACCTTCGGTCACGCGGGCGGTGTCGCTGCCACCAACATCGCGCGGTGGACCCAGAGCGACTTCATCTTCCAGACCCCGGCGTGGGTCGCCATGGGCTCGGGATTCAATGGCCGCGTGCGCGCGATCGAACGGTTCAACAACCAGGTGTACGCCGCGGGCGACTTCACCGCGTCGGGCGCGACCACGGTCAACTTCATCGCGCGGTTCAACGAGACGACCAAGTTGTGGGAATCCATTGGCGGCACCGACGGGCCCGTCTATGCGCTCAAGGTATTCAACGGCGCACTCTACGTGGGCGGCACGATGTCGACTTGCGGCGGCGTCTCCACGGGCGGGTTCGCGCGCTGGAACGGCACCGCGTGGAGCAACAACGGAGGCTTCTTCGGCGGCAGCGTCTATGCGCTGGAGCAGCACGGCAATCTGCTCATGATCGGCGGGGCGTATCCGGGCTTCGGCGGCTCGCCGAACATCGCCGCCTACGACGGCGCCGCGTACAGCCTGCTCGGCAGCGGCGGCGCGAACGGCGCCGTTCGTGCGTTGCACTCGACGGGCGCGCGGCTCTACGCGGGTGGCGAGTTCACAGCCATCGGCGGGCTGTCGCACGGCCATATCGGTTACTGGGACGGATCCTGGCACGACGCGGCAGGCGGCACGGACAACAATGTGTTCGCGCTGTCGCACTACCATAACCTGATCCACACCGGCGGCACGTTCGTGAACGTGCAGGGTGGCGCGTTCGTCGGCTCGCCGGTCTACGCAGAGTTCGACGAAACGGGTCTGCGGCAGTTTCGGCAGAATCCTTCGTCGGTGACCGCGAACATGGGCGACCATGTGTCGTTCACCGCCGTGCCCGACACCTGCATCAGTTGCTCGAACGCGATCCACTGGGCCTTCAATGGCGGCGCACTCGCCGATGGCCCCACGGGCTTCGGCTCGACCATCAGCGGCTCGCAGACGGACGTGCTCAACATCACGAACGTCACCGCCCACGACATCGGCTACTACCAAGCCGTCTGGTCAAGCGGCTGTGGCGCCGACTCCAGCTTCGCGGCGCAGCTCACCGGCTCGACCGCCGTGGGCGATCCGCATACGCCGCAGAATGACGTCCTGCAGGCCATCGGCCCGAATCCCGCCACCAGCGGGGCGCAGGTGAACTTCGCATTGGCTCACACCGCGCAGGTTCGCCTGGCCGTCCATGACCTGGCGGGCCGCCGCGTCCGCACGATCGACGTGGGCACGCTCGCCGCGGGCGAGCACCGCGCGCTCTGGGATGTGCGCGGCGACGACGGCGCGCGGGTGCGCGCGGGCATGTATTTCGTGAGCCTCGAAGTCGATGGTCGCACCATCGCGAACCGGCGTGTGACGATCGTGCGGTAGCACACTTGCGAAGATGACGAGCGGCGATGCGCATGCGACAGTGTCGCATGCG
>JANYBS010000162.1 GCA_025360715.1 Candidatus Eiseniibacteriota bacterium | reverse complement strand
CTCAAGCCGGGGACGATCGTGGACGTGGCCGACCCCGACACGACGCGGTTCTGGGAATACGTGGGCTCACTGCCTGCGTTCCATACACCCAAGTACAGCTATCTCGCGCACACCACGACCGATTCGCTGCCCGGCGTTCTTCGCTACACATTGTTCATGGTCATGGCGCATGGCACGCCGCTGGGACAGAGCTGGTTCTCCAAGCCCGACAGCGGCTACTCGGTCGACAATCTGCCGCCGCTCGCCCCGCACTCGCCCCTCGCGCAGGCTGCCCCGGGAGGTATGAACGTCTCCTGGCAGCCGAACTCCGAAGCGGACCTGTGGGAGTACCGCGTGTACCGGGGTGCGGACTCGAGCTTCGTGCCCTCGCCCGCGAACCTCGTCGGCCACACCGCGCTCACGCATCTGTTCGATCCCGCTGGTTCGCCAGGCGCCCGCTACAAGCTCACTGCGGTAGATATCCACGGGAACGCCGGGTCGTATTCGTTGGTGACCGCGGTCGCCGATGTGGGCGGCGAGTCCACCTTGCACTTTGCGCTCGCTGCGCTCAGCCCGAATCCCGTGCGCGGCTCGCGGTTGTCCGCCGACATCGTGCTCACGCGGCCGGCTGGTGCGCGCCTCGAACTGCTGGACGTGGCGGGCCGGCGCATAGCGAGCAAGGAACTCGGTTCGCTCACCGCCGGGCGGCACGTGGTGGTGCTCGACCTGAGCGCCGAGGTGACGCCGGGCCTCTACCTTGTGAGGTTGAGCCAGGGTGCCGAGTCGCGGATCCGCCGGGTCGCTGTCCTCAAGTAGCTCGCTACGCTCACCAACACAGCGGCCCGCGACCACCGAAGGTCGCGGGCCGTTCCATATGCCGGGGAGGATCGCGCGGGTCTACCGATAGAACTGCTTCACCTCGCCCCAGGTTCTCTGCTGCGTCGGCGTGAGGCCGCACGCGATCGGCGTGGGGTTCGAGCAGTTCGCGCCGAACGTGGACGCGCGCAGGTGCGACTGCGACGTGCCCGTGTCGTGGCGGCCCACGGTGAAGCCCGTGTTCGCCGCGCCATTCGTGGTGCAGTACTGGATCGGGCTCGTCTCGCACGCTTTGAATGGCATCGGGTAGTCGAACGCGTACGTGCCCGTGGCGGTCTTGTTCGCGGTCACGACGGTGTTGCCGATCGACGAGCTCTTGATGATGAGCTGGATCGTGGCATCGGTGCCGCCGTTCGCGCAGTCGGTCACGTGATCGATCGTCACCGTGTACGTCTTGCCGGGCTGCACGTCCCATGCTTCCACATTCGGGCCCGTGGGTCCGGCCACGCAGCCGCCGTCCTTGGGCGTCACGCTGATCAGCCGCGCGCCGGCGACCTGCGCGGCCGGCAGCGGGGCCGAATCGCGAGCGGACGCCACAAGGGGCAGCGCCAGAGTCGCGGTGAGCGCAGCGAGCGCAAAGCGGTGACGATGGTGCATGGAGCCTCCAAGAGAGATCGAGCGGGAGGTATTCACCCGGCCGCCGAGGGGCCGTACGACCGGGTGAGGCATGTGTGTGAACACGATGGTCTCCGTGCGCCGAAGGGCGCACAAGCCAAAGTCGGCTTGTTGTGCAACACGTGATGCGTTCGGGCGAGATCACCCGCGCGTTCTGCACGATTTCGGGGCCTCTCACACAAAAGGCCGCCCGCGCGTGTGCGCGGACGGCCTTTCGAGACGCTTGTGAGTGCCTACCGCGTGAGCACGAACCTCGCGTTCAGCACGCGGCCGCCGCTGCGCATACGGGCGAAGTAGAGCCCGCTGGGCGCTGCGGCGCCCGCGGCGTCGCTGCCATCCCACGCGCGCGTGAACGTGCCTGCGGCGAACTCGCCGTTGGCCAGCTCGCGCACCTGACGGCCTGCGGCGTCATACAGCGCGATGCTCACGTGCGCGGCGCTCGGTAGCGCGAAGCGCATCACGGCGCCCGCGCGTGCGGGGTTCGGCGAGGCCAGCGCGAACGCCAGCTCGCGCGGCAGCGCGCCATCCACCGCCAGCGTGCCGGTGGGCTGCGCGATCGCCACCGGCGATTCATTCCCGTGCACGTCGATGGCGGTGAGCTTGTAGATGTACGCGGAGCCCGTCACGTCGGCG